>JASMLP010000011.1 GCA_030748635.1 Planctomycetota bacterium
GGAGTTGATGCTGCAAGATCGTAACCGTTTGGCGACTTCGATAGCTGACCACCTCGAAGAGATAGTCATCGAATGTTGGGTCACTTTTCTTCCGGTTTTTTCGGGATAGCCCTTTTCCCAGATCAGCGAGAATTGTGTCTAGACGATCCTTTCTCCATTGGCGGAGTTCTTGTTCGGCTCTTTTTATGCCGGCGAGCAGTTCGTTGACCTTGGCTTTTGGATATCCGAAGGTCTCGAGTCGTTCGAAGGACTCCTTGGCGAGAAGAAAATCGTGGCCCCAACGAGCGGTTTTCCCGATGGTGAGGACAACTTCGATGACTTGCTGTTGAGCTTCAGGATGATTCGGTTCGATCTGAAGAGCTTGCTCCAGCAGTCGAGCGCGAGCAAGATAGGATTTCAGGATCGTTTGTCGGACCTCCTTGTCGGCTGGGGATTCGCGGTGTTCCAGTCCAGTGGATTTGTCGACGATGTTTCTCGGTTCCAAGAATCGAGCGATGATTCGCGGGTCGTGGAGAAGGGCGTTGCTGCGCTCGATGAGGTTTTGGAACCGCGCTTGAGTGTTGTTGTGTTCGCGCCAGCGGTTCACTCCAAAGAGGATGCTGGTCAGCACCACGGTTGCGGCGGTGGTCATGCAGAGTGTGCGATTTTTTGCCACCCATTTGCGTAGACGCTGGAGTGGGCTGTAGCGGGCGACCTCGAGAATTCGCCCATCGAGATAGGACTGGATGTCGTTCTGGAGTTGGGGGACGCTCGCGTAGCGCTGGGCGGGATCGGAGGCCATCGCCTTCAGGGTGACGGCTTCGAGTTCGTGGGGGATGCCGAGGTGGGGAGAACGTTCGCGCGGAGAGGCGAACCGCCCGGCTCGGATCCGTGCGAAGATCTGAATGATTTTTCGGCCGGCAAAAGCGCGTTCTAAGCAGAGGATCTCGTAGAGGATGGTGCCCAGCGCGTAGATGTCGCTTTTCTGGTCGATGACGTCGATTTTCCCTTCGACCTGTTCGGGCGACATGTAGGAAGGGGTTCCTTGAACCTGACCGTCGAGGGTGGCGGTGGGTACCGAGGGGAGGTTCATCGTCGACGGTTCGGCCTGGGGGGAAGGTTCGGTTTCGTCCAGGAATTTGGCCAGTCCCCAGTCCATCACGAGAACTTCGCCGAATTCTCCGATCATGATGTTTTCGGGTTTCAGGTCGCGATGAATGACCTGTCGCGAGTGCGCGAGAGCCAGGGCGTCACAGATCTTGAGGAAGTGACGCAGGAGTTGGGGGCGCGCGCGAAGAACCGCCTTGGGATCTTTCCGGTTCCGGAGTTCGTGGAGAGCCTGTTCGAGAGTGGTTCCACGGACGAGCTTCATCGTGAAGTAGTCGCGGCCGTCGGTGGTCTGGCCGAGCTTGTGGACCGGGATGATGCCGGGGTGTTCGAGCTGGCTCGTGATGCGGGCTTCGTTGAGGAATTTTTCGCGGATTCTTTGACTGCCTCGCACTTCGGGGAGAATCACCTTGAGCGCTACCTGACGACCCAGTTTGGGGTCGACGCCCCGGAGGATCTGTCCCATCCCTCCCTGGGCGAGGGGCTCGAGTTCGTCGAGCCCAAAGAGGCTTCGGGTGGGGTCTTGGAGCGACGAGGGGGAAGTGTCGGGGGTGTCGCCTTCGAAGAGAGTGCGTTCTGTCGGGACATCTGTAACGGTTCGGTCTCCAGGGCCAGCCAGGCTGTCCGGTGCGTCTGGGAGGGGCCGGTTCGCCGATTCATCCGGCTCGAAGAGCGTTTCGGCCTCGGGAACGGTTGGGTGAGCGGAGGGGGCGGCTGGATGGGAGATCGTGGCCGCGAAAGAAACGGGCGCGGCTGGACTTTCGGGCAGGCCGAGGAGGTTCAGGACTTCTCGGAACTGCTCTCCGGTAAGACCGAGTTCTTCTGCCAGTCGAGCGGCTTGCTGATGCTGTTCGGCCGGGGTCGCCTTGAGATCGATCCGGGCCGAGAAATCGCCCACGATCGAATCGAGATGATCCGGTGGGGGGAGAGGTTCAGATGGGTTCAAGGTCACAGGCAAACTCCAAAAACTCTCCGAAGTTTATCGGGTCGGTTGGATGGTGACCACCAGGGTTTACAGAGCCGGGTCAATCCCGCTGGAAGGAAAGAGGGACCTCTCAGCGTTTGGTGCGATCGAGGTGGGCCTGAGCCCGTTCCCGGATCTTGGGGTCTCGGTCGTTGGTGGCCACGTACTGGATTGCCTGCCGAACGGTGGAGGACCCCTGATTGTCCATACGTAAGAGGGCGGCAAGTGCTGTGCGACGGACCCGAGTTTCGTTTTCTTCCCGGACCACGCGACTCAGAGCCGATTCCGCTTCTCGGCCACCGTGTTGTTCCAGAGATTTGATCAACTGACTTCGTACCTGGGCCGAGGGGTCTTCACTGACCATTTGAGCCATCTGGCGGGTTGCTTGGGCGGTTTTCATGCGGGCCATGGCCTGGGCCGCGCTGGTGCGAATCGTCTCCGAATCGTTTTCGAGGTATCGGCTGACTGTTGTTGCGCTCTCGGTGCGACCGGCGTTGCCCAGGCCGAGTAGTGCCCGGCGAGTTTCGATTTCGTCCTGACTGTTTTCGAGTCGAGTGTTCAGCATGTCAACCAGTTTCTGGCAGGCTTGGGGGTCACCTGACTGAGCCAGACGATCCGCCAGAATGCCCAGGGTCTGTAGAGCGCGCAGGCCGAGGCTGTCTTTCTGGGTGGCGAGATCGCGCACCGTGCGTACGGTTTCGGTGGTCGGGGTTTCGAGGTGGGACAGGGCCAGGAGCGCCGAGCCTCGGTAGAAGGATTCGGCCGATTCATTTCCCAGGAGTTCGGTCAGGAGCGCCTGGGCCTCGGGGGTGCCGGCTCGCCCCATAGCGTTCAGGATCGCCTGCCGCACCTTCGAGTCGTGCGCTTTGGGGTCCAGAGCGTGGATGAGCGCTCCCCGGAGCTCTTCGGGTCGGGATTCGAAGAAGGTGGAGAGGGCCTTGATGACCGGACCGGCCTGACGCAGCCAGGTCATGTGGTCGGTGGCAAGCTTATCCAACCCGGTCAGTAACGCATCGAGCGAGGTTTTTTCGGCCCAAGCCTTTTTACTCGCGTCGCGTTCGGCTTGGAGATCGTCGGCGATCGATTCGGCCTGGAAGTCGCCAGAGGTTTTCCAACGGCTCAGGAAGTTGGCGATGGCTTCAGGGGTTTGGACGATCGAAGGAGAGTTTTCCGAAGAGAGGAGCCGCAGGCGACAGAGGAGATTGGCCTGGATCTGATAGGGAAGTTTTTCTCCGGTCATCAAGATCTGTTCCTGCCCTTCAAGGAGTTGAATCCGTCCCTTGTCGATGTCGAACTGGACGAGAATACCGCCGGAATAGTTAGGTTCGATTTCTCCGCTTTTCTGAGGGTTGGTCTGGCCGGTCATTGTGATCGATTGGTAATCTTTTGATTTTTCGATTCCCAGATCCTCTGAATCCTTGGATTCCACCAGGCGATAGCGACCCAGGAAGCTGCCCAGAAGATCCCTCTCCTCGGTGCCCCATGTGGACGATTTTTTCCGGGGTAGCTGGAAACGCAGAGCGCTCACGAATCCCCGGACGAAGTTGGCCTGGGCGGGGACCAGGTTGGGGGCGGTGGAGACGCCGTGAATTCGCCCCAGATTGTCGATGCGGACCACGACCTCCTGAGAGACCGCCTTGCCGAGAGCTTGCCGGGCCTCGCCCGGTAATTCGTTCTTGTTTCGAGTCATCGTGGCCGACATGTTCTCGAAGCTGTAGACGACCGTGGCGATCGCGTCTTCGCGGGCGAGTACCTTCAGTGTCAATTGACCTTCGAACCGACTCCGGTTGCGGTTGGGTTTGATCGGGGCCATCTGAGTGCCCTGCTCCTGCATCGATTTCAGAAAAGAAGCCGAAGGGTCGAGGGCCGAAAGTTGATCCATCTCGAAGTGGTACTTCAGCACGTCTCCGGGGGTCCATTGATAGGCCAGGGCGGCGTCTGGAGCCGACCGGGGTCGAGCGGCTGGACCGGTTGTTCCGGGTCGATTGGGTAATTCGTAACCGGATCCCGAAGAGGCGACACTCTTTTCGGCTGCCGTTGGATTCGTGGGAGTGGGGGATGTTCCGAAGAGGAGCAGGAACACGACGGCCAAAGAGACACAGAGAGCGACAATGAGGGTGGCGTTGCGTTGCATCGTTGGAGCCCGAGAAAAGGTTGTGCGTGGTAATGTCCATTCGATGATAGGTATCGGAATTACTATATCAACACTCGAAGCAATACCTGAAATAGATCTATAGGAGTGTCGGCGCACATCGGGTGGGAGGAGCCGTTCGATCTGGGACGGGCAGCGTATTGGATGCCCTTTGGGGGGGCGAATGAGATCCACCCGGTGCAATGTTGGAAAAACTGTCGGCTTTTCAAGCTGGATGCCGGGATCGGAACCGGGAGCCGAGATCTTGTTAAGGAATTGGAAATAGGTAGTGGGCGGAGTGTTTCTGGGGTGTGTACTCGCTTTCAGTGCGCCCCTGTCCAACTCAAAAAGAGGGGCG
>JASMLP010000012.1 GCA_030748635.1 Planctomycetota bacterium
TTGAGGACTCCGACTTTAGGGATGACGCGGAGGTTCTGCTCGAAGAGACCGGAAAACGAGCCGAAGAAGATGCGAACGCACGGGTTGTTCAGGCGGAGGGAGAGATCGAAAAAGGCAATCTTTCCAGGAATTATGCGCGCAAGATCGAGCGATATGAACGTCTCCGGGAGGAACTCGACAGGGCTGGTTTGCGGAATACCAAGTCCTTTGAGACGGTTGTGGACGATATCCGGATCTGGAAGGCCAGTATGGCCGACACCTGGAGTCTGCACTGTCAGGATGCCGCCGCGGCAAGGGTCGAAAAGAATTACGAGAAGGCCATCGCGTCGTATCGGAAATCCGAGGGGTACGGAGACGAGGCGATCGCCTCCCAGCGCCATACCTTGATTGTCGAAACCGAGGCGGAGCGGGATCGGGAACAGGACCGGGCTCGACTGGATCAGCAAAAAAACTTTGAAAAGATGATGAAAGAATTCGGAGAGGCGCTGGGGGAGCGTCGTTTTGATGCGTTGGCGGCGATCGTCAAATCGAGGGAGAAGATGTTTACGCTCGATCCCTACCGAAAGTGGCTTGCTCGGGTGCGTGAAGATGTCCAGATCTTTTCGGCGCTGGATCAGAGCGCTCGCCGCGGGGCGGAGATGTTGTATGCCGAGAAGGCCGAGGTCGGATACAAGGGTGAAGATCGACGCGGAAAGTTTTTTCGGCTCACGAAGGTCAAAGAAGACCGATACACGATTCGGTTATCCAGCGGAGCGGAAACGGGAGAGAGTTTTTCCGCTCTGGTCCGAGGCCGGTTGGATCTGCTCAACCCCTTCATCCTGAACGACCCCAAGCTTTCCGAGGGGCAGTATTTTCTCGTCATGGGAGTTTTGCTCCTTTTTGATGTCAACTCTAGCCGGACCCAGCTGGATCGTGCCGGTCGCATGCTCGAAATGGCCGGCTCCCTGGGCGAGGATGTGGAGCGTTTTGGCGCTCTCTCCAGCTGGAAGCGTCAAGAGTACGATGAGCGAGAGGCTCGTCAGTTGCTGGAGAAAGCGCTTGAATCGGAAGAACGCGCCCGGAGTTCGAAGGAATATCGAAAGCGCCTCAAGCCGCTGGCCCAAGCGCGTTCGGCTTATGAATTCTTGCTCAAAGAGCTGTCCGAAACGCAGGTGGTTCGCGATGCCAGGGAGAAAATCGAAAAGAACCTCGAAGGGCTGGACTCTCTGCTTCCCGAACCCGAGGAACCTGAAGAACCCGAAAAGGGGGCGGGTCGGGCGCCCTCGCTCGAGGAGCTCTTCGCGGGGCGGGTGATCGAGGAAAAGGGTGGGCGAGTTCGTCTGGAGTACGACTTCAAGGACGAATCGCAATTTGAAAAGGATTGGCATTCGGATCCGGTGGGAGACGGTTCCTTCAAATGGGATGAAGCGGGTGAGTTGTACGGGGTCGGGGTTCGGAGGCTCTATTTCAAGGCTCCTTTGAAGGGAGACTTCAAGGTCGAGGTTCAGTTCGAGTACGGTCCCGAAGTGGGCAACTTTGGTCTTAGCTTCAACAACAACCTCAAGAGAGATACAGCCCACCGATCTTACCTGCTGATCACCTCGGTGAAAGCTCGAGAAGATCAGCCCTGGTGGTTCAGGCCGATGATCGGGTCGCACATCGGTAAGCACATGCTTTCCAGTTTTAACGGAGGGCTTCCCCAGATTGAGTCGAAGCCCGACCCGGTGTTACGCCCCAAGAGAAAAGGACGCCTTGTGGTCTCGGTCCAGGGGGATGATGTGGTGGTTGAGATCAATGGGAAAAAAGTATTCGGCGGACGCAGAAATGGGCCTCGCGACGGCAGCATCGGGTTGGTCCTTCTGGGGGGGGAGGTTCGTGTGCAAGAGGTGAAAATTGAGGGGACAATTCGCAAGGATTGGTTGGACAAGTAAGCGGGACGCTGAAGAAGATAGACCGGGTCGAATTAGCGGAAGGATGAGATCTCGATCGGTCCGTCGGTCCAGCGGACCGTGACGGCCCCTCGACTCCAGGTGGTGTGAACTTGGAGCCCCATTCGGGAGGCTATTTGAAGTCCTTCGGGATCGCTGAAACCGCTCCGGGCGCTCACGACGAGGTGTTCAGCTCGAGCGGTTTTCAGGAGGCGCCCCAGATTGTTCAGTCGAGCTCCGTGGTGCGGCGCGGCCAGAACCTGGGCGGGGACTAGAAACGAAGCGCGTAAGAGGTCTTCGACCCCCTTTTCCTCGAGGTCTCCGGGCAGGAGGACGGATCGACCTCGTTTCGATATGCGAAGCACCAGGGAACTGTCGTTATCGGTCCGGGCCACTTCTTCGGATGGATTCCACATCTCGACGAACTCGGTCAGGAGGAAGGGGGTGCGGGAGGAGACGATCCGAAGAGTACCTCCGGAATTTTTCCACCGGGCGATCCGTTCCGGTGACCGTTGGGCCATGTAAGAAGAGACCCAGATCGGGAGTCCGGGGAATCGATTCAGAATGGAGGAGACACCGTTGTGATGATCGGCATCGTCGTGACTGACCACGATGCCGACCAGGGTCCGGACACCGGTCGCCTCGAGGTAGGGGAGGACGATTCTTTTTCCGACGTTGGCGACCGAAGAGGATCCGGGGTCGACGATCAAGGCTTTACGTCCGGGGAGGTGCACCACCGCGGTGGAGCCGTGCCCCACATCCAGAAAAGTGACGGCAAGCTCATCGGTCCATGGCGAAATCAGGAGAGAGGTGAGGGTGATCCAGGGAGAGAGAAACAGAAAACTCATGCGTAGTCGCGGAGTCGATCGAATCCGGAGAAAAAGGATCAGACTCGCGAAGGCGAGCAGGCTGGGGATCAGCAGTCCGGTGGGGAGAGGGGCTGACGGAATCCGGCCCAGGCAGGTCGCGCAGTCGAGGAAGATCCGGGAGAGGAATATCGAAGTTTCGATCAGTGGGCCCGGGAAGATCGGTATCCAGCCACCGAATAAGAGGACCAGGGAGTGAGTGAGAAGGGTGAGGGTGAAGATCGGTAGAAGAAGGACGCTAGCGATTGGAGCGAACGGGACCAGGCGGCCGAACAGAAAGACGGTCCAGGGAACGGTGAAGGTCCAGGCGGCCAGGGAGGTCGCGAGGGCGGAGAGAAACGATCTGAAAATTCGACGTCCTGGCATGTTTTCAGAGGGTTCGAGCCACGATCGGAGGGGGTGGGAAGCGACCACGATTCCGGTCGAGGCGACATAGGAGAGCTGAAAGGAAGGGGTGTAGAGCAGGTGGGGGTCCGGAATGAGTTGAATGATGGCGGCCAGGGAGAGAAGGTTGAGGGCATCGACACGTCGATGCAGCAAGGGGGCGAGGAGGGCCCCCGCGCTGACCAGCGCGGACCGAACGACGGGGGGAGCGGAGCCGGTGACCAGGACCAGCGCGGGGAGCGAGAGAAGAAGGAGGTAGGGACTTATTCGAGCCGGGAGAGGTAAAGATCGGATCAGTCTCGAAAGAGCCCCCAGGAGCAATCCGAGATGGAGTCCCGAAATCGCCAGGAGATGGGAGACTCCAGCGAGACGAAAGTCCCGGGAAATGGGTTTCAGGTCCCGGTTTCGTTGGCCGAGCAGGAGGGCGCTTGCCAGTGCGGCGACATCGGGCGGGAGGGTGCTTGCCAGTCGTCGGTCCTGGTCGTGTCGGAAGCGATCGACCCGAGAGCGCAGCGAATTCGATCGGCCGATTTTCTCGATGGCAGAAGGGTTGGAAATGAGCAGGATCCGGTTCGCCCAGCGGTCTTTGCCGGTTCGGGGTCGGTGAAATTCTCCCGGATTGCCGGCGCTTCTACGAGTTCGAAGCGCTCCCAGGGTCTGGAATCGGTCTCCGGGAAGAAGGCGGTCGAGATGGCCACGGATCACCATGTGAATACGGCCTCGACTCGGCCAGGTACCGGAATCCCCCCGACAGGAGTGTATCCTGACGTGGGCGGAGGTGGTCGGATAGGGGAAGAGTCGGGGGGAAGCGATCGATTCGACGGTTCCCTGGAACTGGAAGAGGGTATCGACCGGAAGGTTCGAGACGGAGTCCGGATCGGGGGTGGCGGCGAGGATCGCCAGGATGAGGCCGAAAACGCTCACCAGCAAATACGCGAGCAGGGTGGTGAGGTTTCTGGAAAGCGTGGCGCAAAGGAGAAGAATTGCCCCGCCGGCGAACGGGTGAACAGGCAGCGTGAGGCCCGCAATCAACGCGCTTACTAGGACTAACAAGGGACGACGCTGCGCGGTCGGTCTCTGGGTCAGGATGTCGAATTCGACCATGAGCAGAGCCTAAAAGAGGCTTGCGACGACCGACCGTGAACGGTTTTATTTGTGCCCTGGGGGGCCGCCGTCCTGGAGGTACTTGTCCCGAAATGCCCGGGTCAGGTCGATGTCGTTGATGTTGGCCAGAGTCGAA
>JASMLP010000013.1 GCA_030748635.1 Planctomycetota bacterium
AACAATGCGCCCTGCGAACGCTCCACCTCCTTCAGATACCCGTCACGCTGTGCAGCCGTCGCCCCAAACGCGTCCAGTCGTTCGAAAGCTTCTCGAGCCAGAAGATAGTCCCTTCCCCCCAGAGCCATCCGGCCGATCGCCTCGCCAACCTCCAGACGAAGTGTACGCACCGTGGTGTCCTTCGGATTGATCTGCAACGCCTGTTCCAAAGCCCGAGCCGATCCGAGGTAGGATCGCAGAGCTACGTGCCTACGATCCCGTCGGTCCAGAGTCTCACGAACTTCCACACCGCGTTCTGAATCAAATAGAACATTCGAACCGAAAAGATCCTCGACCGAGCCGACCTCCCTCAAATCCTCTTTCGCCGAAGACACATGGAAGAAAAAACTATTCTGACGCTCTCGATACACTTTCCATTGCCATCCACCGAAAAGGATCATCGCCGCCAGAAACACCCCGCTCGCAGCAACACACGCTCGCCGATTCCGTCCGATCCACTTGGCCAGCACCTGAAGCGGACTGTAACGATACGCTCCCAGAGTCCGTCCCTCCAGATAGGCCTCGACATCTTTCTGTAAATCCGCGACCGACTGATAGCGTTGATCCTTCTTACGATGCATGGCACGTAATACAACCGCCTCGAGATCGGCGGAGATAATGGCTTCAGGGGCTCTTTGTCGAGGTGGCTGGGGCATCCCATTGCAAATTTCCAACAATATTTCTTGTGTGGTTGGATTGCGTTGAGCGGTAATTGCACCACGAAATGGAAGAGTAAGTGTCAGGATTTCATAGAGGATCACTCCGAGTGAGTAGATATCGGTTCGCTCGTCGATTTCCTTCGGGTCCCCCTCTGCCTGCTCCGGAGACATGTAAGGAAGTGTTCCGAGAATCGTCCCATCCAAAGTCGGGGCCGCTTCGGGTTCGAGCGAAAGGGGCATCGATCTCTGTCCATCCGAGCCTGGTAGAGGAATTGCCGGTTCACCCAAAACCTTGGCCAATCCCCAGTCCATGACCAGCACCTCGCCAAACGCGCCGATCATGATGTTGGGAGGCTTTAGATCTCGGTGAACAATCCCCTTGGCGTGGGCAAACGCCATCGCATCGCAGATTTTCTGAAAAACTCGTAAGAGGGATGTTCCATCATGTCCGGCTCCATCCGGACCGGTACTCTCCTGAAGTTTCCTGAGGGCAGCGCTCATCGGATGACCACGAACGAGCTTCATGCTGAAATATTGTGTTCCCTCACTCGTCGCATCGACCTCATGGACCGGCACGATATTCGGGTGTTCCAGTTGCCCCGTAATACGCGCCTCGGCTCGGAATTTGGCCAGGCGAATCCGGTTGGTTTTGTTCACCTCGTGCAGAACCTTGATCGCTACCTGTCGCCCCACCTTGGGATCGATTCCCGTGAGAACCCGGCCCATCCCCCCTTCGGCAAGAAACTGGACATCTCGAAACCTCCCGAAGTCAGAGGTCTCGAAACTCTCCGGGTCCGACAACTCCCCAGCAGAAGCCAACTCATCCGCCGTTTCCGCAACCAAGGTTTGGTCAACGCCCCGTTCCTGCAAACCGTAGCGATCATCACAAATGGTCTGCTCGGAACCCTCCAAAAGCTGCAGCAATCGACCCTTGTTCAACTTCCCTCGACCGCCAAAGAGCTGTTCGATCGTAACGGGTTGTTGATTCGAATTGAGAAGATCTAGTTTCTCCAGAGCCTCGATCGAATCCCTTGCATCGATCCAACCCCGCGCCTCTGCTTGCTCCCCAACCTCCACGACACGCTGGCGAAAGCTTTTTTTATCTCTTTCCGTGTCCACGAAAATATTGTACTCCGTGACGCTCTCAAGAAAATCCATTTTCTCCCATACGAAACGCAATCTCCAAATCGGCCAGACTCGAACCGATGGTTTCCAATTGGCGCTCCATTTCGAGAAGTCGTTCCCGCTCCTGCGCCACGACTTCCGGTTTGGCCCGCTGCACGAAATTGTCGTTAGCCAGCTTTTTACGACTCCCCTCCACCCTCTTGACCAGCTTGTCTCGTTCCTTGCCCAGACGATTTTTCTCCTTCTCGAGATCGACGACTCCGTGAACGTGGACCTGAATATCTCGCACCACGGTCACCGCCGCATCCGCCGACCGAGGGATCTCCGCCCCCACCGTCATGGACTCCAGTCCGGCCATATGCCCGATCATGTCACGACCCGATTCGATCCACTCCGCCAGATCCCCCTGGGCCCGAACCGACACGACCAGAGGAGAAGAAGGTGACAAACCGTATTTGGCCCGAATATCCCGGATACAACGAATCACCTCCTGAAAAAACGAGAATCGCTCCTCCAGATCGGAATCCTCCATCGTTTCATCCAGACGGGGCCAGGCGCCTCGAACGATCTGCTCCGGAGTTTCGAGCATTGCGGTAATTCCACGCTGGGGCGCCCGCTCTCCCAGACGTTTCCAGAGCGCTTCGGTCACAAAAGGGACGAAGGGGTGAAAAAGACGCAAAACCTGATCCAGAAGAGTCGCCAGCACCTGACGAGCGAGTGGAGCCTGCTGGGGGTCTCGCATCCGTGGCTTGACGATCTCCAGATACCAGTCGCACATCTCATTCCAGAAGAACTCGCGAGCAGTCCCGATCGCGACCGAAGGATTGTACTCCTCCAGACCCGACTGCACTCCCCGAACACACCGAACCAGTCGCGACAGAATCCAGCGATCCTCGTCCGCGAGATCGGACAACGTTCGTTGCTCGAAAGACACCTCCTCCAGATTGAGCAAGGCGAACCGGGCCGCGTTCCAGAGTTTGTTGCAAAAGTTCTTGCCGATCTCGAAACGGTCGCTGACCAGTCTCGCGGAAGGAAGGTCCGGCATGGTTCCCAGCACATCGAACTCCTTGCCACTTTCCGGGCAGATGTAGCTGAACAGGGTCTGCCCACGCTTGGCCTTGGCCAGGTCGATCGGATTCCCGGTAAAGGGACTGATGGCCTGTACGGGCAGACGGATATCCTGACTTCCTGTCTGCATGTCGCAGAGCACATAACGCATGGCATCCACACCGTACTGCTCGATAATGTCGAGAGGATCGATCCCGTTCCCCTTCGACTTGCTCATCCTCTCCCCCTTGCCGTCGAGGATATTCGCATGCAAAAAGACATCGGTGAAGGGCACATCACCCAGGTTGTAGAGCCCCATCACCACCATCCGGGCCACCCAGAGAGTGATAATATCCCGACCCGTAACCAGACAGGATCCGGGATAGTAGCTGGCCAGAGCGTCAGGAGTGGCGCCCGTCCCTCCGGTGGGCGTCTGCCCCTCCCTGATCGGCGCGGTCTGAGGATCCGGCCAACCCAGCGTGCTGTGAGGCCAGATCGCGCTGGAAAACCAGGTATCCAGCACATCGGGGTCTTGCGCCAACCCGACCGCTGTCAAGGCCTCATCGAACTCCCGGTCCAGAGCGAGATCCCGGAGACAGACGAGGACCTCCACCGGTTGCCCAAACGCCAGGACCTCTTCGTGCCGACTCGACTCATAAAGAAAACTCTCCCGGCCCGGAGCCGCAATGCGCGCTACCCCCCCCTCACGGTCCAGTATCGACTCCACCTGGAGCAACGCATTTTCCAGGTCACTCCCCTCCAGTTCTCCGTGCCAGATCGGAATCTGATGCCCCCACCAGAGCTGTCGACTGATGCACCAGTCGCGTTTTTCTCCCAACCAGGAGAGATACGTTCGCCCGTAACGATCATCGGGATGAAACGCCACTTGACGGCCCGTCACCGAACGCCAGGAACCGTTGGCCGCATCCATCGCCGCTTGCGCAAGTCCTGGCGCTGTCCACTCCTTCTCGGTCCCCCCTCCGAAGACCACACCTCCCGGAACATCGCCCATCCGAACAAACCACTGAGGACTCACTCTCGGCTCGATCGGGGTTTTGGAGCGATCCGAGTGCGCGATCTCGACTTCTCGCTCCTCGATGCGATCCAGAAGCCCCAGCTTCTCCAGATCCCCCACCACCTTCGATCGAGCCTCGAAACGATCCAGGCCCGCGTACGATCCGGTCCACTCGTTCATCGATCCGTCCGCGTGCATGATGTCGAGCATGCCGATCGTTTCCGGATGTCGCTGCCACACCTCGTAGTCGTTGGGGTCGTGCCCCGGAGTGATCTTGACACAACCGCTACCCAGCTCCGGCTTGGCCCAAGAATCGAGCACCAGAGGCAAAGGCCGATCCAGAAGCGGCAATCGGACCTGGCGTCCTTCTCGAGCCATCTCTGCCAGCTGAAGAAGTCCAGGAAGGTGAGTCTTTCTGCGACCTTCGAGACGGTTCAATTCTTCTTCGATTACCGGTCGCTCTTTCTCACTCGCAGCGGCGAGCTTGCTCCGGGCCTCCTCGATCACCGCAGCCAGAGCGCTCTCCGGATCGGGATGACAGGCGACCGCGGTATCACCGAGCATCGTTTCGGGTCGAGTGGTCGCCACGACCACATATTCCGGTTCACCAGGACGAGGCTCCACCACGGGGTACCGGAGATGCCAGAAATGTCCAGGAGTCGTTTCGTGATAGATCTCGTCGTCGGCCACCGCGGTCTGAAGATGGCAATCCCAGTTGACCATCCGCTTCCCTCGATAGATCAATCCGTCCTGAAAGAGCTTCCAGAACGTCCATCGAACCGCCCGCGTACACACCTCATCCATCGTGAAGCGGTGACGATCCCAGTCACAGGAACACCCCATCGCTTGCTGCTGGGAGATGATCCTCGCCTCGTATCGGTCCTTCCAATCCCAGATCCTTTTCACCAACTCCTCTCGCCCGATGTCGTGACGCGTTTTCCCTTCGAGCTCCCGCAGTCGCTTCTCGACCACCGCCTGCGTCGCGATTCCGGCATGATCGGTACCGGGCATCCAGAGCGCGTCCTCCCCCTGCATCCGGTGCCAGCGGATCAACAGATCCTGCATGACATTGTCCATCGCATGCCCCATGTGCAATGCACCCGTGACGTTGGGAAGAGGCATCATGATCACATAGGGATCCCTCCCCTCTTCCGGACGAGCCGCAAATACGCCGGAGTCCAGCCACTGCTGGTACACAGACCCTTGAATTTGATCCGGCTCGTATTGGGTGGGAATCTCGGTTTGAGTCATGAAAGCGTTCCTCAGGGTGGAAATCTGAAATCCAGACTTTGGATGGGTCCGAGAGGATACCCAACCGAAGCCGCAGGAACCACCGGAACCTCGCCAGAAGAGATCAGAATCACAATTTCCAGACCTCGCGAAACACCCCACGACCCGTTACGAACTATATTTCTTCCCATGAAAAGTGAACAACAAATGGATCGCTACGCGCGGAACCCAAACATCGATTCCCGAATACGCGACACCCGTTGCGACAGAACTCTTCCTCGGGAAAATATCTCTTCCATTCTGCTGACTGTTTGACCGCCCGAACCCGAATCGGTTAGAAACACTGGTAGTATAGGGTTCAATCTTTTTACCCAGCAAAATCCCACGAGCTCTCCGTTTAATGTCGACCGAAATTTCAGGCCTCGAAAACGTCTCCTTTGAATCATCCACCACCTACACCGTGCTCGAAGAGATCGGTCGTGGGGGAATGGGGATCGTCTATCTCGCCGAACGAACCTGCATGGGGGTAGGCGACCTGGTGGTTCTCAAAACCATCCGCAGCATCTCCTCCTCCCACGAGGAGCGATTGCGCAAGGAAGCCAATATTGCCACGCGGCTACGGCACCCGAATATCGTCAAGACCTACGGTCTCGAAGTACTCCCCTACTCCTCACTTCCCGATGATTTTCGCAAGGGGCTCGAAGATTACAACCCTCAGGAATTAGCCCCGATCCTCGAGCGCAAACGTCAGATTCGACGTCGCATCCGTCGTCGCGCCCCCCGGGGAGCGGGACAGAACCGTCAGAGAATTCGCGCCGCTTCGATCAGCCCGAGCAAGGGGTCTTCCGAGGAAAAACGGCTCATCCTTCTGTGCATGAATTATGTGGAAGGCATGAGCCTGCACCAACTCATGCAAGAACACCTCCGAAGCGGCTACCTACTCCCCCCCCTTCTGAGCAGTTTCATCATCAGTCGGATCTGCCGAGCCCTTGCCTATGCGCACGACCATATCGTGCACCGAGATGTGAGCCCGGAAAACATCCTCCTCGACCGCCATGGAGTCTGTCAGTTGACCGACTTCGGCATCGCTGTCGGCTCGGATGAATCGAGGCAGGGAATCGCCGGCAAAGTACTCTACATGCCTCCCGAAGGCCTGGAAGGAAATCGGGTGGATGAACGAGGGGACATCTACAGCCTCGGAGTCTGTCTCTACACGATGCTTACCGGCATCCTCCCCTATTTTTCCAACGTTCGGCTTCCGATTCCCAAGCAAATCGAAGAGGTTCGGAGTCAGGTCGACAAACAGATCCCCACCCCTTCCGAACTGCGCCCCGATGTCCCCGAAATGATTTCTGAAATCACCATGCGGATGATGGAAATCAACGCCGCGCGTCGCTACCCGCGTATCGGCCCTATCGGCGATGAAATCGAACGCAAATATCTCTACGCCTCCGGCTATGGACCGACTAACGGCAGCCTCGCCGCCTATCTACGCATTGTGGGAAACCGCTTCACGATTGAAGACGAAGAGGATATCGGATCGCTCTCCTTTCTCCGAGACGAGGACGATCACCTCGCGATCTTACGCCGACTTCGCTACCGCGATTTCTCCAAGATCGGCCAGAAGCGAATCCAGGAACGTACCCGTGGCCCGATGCATATCGCCATCGCGCGACTCCAGAAAAAATCTCGCGATTCCAGAGTCAGCTCCACTTCTCGTCGAGTCATCTTCAAGGTGCGCTACGGAGCCAACCTCATCGAAATATTCCAACCAAACAGAGGAGATATCTCCATCGGTCGTGGCCGGGATAATCATTGCGTTCTTCCCGATTCCAGCTGTTCCCGCCAACACGCCGTTCTGGGAAACGACAGCCAGTCGATCTTTATCGAAGACCTTCGGAGCAATAACGGAACCTACGTCAACAACAAACGAATCGAAGGCAAGGTCACCCTGGAAGAGGGAGATCGGGTTACCTTTGGACGTTGCACCGGCGTTCTCATGAACGAGTGGTTCCCGGACCCTCCCCTCAAAACGTTCAACCTTGCCAACGGCGAGATGCCTGACCGCGACATCATCCGCAGCGGCGACATGGCCCTTCGCATGCCCTGTGAAGATGCCATGATCGAAAAAGTTCGCGAACTCTTCACCATCCGCCTCGCAGTCTCGGATATCCAGGAAGACCTGACTCACGCCATCAGCCAATCCATCGAGCATACCCTCGAAATGATGCGTGACCTGAACGAGAACATGACCGAAATTCGATTTTTCCCCACGGAAAATCGAATTCAACTCTGGATTCGGGAGCCCAAAAATTCCGACCGCCTCAAACATATTTTCAATCAGTTCAAAAAATACCTCCACCCCGAAGCCGCCGGGGACAGCCTGATCCTCACCACGGATATCCTCAAGGCGTTCGACAAGCTCGAATTCCTCCCTCTGGATCGCACGATTCGCCTTTCTCGAAATCTCTGATCGCGGCCCCCATAGCGCGCACCTTTCCGGATCGACCTAGTGAGCCACCACACTCCAGGCGAACAGGATCTGCGCCACATAGTAGGCAGGAAGTCCCCAGAGCCGATTCCCCAGACCCGCGTCCAGGAATCGGTCTCGAGCGACCGACAGGTCTGAAAGATAGAAGAGGGTCGCGGCGAAGAGTCGAATCGCTCCGCGCCCTCCCGCGACACTACCCGCCGCGAAAGAAACCATGACCGAAATAACCACAACATATCCGACCACCGCGCCGCGCAGCGGTCCCGGGACATGCGGCCAGAGTTGACGCACAACCACTCCACCGACCAGAGCCAAGGGGAGTAAAGAGACCATCACTCCCCACCCTTCTAACGAGTCGACACACATGGCAACCCCATAGGCGACATGCGCCAGGGCAAACGCGCCGATCCCACCCAGCAGAGCCCAGCGAGCTCTCCCCAACAAAACGACATCTCCCACGAAACTCAGGACAAGCCCAGCCAAGACCCACTGCCCATATCGGGTCCCAAGCGCTCCCCAAGCGATAGCCGCTCCCAGAAAACCGACCGAAGCGAGAGGCTTGAGAACCCATCGCCCCCGAAGTCGGCCCATCGATTCACAAACGAGTACCCCGATCAGGGCGCACCCCGTTCCGACGACCCAGGGCCACGGACTCATGAACCATACCTTTTCAAGGAAGACCTCCCCACGTATCGAGCGGACGAAGCGGCCAGGTCCTCTCCTCGAACGCGGACCCACCGGGTGAAAAAACCACCGCAAGCCCGGTGACCTTGGGACCCAGCTTCGCACGAAACCGAAGCCAGGTCACCCCCACATTCCTCGCTTCTCTCGGTTTCCGATCCCAAACGATACATTCCCAGTGAGATGCGTTCGGAGAAATAATCTGCAGCGTCATGCTCTGGCTTCCGAGATGAAGCGTCGCTCGACTCCCCTCGATCTCGACCTTCGCCGGAGTCGCCATCTGCCAGACGACTTCTTGCGATGAACTTGTACCGACACGACTCACCTCGTCCTGAATCAGGACATGACGACCATTCACCATCGCCACTCCACGACGTACTCGAACCTCGGCCTGCGGATAAGCCTTACTCAGATCAAGAACCGCGTGGGTTCGATCGGGGCCAGTAAAAAACCGAGTCACCGGAGCGCTCGCTCCGACCTTTTGATTTCGATCACCAAAGAGCAAGGTGTTGTGGCTCTGGGTTCTTGTTCGTAAGTACGCCCATCGACCTCCTCCCGGTTTGAACTGAAAGTAGCCGGGAAGATCGTATCGGTCCGGCCCCAGATCGATCGCCCACCGTTTCCCGTGAGCGTCGAGCACGAACGATCCGAGATCCAGGTGGTTATGAGACAACCCGGAACTCCCGCCCCGAAGAGCCAGAAAAAGCCCGGAAGGGTCTCTCCCATCGCTGCGCATAACCACGGTTCCCGTGGATCGAAAATACTCTCCCGCGGGTGACCTTGACAGCAAGCTACGATCGCCCCTTTCCTCGAACCACAAGAGATCGAAGATCGTATATCGCCCTCGCTGCTCCAGAAGGTCACGCTGAAACACGGCCCAATCCAACCGACCGTAACGACGAGATAGCCAGAAAAGCTGTTCAGCCGGCCGCGCCGGCGAATACCCATCACCAAAGTTGGCGATCTGTCCGCTAGTCCCACACATCTGGAGGAAATAGTCGCCTGTCCGATCGAAACCCGGGACGCTCGAAATCTGAAAATCGTGACCCAGTCCCGTTTTCAGAGCCTCCAGTGCGTACACCGTATATCGAGTCGCATAATGCCAGTAATAGGCCCCTTCCGGCCATCCCCCATCGGGAGCATAGCGTTTCAAGGCCAAGGGCATCGAAGCCAACGCCATGCGCAAAACGGAACGGGCCCTCTCCGGTTCCCGATCCGCGATCGCGACCGCCGCGATCACGAGCCCACTGTTGCAGACCAGGTTCCAATTGCCTTCCTTGTGGCGAAAGTCGACCCAATGCGACTGGGGAGAGAGAAAAGGCACCATCGCTTTTTCAACCAACGCCTGGCAAATTTTCTTCCGATCCCCGGGTGTCAACCGATCGTAAAACCAATCGTATCCCAGCGCCACCGCATGAGCCATTTCTGCCACATCGAGAAAGTGGCGGGGATTCCAATCCTTCCAACCGCAGACATTGCGGAGTTCTTGCTTCGCACGCACTGCGAACTCTTCCCTCCCGGTCAATCGATAGACCATTCCCAGGACCTGAATCCGTCGTAAGCACAAACGCGAAAACTTGATCATTTTTCGCGCCTCAGGACGTTTTATCCTGGGGTCTTCGAGGCAATCTTCGGAAAGAATCTTTTCCGCCTTTTCGAGAAAGGAACCCACAATCCTCTTCCGGACCGGGGAAGAACGAATCTGCTTCCTCAGAAGGGCCTCGCCTTGTTCCGTCAGATACAACCTTGGATGGCCAGGATTCAAGGTCTTCCAGGGATTCTCCATCGCCTTGAAACCCCGCGCATCCTGCCCGGAAAGGCCCAATCCGAGGTGAAAAAGACAATGAACCCACATCAGCACAACAATCGATAATCTCATAGTATTCCCTGAACTGGTAACCTGGGGGCACGATCACGATTCACGCCACCACTCCATGAAGAATCTTCCATCGATAGCATCCGGATCCGACCTGGATCCTCTCAGGTAAATTCGAATGACTTCCCCCAAGAATTCTTCCTCTTCCGACGCTTTCGATAATCTCTACCAGCGTCTAACCATCGCCAAGGGCTGGACGGACGAGGAAGAAGTTCAACTTGTCCTGGGTTACCGACAGATGCGCGATTCGGACTCCAAGGCGAAATCTCTCGACCTGGGGGCTTTGCTGCTGGAAGCCGATCTCATCACCCCGGAGCAGGACAAAACCGTCCGCCAATGGATTCGAGCCGTCATCAAACGCCGGAAGCAGATTCTTTCATCCAAAAAGCGCCCCCAATCCGATGCCGATCTTTTGCTCGTCCGGAAAGCGCTTTCCAGGGGATCTATTCGTAAATCTGACGTCCTCAAGGCGCTCATCCAGCAAGCGACCCGGGACTCAGCAACGAGCCTCGGCCGAGTCCTCGTGGAGGAGAAGTATCTCACCGCGGACGAATTCCAGGACCTTTATCCATCTCAACCGCGCCCCGGCGCACCCGACTCGCCCCCCCAAACCCCCGCCCAGTTCGGGAAATACCTGATCGAGGGGCAGCTTGGAAGTGGTGGTATGGGAGCGGTTTACCAGGCTCGAGAAGCTCTATCAGGTCGCGTCGTCGCCCTCAAAGTCATCAAGCAGGGCCAAGATCGTAACCCAGGAATCCTGCAGCGGTTCGAGCGAGAGGCCAAGATCCTCGCGGAAGTGGATCATCCGTCCGTGGTACCCATATTCGAATTCGGAAGCCACGAGGGCTATCTGTACTACACGATGCCGATCGTAGAGGGCACTTCGCTACGAACGATTCTCAAAACGAAAGCCCCCCTTCCATCCCGTGAGGTGGCCCGGATTCTGCACCCCATTGCCAACGCCTTGTCCGAAGTTCATGGACGGGGTTACATCCACCGAGACCTGAAGCCGGGAAATATTCTCCTGAACCCTCTTGGAGATTCCGTATTGATCGATTTCGGCATCGCTCGATCCATCGACCAGCAAACCCAACTCACTCACTCGGGAGTTCGAGTGGGCACTCCATCGTACATGGCTCCCGAGCAGATTCTTCGGTCCAAGTCGGTCGATCACCGAGCAGACCTTTTCAGTCTCGGTGTCATCTTTTACGAACTGGTGTCAGGTGAACGACCCTTTCGAGGTCAAAATCCCGCAGAAACGTATTACCGAATTACCGAGACCACCCCTCCCCTCCTCCGAAAAATAGATCCCGGAATCGACCCCGCGGCCGAAGCCATCGCCCTTCGATGTCTTCAAAAGCAGGCGGATCGCCGTTATCCCGACGCTCGCAGCCTGGCTGAAGACCTGGAACGCCACGCACGGGGCGAAAGTACCACCGCACGCTCTCCCTCTCCCATCCACACCCTGCTTCAGATGCTCCATCGAGGCGGTATTCTTTTGGCTGCAAGCGTTGTCGCCGCCCTGTTTCTCGTCAGCTTTACCGTGAAAACCTTTTCCCAAGCCCGGGTCCGAAAACAGCAGACCGTTGCTCGGGTGATGGATGCTCAGAAAGGCCTTTCCCGGGCCATCCGCACCAAAAACTGGACGAAGATGCTGGCCTTTTCGGCTTTTCTCTCCGATCAGCCCGACGGGATCCCCATCGCCCCTCAACCACTCGATCAGGCTCAGAACATCTCGAGCGGAGCATGGTTTCGAAAACATCTCGAATCTCTTTCGATCGCTGAACGTCTGCGCACTCTCGCAGAAGTCGAAGCTTCCGGGATCTCTCTGCCCGGCATTTCCTCCCTGCGCTCCCGATCCCGACTCGCGGTACTGACCACCCCCCGAGGCAAAGATTATCTGAAACTCAAAACCTGGCCTGGAGGACCGACCCTGCTCCTTCCCAGTCGCCAACCGGTGAAGATTCCGGTCGGCTTCGACCCCTTTCAATTTTCCTATTTCGGAAAAAATCGGCATCCCGCCCAGGGAACGTTTTCGGCACCTCCCGGATCGATCCAACTTCGGATCGATCCGCCACAAATCCCGACCCAGGATCTCCCCGGCACCTGGAACGTCCAGGCCGAAGCGTTGGCGCTTCCATCGAAAATCGAATTTCGAATCCAGCGGATCGCCCGAGAGGAGCGAAGCTATCCCGACCTCGGTCAAGCAATCCAGGCGACCAAATCCCAACAGTCAAAACATCGTTTGCGGCAGGAAAAAGCTGACGAACACCGAACCCAATGGAGGGAGGAACGGATCCGTTTCGAACGACATCGGCGAAACCGCCTGAATCTCTGGTATCAACGAGCCGCCAACCTTCAGCAACATCAAAAACAAGAAATTGAGAATCTTTCGAAGCGCCTGGACCGATTCAACCGGATCATCGAGCAGGCCCGGAATGAACTCCAAGCCGGTTCGTTTTCCCAGGGGCAAAGCACTCTGGAACAGGCTATTCGCATTCTGGATCCCCCCCTCCCACTGACCCCCCAGTCTCTTCGAGATCACACCGAATGCATCCAGTCCTTATCCCATCTGGGCCATCGCCTGGTCCAGTCGTTAACCGCTCACCTCGGAAAGCAAATCGAGATCACCGTTGGGAACCGAAAGCCGGTGCGTCGCTACCTGATCTCCTGCGATCTCCAGAACCTTCGGATCGGATTCCGACCCCCAGACCTCTCCCAACCCAGCGACTCCCCATCCCACCAGGGAATCGACCACCGCTGGACCGACCTGGACATCCACGATCTCCTCCAGCAACGGCTACCGAAAAAGTACCGCATTTTGAAGGAGCCTCACGGACTCTACCTGGACGACGATTCGGGGTCCGTTTTCTCGCTGCGGGAAATCCGCCGCTCCAACCGCACCGGTTACGAAGGTTCTATCATTTCCAGAACCGTTCTTCGCGACCGAAACCTTATCGCAATGAAGGGACGCGCTTTCTCTAACCAGGAGTGGATCCGACGAGGTTTTTTCATCACTTCGGATCACCTTTTATTGTCTCGCGATCAGCTTCTGTCCAACAAGATGTTCTCACACCGAGGCACCGCGCTCACCCCCCAAGAGGTCCAAAGCCGGAACCTGTTCGTTCGTGATCACCAGGCCTATGACCAGCAGGACCTCGCAGAGAAACGACTTTATGGGTGCGAAGGTCGAGCTCTGACCGTCGCCGAAATACGATCCAGAGGACTCTACACGGAAGGGCGACTGGCCTGGACTCTCCAAGAACTGGCTTCCCGCGACCTGGTCGGACGGGAGGGCAAGGCCATGACCCGAAAATACGCTCTCAAGAGAAACTTGATCCTCCGCGGAAACCGAGCCTGGACGCCCCGAGAGATCCGGGAAAAAGGACTGTACGTCAAGCGCGCCCGCTGGACAGGCAGTCACGGCACAGGGATCACCGCCATCGCTCTTGCCAGAGAGGCCTCCACGGTCGTCACCGGCGGTTCTGGCGGAACAATCGAATTTCGCAAGGCGACCGATCAGTGGCGTCAAGTAGTCGCCAGCAAGCAACCCGACCGGGAAGATCTTCTGGCATTCACGGTTCTCAAAAACAACAAAACGGTCCTGGCCTGGACTCCTCGCGGTTTGACCGCCTACGCCGCTCCGGACTTCGAGGGCCGAGTTCGAGCCTTCGAGTTCCCCGAACTGGAAGGCTCGAACCTAGTTCACGCCCGGTTCGCAAATAGCGGTTCTCGCGGTCTAGCTGCCTCCAGAGATCGGATCTTTATCTTCTCCAACCTCCCGTCCCAACCCCGAATTCAAAAAACCATCGAGGAGCCCAACGTAGAACTCCTGGCCTTAGATCCAACCGGTAAAAACCTGGCCACCTTCGGAGGCACCCCGAAGGCGTTGCGTATCTGGAATTCGTCATCGGGGAAAGTCCGCCATGTCATCACATCCCCGCAGTCGATCCGAGCTCTCGCATTTGACCCCAAGGGACGCCGACTTTTCCTTGTCAGCCGACCGAAGGGGATCCAGGTCGTTTCCGTAGCAAGTGGTCGGCTCACCTCGTTTTCAGAATCCCACCCCTCCTCGAGCCTCATCGCAGTACGGCCCGATGGCAAACGAATCGCCCTGGCAGAAGAGGACGGCTCGATTTCCATCCTCGACACCCAAACCGGCGACACGACCTGGAAGCTTCGAGGTCACAATCGCGCCGTAGAACAACTCACCTTCGACTCTACCGGCCGGTGGCTTCTTTCCACCGATGACCGACACGAAGCGATCCTCTGGGGAGAGTAACCCGGATCAGAATTCGAACCGTCTCACCGCTCCCACTGAGCCTGGACTCCAAGCACCGGATCGATGACAAAATGTAACGAACGCGCCTTCCGCCCTTCCTGACCGGAAAGCGCCGCCTGCCCCGACCGAATGAGCGTTTCCCAGAATTCCCATCGACCCGAATACAAAAGGTACCCACGTGCCGCCATCTCCGAAGGAGAGTACACCCTGACCTTGGCGCCAAATCGCTTCCTCGAGTCCGCCCGTTCCTCTTCGGTCGCCTCGTGAGCCCACAAAAAACGCCCTGATCCCAGAGGTAATACCGCTCGCCGATTCCGCAGCAACGCTTCCCTCCCCACCCACTCTCCCCCATCCAACGAATAGCCCTGGCCACGCAAACGAGAAAGTCGATCCCATCGATTACCGGGTCCCAGGACCACCCCGATGGCCCGAAGATTTTCCGGATGCACCAGAACCCCCTGATAGAGAAAACACCCATCTTCCCGAGCCGATTCCTCATCGCGATACCATCGTCCTCCGACCTCGATCCAACCGTCTGCATGGAGATCCCGAGTCCGGTACCAAGCCTGCCCCACACACACCCAACCGGCCGCCGCCGTGGGCTTCTCCGGCCACCCCCGATCCAGAACCCAGCCTTCCTCGGACAGCGCCCGCTTGTTCCGAAGAGTTGCCCCCACCGGTACATGGTCGGCAGCAAACGATTCGATCCTCCCCCGAAGCGACTTCAGTTTCGAAGGAGTTCCATTGTATGCACGGGCCCGAAGCCATGCGACCCAGGCACTCCAGACATCTCCTTTCTCCAGCGCCTGCTCCGATTCCTTCAAGGCTGCCTCCGCACGGCCCGGTCGCGCCGCGCGAAAAGCTTGCTCCACTTTTTTCTCCCAATCCTTCAACTCTTGACTCTCCGGACGATGGAGCAAAGCACGGTAGAGATCGATTCGAGACTGCCCATCCACCCGCTCTCTCCCGAGACGTTCTCTCAAGGTTGCCATCAGTGCCTCAACGCGCTGGTCCTGAGTTCTCTCATCCGAACGACTCCGCCAGTCCAGAACCAGCGCAAAACACGCAGCTCCCAGGAGCAAAAGGGTCAGAACCGCAGTCTGAACCGGATGCCGACGGACCGTGGCCGCGATTCGGTCGAATCCGCTCGTCGTTGAAAAGGTCACCGGATGTCCCTGCAGAGCTCGCCCCAGGTCCGCGGCCAGGTCTGCGGCGGAGCGGTAACGCTCGGCAGGATCTCGAGCCATGGCCTTGGCGCAAACCCGGGAAATCGCCGGCGAAACCTCACGACGCACCGCATGCGGTGCCGGTACCGTCTCGTTCAATATCGCATACTGGATTTCGGGAAGGCTCCCCCCCCTGAAAGGCGCCCGTCCCACCAGAGCATGATAGAACGTGGCTCCGAGAGAATAGATGTCGGTCGCAGCTCCGAGTTCCTTTTCCATAGACGCCTGCTCCGGGGACATGTAGTCGGGGGTCCCCAGAACCGAATCGGACACCTCTCCAAGATCTTCATCTCTCGAAGCAAAGTCCGTCGCCAATCCAAAATCGATCAGGTGAGGTTGTCCGGTTTCGTCAATCAGAATGTTATGGGGCTTGATATCCCGATGAATCACTCCCCCTCCCGGGTGCGCGTGAGCATACTCCACAGCCTGACTCACACGACGCAAAATCGTCGCAGCCACCACAGGATCCATCCCCCCCTCCGGAATCTCAAGGTCCAGAGATCGCCCCCGAATGATCTCCATCGTGTAATAGGGAACCCCATCATCCATCCCCACCTCATGGACCTGAACAATTCCTGGATGCCCAGGATCGTTCAGATGAATTGTCTGGCGAATCTCCCGCTCGAAACGAGCCAACCCTTCCCCAGGCATCGACTCCTGTTCAAATTCCCCGCGGGGCCGAATCCGTTTCAGCGCCACCCGCTTACCGGTAGACTCCTCTTCGGCGACAAACACCACCCCCATTCCACCCTCGCCGATTTTTCGAATAAGTCGATAGTGTCCGATCCGACGTTCCGGCATCGAGTTCAACGCCCCTGCCCCGGCTTCCTGCCCGCATTTTGAAGAATCCGCCGGCAGTTCTCGCGCTTCAACCCCAACTCCTTGGCCAGTGGAGGTGACAATTTTACCGCGCGCTCGAAATCTTCAAGCGCTTTTTGAATCAACTCCGTAGGCTGCATCCCTTTCCGGTTCAGATAACCCGCCAAAAAGTAGAACCCCAACCCACGGTCCATCCACAAAGTCCCGTTGTTCGGCTCGAACTGAAGCGCTCGATTCACATCCTCGATCGAGCCCCGCAACAGTCCTTCACCGGGATCTTGACCGCGCTGAATCTTCTGAATCGCCCAGTTTCTCCTCACGATCCCTCGAAGACTCCAGTAGCGAGGCTGGCCACGGTCGATTTCCAGGGCCTTGGTAATATCCGCATCCGCTTTCTTGTAAAGCTCTACAAAATCCGCGCCTTTACGAGCCTGGTAACCAGCCAGAAGATGCCTGGACTGAGCCCGTGCCGCCCAGACATCGTGCCAGAGAGGTCGCTCTAAAATCACCCGGTCAAATTCCTGAATTGCCTGTTTGAATCTCTCGGCATACTCCTCGATCGCCGGATTGAGGTAAGTCGCCAGATAACTCAGCAGGAGACCGCGCTCCCGATGCAAACTCATATTCGTACGTCCTGATTCCGTCGCCAGACCACGCTCTAAAACCTGAATCGCGGCTCGGAATTGATCGGTTCCATCTTCATGATTTCTTTCCAGCAAGCGTCCCCACTGCTCACGGACAAGAGAACATTTCAACCAGATTTCAGCGCTCTCCGGATCCAGTTCCGCGGCTCGATCGAAATCGTCTTGAACGAGCTTCAACAACGATCTCGTATCCCGACCCAGATCACTCAACCCCACGGAACGGTAGAGTCGAGCCACCCCCCGATTGCGTAACGCTTCGGCGTGGATCGGATCCATTTTCAAAACGTCGGAGAGGTCATCGAAACTCTTCTGAAAATACTCCTCGGCCATGGGGCTTCCCGGCTGTTCCTTGGTCGCAATCGCGGCGGCTACCGTTCCTCGTCCCAGCCGATGTGGCAAATAGCCCCGGTCCAGCTCGACCCCCTTCGACAACCATTGATAGGCCTGACGAAAATCGTTTTCATCGATCGCCATCTTCGAAAGAGCCTCGTAACCCTCTTCAAGCTGGGGGTTCTCCTCCACGGAATGCTCCAGGAGTTCCAGCGCTTTTCCGATTCGCCCCTCGATCCACTCCAGCAACCCCTTGGCGCAAGTCAACTGTCCCGGCTGAAACGAATCACCGGGCAATTGAACGAGCTTCTCCAGGTCCTTACGAATCCCCTCGTGCAATACCCGAGCTTCGGAATCACTCTGAGCAATTTCGGGACCGTGCTCCCACTCTTTCGCGCCCGCCTGAACGGGACCGGTCAAGAGCCAGACGACCCGGACTCTCCCCCGACCATACTCGTCTCGATTCAACAGACTGACCCGCCTCCGAAACAGGCGGGTCCTCAATACCATCCTCTCGTAGAGCGCTGGAGCATAATTCCCCTCTTTTCTCAACGCGATCTTTTGCTCCGCGAGAGCTTCTCCATCCCGCATAAGAGCTCGATACATTCGCCCGAGACGATAGTGTGGCTCGGCCAAAGCGGGCATCTTCTCGATCGCATCCCGACAGACCAATTCAGCCCGCCCCACATATCGATGCATGGCCTCGAGATTTCCTCCCCGCCTAAACTCTAGCGCGGTATCCAGAAAATCCTTCGATCGCTGCCTCAGCAAAGTGAGCATCTCCTGGCGAATCTTCTGTGTTTCCTCCTCCTGGCGCTGCAGACGAAACTGAGAAAAAACCAAGACCCCGATCAGCGCCCCCCCCCCAAGAAGCATGCCCCAAAGGAGTGAAGCGCGCGGTCCAGCCCACAAACGGATCCGATCCAGCGGCGTTCGGGAGCGAGCTTGAATGGTTTCGCCCAATCTCCAACGAGCCAGATCTTGAGCCAACTCACCGGCGTCGGCGTACCGACGACCGGGACTCTTTTCCAACGCCTTGAGACAGATCGTTTCCAGGTCACGAGGAACGCTCTGGCCCAGCCCCGACGGAGGCACGGGATCTTCTCGACAAATCGACGCGATCATCTGAATCGAAGTGTCCGCGTGAAACGGCTTCTGACCGCAGAGAATCTCGTAAAGGATCACTCCCAGACTCCAGACATCCGTGGCCGGAGATATTTCTTTTCGTTGCCCTTTCGCCTGCTCAGGAGCCATGTAATAGGCTGTACCAAGAATATCTCCGGTACGAGTCATACTCTCTTCGCCCGGCCCCTTGGAAAGCCCAAAATCGACCACCACGGGTCGCCCTTCGGAAGTCACCAGAATATTCCCTGGCTTGAGATCTCTATGAATTATCTGGCACTGGTGCGCGTAATCGACCGCTTCGGCCACCCTCTCGAGCAGGCGACATCTCGCGGCCAGAGGCAAGTTTTCGATGTATTCTCCCAGGGTCTGACCTTCCACATATTCCATCGATATGTAATGAAGAATCCTCCCATCGGATCTCTCCGCCTCGCCCACTTCATGAATCGGAACGATCCCCGGATGCACAAGCCGCGCAGCGAGCGTTGCCTCGCGCTTCAGTCGTCCAATCTGATTTTTTTTGTGCTGGGAACCATCTACCACTTTGAGGGCTACTGTTCGCTTGAGTCGAGTATCGATAGCCTCGTACACCACTCCAACCCCACCTCGAGCAATTTCGCGAACGATGCGATAGGGTCCCAGCGCCCCTTCGACAGAAACCAATGTCGCAGTAGGACGGGTCGAATCTTCCTTCTTATCGACTAGCAAGGCGCGAAGATCTGAACTATCGATCCACCGTTTACGCAAAAAAATCTGCGCCAGCGGTTCGCCCGTCAGTCCTTGTTCCTTCTGCTTCTCCTGCTCGACACGAGCTTCATCCAGCTGACCCGGAGTCACCCAACCCCGACCGACCGCCAGTTCACCCACCTCATCCAGGCGCGCTCCTCGTTCCGCATCGGCCCCGGATTCCACCTCCGAGGGATTGTCAGGGATTTTCACCTCTTCCGCCCCGGCGCCTTTCCCCAGTACATCCCCATCTCGGGAAGAACCCCTTCTCGAATTCTGAGAGTTATCGTCTGGCTGTTCGCTCGATCCCATCACGAAAAAGTATTGTACCAACCCTCACTCAAACCCTCTTCCTCGCGCAGAAACGACAATCGAAAGATCCAAAAAACAGAACGATCCGCCCCGCGCCCCGGAGACTGGCAATCGCCCTCAAAACACGGGCGGAACCTCGCCGACAACATGCTCGCGCCTCAATCCCGTTCGAGATCTCGGTCCCGCCGATCGGTCACGAACAGATGACCCGGGGCATGGGTAATGGCCCAGTCGATCTCACTACGAATCAACGCTTCTTGACTGGTCAAACCGCAGGACCAGAAGACGGGAATCTCCCCCTCCTCGATCGGCACCGGATCGCCCAGGTCAGGAGCGCTTAGATCCGTGATCCCCAGAATCGAGGGATCTCCCATGTGTACCGGAGCTCCGTGCATCTCGGGATATCGAGAGGTCACCTCGATAGCCCGTATCGCCTGCGAAGGAGTCATCGGCCTCATGGAAACCAGCAGCGGACCGCTGAAAATCCCCGCCTCTCGAGTCGACCGCTGGGTACGAAATACAGGAACCTCGAGGCTCTGCTCGAGATGACGAACCGGAAGTTCGGCTTCGAGCAAAGCGGCTTCCAGAGTCGAGGAACTTCCCAGGAGAAACGCCACCGCATCTTCCTTCCACAAATCGACAACATCCAGATGTTCTTCAACCTCTTTCCCTTGTACCAGCAACTGGTAACGGGGAAGATCGGTTCGCAAATCGGAATCGGGAGCCAGGTCCTGGGAGCAAAAAGATCCTCGATCCGTGACATCCAGGACGGGGCACTCCCGGACATTGCGACGGCAGTAGAGCAAGAAGTCGAACGCGTGTTCCGCCGACACGACAACCAGATTGGCCTGCGCGAAACCTTCAGCCACTCGACTCGTCGGGCCGGTCCATTTCCCAGATCGACACCAACTCCGAATCTCCGCCCCCGTTGCCATTCTCGGATCGATTGCATTCATGAGACCATTCTACGCACCTGCGCCCTCCCCACCATCCCGAAGATGTCGCAATCGATTCAAAACGGCCATACGAGCCGCCTCCGCCATTTGGGGCTCCACTTCTCCCAGACGTTCCCTCTCCTGAAGAATATCCTGCCAGCAACGCTGACTCATGTTGTCACGAAAGAGCGCCTCCAATCGGGCGTCACCCGACGCCAGAGCCGGAGCCAGATGATCGACCGGAAATCCGGAAAGCAGGCGCGGCAACTCATGTTTGTCCCACACCGAAACCAGTTGAGTCAAATTCTCTTCAGAGTCGGCGGTCCTTTGCGCAAAGGAATCGCTCCCGGAAGACGGACTCCCCCGTAAACAATTCAGATCGGGATCCACCGCCTCCAGAGCTTCCCGAGTCACCTGAGCCAGTTCCAGAGCCTGATCTCCGCCCCGAATCCGCATGCGGGTCATCTCTTCGATCAGATCGAGTCGCCATCGCTTCCGATCTATCGATCCTAGTAAGAACGTAGCCGACTCGACCGGAGCGTTACAGACCACCGCGGCAAGCTGATAATCGTCCAGGTCGCGAGCTAATTCGATCAGTTCTTCGGGTTCGGCTCGGTCCAGGAACACGAAACCTTCTGCGCCAGGTGGGGACGGTGGGTCCAGATCGATCACCTCGGTCACTCGGCGAAGTTCGCCTTCAACCTCTTCGCGAGCGCGTTGTAAATCCGTCAAACTCCCCCGCAATCGGGCCATTTCACGCGCCAAAATCAGGATCGTTTCATCCGGCAACTCATACAGGATCTCCACCAACGCCTTGCGATCGAAGAAGAACAGGATCCGCGCGCATTTACGCGAACCGTGCTCTTCGAGCATGAGACGACGAATATATTCCGGTGTTCCCGATACGAGTTCCTGAACCACAAATCCTCCTTTCTGACTGGAATCGAGTGATTGTACCTCAGACCGTCACCTTGACCGAACGTTTCGCTCACTCTACCCTGCCCCGATGCATGTGGCGATCACAGGAGCTTCGAGCGGTATTGGGGAAGCGCTGGCTCGAGCGTATGGGCACGCGTCCAATCGACTCACCATCGTGGCTCGAAGAACCGAGCGACTCCAGCAGTTGGCCACCGAACTCGACGCGCCAACCCACTCGATTACCGCCGACCTTTCCGATCTGACGACTTGCTGCGACTGGATCGATGAAGCCGAATCCACTCACGGTCCGATCGATCTATTCCTCAACAATGCCGGGATCCAGATCGTCGATCCCGTCCTGGCGGTCGACCCAGATCGTAGAGATCAACTGTTCCGACTCGACCTGCTCGCCCCCCTCCGGATGATCCACCGGATCGCCCCCGGAATGGTCGAACGTGAATCGGGCGTAGTGGTCAACATCTCGAGTGTGGCGGGACTCGTAGCCACACCGGGAATGTGTCACTACAACGCCGCCAAATCCGGTTTTGCCTCTTTCTCCGAAGGGTTAGGGTGGGAACTACGCTCCACCGGCGTCCACGTCGTCACGGTCTACCCAGGGCCGATTCGAACCGCCATGGAGGAAAAGGCGCGCAAACGACTCGGAGGAGGTTTTGCCGACCTCGCCCCGACCGGCAGTACGGAGAAACTCGCCCGACTGATCGTCCGCGCAGTCTCCCGAAAACGCCGCCGAGTGATCTATCCTCGCTTCTATGTCGTGACCCGCATTTTTCGGGGTACTGCTCAGTGGATCACCGATCGCCTCACCCCCCCACTCAAGGATCGCCGGGACTGAAAGGCTTCCAAGAGCAAAAAGCCGAAAAGCCGGATCGCCTGGAGGCGAGCCGACTTTTCGAACCCCTGTCCAATAAGATATCTATGGCGCCATGACCGATTGACGGTTCTGTTCACTTGCGAAAAGAGCGCACCACCCCAGGATCTCCGGCGACGAAAAGGCGACCATCCTGAGACTTTCCGTAGATCAGAAGCCAGCGCTGCGCCCCCCAGGGAATCCCGGTGAGGCCTTGCCAGACAACCGCTCCGGTGACCGGATTCAAACCGTAGACCCAGTCCCGAGTGGACACGTACACCATGTCCTGCGCAAGAACCGTGTGCCCGACAATCGGGTCGGCGGGACTGAAGTTCCAAAGAAGCGACCCATCCTGGGCATTCCGAGCATCCAGCGACCCGCCGTTGACGGCGTAAACCTGTCGAAGAGTGGGATCGAAGGCGGGGACACCGGTGATCGACTCATTGCTGGTCGCCCAGGTCACGGTCTCGGTGGAAAGCCGAACTTTGCGCAACTGCCCGTCGCTGACCAGGTAGGTGTCCGATCCCCAGACCACCGGATAGGTACCGTTGAAGGTTCCGCCGGCCGGAAGAGACATCGACTGCTGGACGCTTCCGGTGATCGGATTGTGTCGACGCAACTCGCCGCAGGTGAAGGTGAAAATACCCTGCCAGTAGGAAGGGCTCCAGGACTGCCCGGGACCCCCGTAGGGCTCCTGCCACTGGAGAACGCCGGTATCGGCATCGAAACAGGCGAGTCCCCCACCCAATCCACCGCCAACATATACCCGACCTCGACAGATAATCGGACTCCAGAAGATCTGATTCGATGCCGGGAACATCGTCTGCCACAACAACCGATCGGCTCCGGTCATCGATCCGCCCTGCTGCGCGTCGAAACAGAATAGGGCCGCCTGTCCGCTCTGCGAAGCGACCGCCACGTAGACCCGATCCTGGGAGGACTGGTCGCCCGGGGTTCCCTTCTTGAGGGCCGGATACCCGACGTTATGCCCCACCCCGAAGTCGTAGCTCCAGTAGATGTCACCGTCGAACCGGTGAATCCCGTGGAGCATATTGCGCCCTTTGGTGGTCGTCAGGTAGATCGTCCGGATTCCGCTGGAAACGATCGGAGACACCTGAAGATTCGGGTATCCCGGCAACTGGATGGTCCAATCGGGCGTATCCTCGACCAGTCCCTGAAAGGACATGTTCTTGCCGAGATGATTGTTGCCCCCGCCCATCGTGGTCCAGGGATCGCCACAACCGACGAGAAGCGACAGGGAGAGGCAGGTGATCAAAGAAAGCCCAATTCGATTCGTTCGGGGAACTTGAGAACAGATCGACGCAAAAAACCGGGAAACGGTGCAAAACATGATGAAACCCTCAAAAGAAAGATAAAGAAACGAGAGGGAGTCTCGTACTCCCTCTCCACCCCCCAGAGCACCCCCGAGACGAACCTGTTTCTGTTTTCCGAAAAAATTTTGACCAGAAACCGTCGGCATACCCCAAGGCACGGATCCGAAAAGACCTAAGTGGGCCCAACGACCTCCATCCACATCTTGCTCCCAGGCCGTGCAGACCTCGTTGTCTCCCTTTACATGCATGGAAGTCGGGAGCGAGAAAGATCGCAATCGCGCGAACCCTTCGGGCAATTCACGAACAGGAGGGCCTCAGATTCAGGAGACAATCGGCTCTGGGGAAAGGGCCCTCGAAACCGCCTCAAAACCAGGCGCCTCTATCTGGGATGTCGGCACTGTAGGCCAAATATGGAGCACACGATACAACCCCCCTTGGATGCAACCCCTCGCCTGCCAGCAGCTTCGGGTTCGCTCCCACTCACATTGAATTTTAATGTGCGAGTGGGTGCGTCGAGAAGCCCGTTCAAAGCGGTCGGAGTAGGGCCGAAACTTGCAATTATTGTGGATTTCATGATTTGGACTCCTCTTCGGAAGGCGATTCAAGAATATATTCAACGTGCCAATGGACGGAAACAAAACACATAAGCGACTAATATAAAATCACTTATGAAATCCATGACTCATTTCATACCAAAACCGAAAAAGAGAGAAGCGACGAGGCAGTTGATCAAAAGAAACCCAACCGTGTGAACTTGGCGCCGTGGAGTGCGAATCGCTCCAGAAAGGCAAGGGATGTAACTTGACATGAGTCGTTCCTCGAAAAGGTTGGCGGTTGGGAAGGAAACCTCGTGCTCCCTCTCCATCCCCCAGAG
>JASMLP010000014.1 GCA_030748635.1 Planctomycetota bacterium
TGCACGACTTCCGGGGGCGCCCTCCGTATCTGGCTTCACAGCGCGGGGCATCACCGCAACATTCTGGCTACCAAGTTTTCCACCCTGGGAACGGGACACACGGAAGCCTACTGGACCCAGGTATTCGGCCAAGGCAAATAGACTTCGTATCCGCTGGGTCGGTTCTGAAGAGAATCAGCGGGTCGACGACCCGACTTCGGCAACTCTTCCCGCAGTGGTGAAGATGACCCAGACCCGAACCCGCGCCGGATCCAGTCGGTAGGCCGCGACCGCGGCGGCGCGGTAACTTTCCAACTGATGGCGATGCGAGTCGATCAGCCTTTCCATGGCGCCGGGATGTTCATCCAAACCGTCCGATTTGAATTCGAAGAGATCGACATGCTGGACCTCACCCTCCCGATCTCGGACCACAACCTTTCGATCGTATCGTCCCCGTTCCAGGAAGGTACCGCTCGGACCGTCCACCAAAACCGCGTAACGCTGCTCCCGGGCGAGAGAGGGGATACGGTTCTCGGCCTCGTAGTGAGCCCGACTGAAGAGGCCCCTGATCTCCTCGTTTTCCAGCGCCGTCTGAAATCGAGTGAGGAACACATCTAGCGCGGAGTCCTCGAAGCCGCGCTGACGCCCCCATTCGCGCAGACGCTCCTCCGGAGGAAGCCCGTCCTCCATCCATCCGACCCGCTCGAACCAGAGATGCATCAAGGACCCTGAATCTCGACCGTCGCGACCAGGGACCTGAAAAACCGAACCCAGGTCGACCGGACCCGTGATGCGCCTGGAAGGTGCGGGCCGCGGATCACCGCCCCGGTCTTCACCGATAGTGAGATTCAATTCGGACAGCTCGATCGACTCAGAAACCTCCTCACGATCCTCTTTTCGAAGTTCGGTCTTCCAGTCCCCTCGCTCCACCGTGAAGATCGAAGTTTCCGCCTGCAGCGTTTGGTCAGGTGCCAGCGCCGCGAGCAAAACCCCACTCGGATCGCACCAGAATCCTGTCGCTCTGGAGCGAAACGGAATCACCATGTCCAGGGAGTGCACAGCTCGGGTCATGCCGACATAGAGCAGGCATAGTCCTTCATGAATCTGCCGGGAGCGGAATCGGTTTCGAATCCGCTCCAGATCGGGATGAAGATCGCTGAGCATGGCGCTGGGATAACAGGTCGCCACCTGAACAGGATCGTAGATCCCGGGCCGATCGGTCAAAATGGTGCCCGAGTGGCGGGTAAACAGCTCATCCAATTCGGGAAGAATCACCCGATCGAACTGCAAACCCTTGGACGCATGCAAGGTCATGATCCGCACCCTTTCTCGACCCGGATTCTCGATGCGCCGCTGTTCGATCGCGCGGAGAAAGGCTCCCGCCCTCCACTCGCCCCGGAGGTCGAAAGCGATGGCCAGTTCGATCAACTGATCCAGACGCCCCAACTCCTCACCATTCATAGAATCCGCCGTATCGCGTACCAGTTGCCGAAACGGTCGAGCAAATCCCTCTCGAACAAACCGCGCCCTCCAGCGGGAGGATACCTGAGCTCGGTGTGGCGCGTCACTCCACCCCTCCAATCCGATCAGAGACCCCAGCGGACTGCATACCAGACGGTAGGCAGCCGCCTCGTCTCCCGGTCTCCAGGCGAACTGAAGAAGATCGGCGAAACGCTGGACCGGGACCGTATCGGTCAGAGGATTCCCCCCCTCCTCACTGACTGCCAGACCTCGGCTTTCGAGTTCGTTGCGCAATGTCCGGATGGTGGCGCCTTTGCGAACCAGGATTCCGACGCTGGCCTCGGGAGTCTCCCGTACCCACTCGACCACCCGATCGGCCACCCACCCAAAACGCAGCGGACGTTCTTCTGCCTTCTCACCGTGACAATCCGGCCCTACCCACAGATTCACCGCCCCGCCACAGTCCTTGGCCGCGGTGTGGGGCTGAAAATCCGCCTTCCAGGCGGCCACCGCCTCGACATGATCACCCAGCGCTCCGTTGCGACTCAACGACCCAAAGACCCGATTGACCGCGTCCAGGACGACCTCCGAGGAACGCCAGTTCAAAGACATCGGCGCCCCCTGCATCTGAGGCCACCGATCGAGCAATCCATCCAGGAGTGCCGGTTCAGCTTGTCGCCAGCGATAGAGAGATTGCTTCGGATCTCCCACACAAAGGATGCTTCCCGACTCCGAGTTCTCGATCACCCTCTTCAAGGACTTTTCCAATAACTCGAACTGAACTCGAGACGTATCCTGAAACTCATCGAGCAAAACATGTTCGAAGGGAGTCGACAGACGACCGTCGATGGCCCCTGAATCCACCTGCCCCGCCCACAAAAGTAGAGCCTCCGGGATATCGGAATATTGGTATCGACCGCGACCTCTCTTCAACTCCCTGAAGGCCCGATCGAATCGTTCCATCAACTCTCGGATGGCCTGGTTGCGCCGCAAAAGTTCTCCCAGGATCAGACCCGCGGCATGATCGACCAACGGACGGTAAATCTCGAGGAGCTCGTCGCCTATCTTCTGTCGCCCAAAGGTATCCTTCTTCGCCCGTATCGCGCCGGGCAAGCCGGCATCAAGAAAGGCCTCCCAGTCTTCTTCACGCGCCAGTTGAAGAGATTTGTCGTGAGCCTTTTTCCAGCTCTTGTTGATCTGCCCCGCCTGGGTTCTGGCCAGAAGATCCTCGGCCTTTTCCAGCCGATCCAGACCGGCCTGCAAAACCTCGGAACGCAGCGGGCGACTGGAAGGTCCGATCCGGCTCCAGACCTCCGGTACCTCCCGACATTCCAGGTAGGCGTTATAGGCTGTATTCACCAGCGTTTCCACTCGTCGGTGGATCGAGCGGGTGCCCGCCGTTCCCTGGAGCATCTCAATCAGGTCAAAGAGGGTTCTCGGATCCCCCTCTTCCATCGCCTGCTCGATCGCTTCGCCCCGTAACAACTCCATCTCTTCGCTCTCGGCGATCTCCCAACCCGGCGTGAGCGCAATTTCCAGAGGAAACGCTCCGGCCAGTCGGGACGCGTAGGAATCGAGTGTCTGCACGGCCAGAGATCCCAGCGCATCGACCACACGAACCAACGAGGAAAGACATACGGCATCCTCCTCCCCTCTCTCTCCCGCCAGGCGGAGCAAAACTCGACCCAAGATTTCCCCCGCGGCCTTGCGAGTAAATGTCGTGGCCAGGATGGTCCGCGGATCCACCCCCTGGGAAACCAGTTCCACATATCGACTCACCAAACAGTACGTCTTCCCCGTACCGGCCGAGGCCTGAATGACTTCCCGTGGGATGTTCATTTCAGGACCTCTTGTGGAGAAAGGAATTCTCCTTGTCGAATACCCCGGATGACGTCCGATGCCACCGCGTCCGCATCGGCCAGCTCCTGGGGACTCCAGCCCGCGGAGAGCAATTCGCACTCTTGACCCGCTGACAGACTCACATAAGCGAGTTCCACCGAATCGCCGAGTCGAAGTTCACGAACCAGATGTCGATATAGGGGCAACTGAAGATCCGTCCACTCTCCTCGGACTTGGTGAGTCCGCCTGGGAGGAAGAACTTTCTCCCCGGTCTTGTAGTCCAGGATCGCCACTCGCCCATCCGGATGACGGTCGATCCGATCGATCTTACCGGTGATGCGCATCGGAGAGGAATCCACGTCGAAATCCACTCCACCCGAGCCAGGTTGCCATTCGATCTCCACGACCTCCCACCCCGCCCGAGCTCGTTCCACTTGCCAGCGTGCAAACCGATCGAAACGGAGTAACGCCATCTCCACCTGAACGGCCACCGCGACCGGAGGATTTGGACCGAATCGATTCCGACCGATCCTTCGCAATTCCTCCCGACAAAACTGAGCGACCTCCTCCACCGATTCGCTGGCCGTCAGTCCACTTTGACCAAAACTTTGAAGTACGTCGTGCAAGAGAGAGCCGAAACGGCTCGGGTCCATTTCATAAATCGGTTCCTCCCTCTCCTGCAAACGCAATACATAGCGGAGATAAAACGTGTAAGGATCTTCCAGATACACGCGAAAGGACGTGACCGGCAGCGAGACGATCGGTTCGACCGGCGTCCGAGGGAAAGGGAGAAACCGAGACTCCGGGCCGGCCACGACCGGACGTTTCAATACGGCCGGAAGAGGACGCTGCGAACCCTCATCAAAGAGATAACGAACCCGATCGGGGAGTTGCTCCTCCGGACAGGCCAGGAGGAGTCGACTGGGATGCATCGGCTCACCCCCCGCATTTCGAATCCCCAGAACGATATGAGTGGTACGCCCCCGCGTCTTCAAGATCGAGAGAAGCGCGTATCGGTCTCGAGCGATTCGTTCCTTCTCACCGGGCAGGGAAAGCCGATCCTTCACCCTCTCGGAAAATAGCCAATCGACTCTGGATCCGGTCGGAACCCGGCCCTCATTCATGCCGGTAAGAATCAGGTAGGGAGCTTCTTCGAACGGAAGCTCCAGCCACCCCAGAAGTTCGATGGACGAGGAATCTCCCAGAGGAGCGATTCTCTTCTCTCCGGCCAACTCCTGCACGATATGAAGCGCCTCGGCAGCCCCCAGAGAGTTCTCGTCCCGGGCCTGAGAAAGTTCTTCCAGGATCTCCTGGTAAACTCGACACGCCTCGATCGCGAGGTGCCCCTCACCGGTCTGGGGATCTTCCGAGTGTCCGCCAAACACGCTCCCTAGACCCCGAGCGATCTCGCGTGCCCAGCCGGCAAGGTCGTGAGTCGCCCCCTCGACGATCAGATCCCCCAGGACCGCGCACAGCGTTTCCTGAAGCTTCCCCTCATACCCGTTCTCGGGATTCTGGCCGGCAAACCACCGGGGGGAGATTTTCCTGAGGATGCGATCGAGTTGCTTGCGGTCCAGAGGATCGATCCAGTTTTCCACATCCTGGTCGGCAAACCGAGGCCCGTCAAGAATCGCGGCCTCCAGCTCCGGGAACCGGAGGAGTTCGACCAGAGCCTGATAATCTCGGCGCTCGAGAAGTTGCAACACAGCGGTCAAGAACTTCGCGGGCCTGGCCCGGCTCAGTCGACTGCCCGAAGCGTTGCGGACCGGAACCCCTTGCTCGTCTGCATCCCACTCGAGAAAAGGGACCACCTCGGCATCGGGCACCCCCAGCACCACCTCATGGGTATCGATCGGCCCGCAGGTTTGACCCCATTGGGCCAAGATTCCCCAAACCGCTTCGGATTGCTCCTTGGGACCCTCTGCCACGTGAACCCGATCCAGGTCCAGATCGATCGGAGCGGATCCCCAGGCCGCAGTGTTCAGAAACCCATATTCATCAAAACGATCGGCCCACTCTTCTGGCGCGTGGACGAGAGCTTCCACGTTTCCGGAGTAATGCGCCAAGATTTTTCGCATGAGGGGCTGTGAATCCACAATCCCCAGCAAGAGGACGGGCCCGGACGGAAAGTGAACTCGATTCTCGATCCCCTTCAAAACGGCCGCTCCCACGTCGACCAGCCCCCGTTTTTCGAGGCGTTGCCAGAAAAGAGCCTCGAGACGGGATACGACGTCCCACCGGGCACGCTCACCCTCGGTCATCTCACCACTCAGCGCATCGCGAACTTCCGAAAATGTGAATCCGAACGAAGTCGCCATGCGGTGAGATTCGTCCAGCAACCGTCCCAGGGAGCGCCAGCCCCCCCTTTCACCCGGTGAAGGGGGCCGGGGTACCAGAGGAGACAGGTCAACTCTGCGAAGACTTTCGAGCGCCTCGACCCACGACAACTGACGTGCCAAATTCCCCGCCTGCCTTTCCCGAGCGACGCCCGATACCCCCTGAACCCATACACCAGGAGTCTGGATACGGGGCGGCTCAAGCACAGCCCCCTCTAGGCGAGCTCGGATCGCCAGATGAAGCAACAACCTCCGCCCCGCCCGTGATCCGGGCAAAACCACGGTCCAATCCGAAAGGGGCGGATCGCTCCGATTTCGTTCCCAGATCCAATCAGCAGCGCTTTGAAGTGCGGGCTTTTCCCAGCCTAGAAAACCGCGTCGGACCCGGGCGCTTTCTTCGTTCACTCGCCGGCCACCTCGCCAGGCTCCCCGGCGGAATCGTCCCCGATCTCACTCACCTGCCAGAGGTAGTCTACATACGCTCCGACCTCGGCCGGACCGGGCCCCCGTGACCCCAGCGCTGCCACCACTTCCAGTCCGATCGCTTCTCGATCAAGAGGCGGAGTCGACACCAAGTACCCCTCCTGTTCCAGATAGGCCAACAACTCTTCTTGCTTCTTGGCTTGATATCCCTTCACCCGTTCATCGACTCTTGGTGTCGCCTCGAGCGCTTTACGCAACGAATCCGCCCGGCCCCCATGATCTCTCAAGATGGAGACAAAACCGCCCTGGTACTTCTCGCTCACCGCTCCCGAAGCGATCAACACATCCAGTCCGCAACGCAAACCCCGCCCGACTCTCCAGGCCAGCAGGAATTCTTTTCCCGCCTGGAACCTCCATTTGAAAAGTTCGCTCACCTCCTGGGGAGGGGAGACCTTTCCCATCTCGATCAAAGCGACCAGGGCCCCGATCGACTGAACTCCACTCTTCGAGAGCAGAAGGTGCAAAGCGGCCAAATCGTCATGAAGAACATGAAACAGATGCATCGACTCGATCTCCGAGTAGGGATCGAACCCGGTCACCCCGATTCGGCGGGCATAACTCGTTGCCGACTCCTTCCGTTGGGGTTCTGGAACCTGAACCCGTTCCGGAAGCGGAAGTTCGAGCCAGTCGGTATTTGCTTCCGCCTGAGCCTGTTCTCCAAAAAGATCGGTCACTCCCAACCGGACCGCCTTCCCGACCCCCCTCTCCCAGCGATACCGATCGACCGGGTCGCTGGAAAAGTACAGGATCTGGCGACCTTCTTCCGCCAGTGAGCCCAGAGATTCGATCACAGCGTCAGTTCTCTGCGGGTCGCTGCCAGACAACGCTTCATCCAGCAGAATCGGCAACGTCTCTCCCCCGCCTTCGGTCACCGTAGCGAAAGCGACTCGCACCGCCAGGTGCAGTTGCAGACGTGTCCCACTCGAGAGTTCATCCAGCGTCTTCACCTGCTGGAACGTGTTATCGAAAACTCGAAAGGTGGGCCCCCCTCCCTCCGACGAGGTGCGTATTCGCAACTGATACCGCCCACGCGTGAAGAGGGTCAGCAAACGCACCGCTTCTTGCAAAACGACGGGCTGGGATCGACGACCGACCTCATCGATCACCAGTTCGAGGAGTGCCAACTCCGCCGCACCGATCAGCACTCGATCCCGCAACGCTTCCAACTGTTGACGGCACGACTGCTCCTCTTCCATCGCTTGTTCGAGTTCTCTCCCCTTGGAACGGCGTTTCACCGCCCCGGTGATATTGCCGATCCGTTCACTCAGTCCATCTAACGCCTCCCCCTGCAAACGGGCCTCTTGGACAGCGTGGGTCAGTTGATCAGAAGACTGCTCGATCAGTTCAGGATTCCCGGCAAGTTGCTCATCCAGAGTTTTTCTCCGCACTTCCAGGTCCCGGCGCTGGCCTTGCAGTTCTCGGTATTCTTCCCGACAGGCGATCCGCTCTTCCAGGGCCCCCCGGTCCCCATCAGTGAGTTCTAGTCGCTCGTAAAACTCGGTCCGCTCTTGAGCGTTTCTCCTGCGCGCATCTTTGTACTTTCGGGATCGGGCCCGTACTCCGGTCAAGGACTCCTGGGATCTTTCCGACAGATCGAGACGACGCCTCAATTGCTGCACTCGAGTCCGAACCCCTTCGGCATCACTGGCCGAAGACTCTTCGCATTTTTCCAGGAAAGCGTTGAGTCGTTTCAGCCGTCGCCTCCCCTTCGCCCTCGAGTCCTTCACCCGCTCCTCGATGTCCAGTCGCTCACCACGCACCTCCTGGTATCGAATGAGATTTCGACCGAATTTATAGTGATTCAAATCTCCTGTTCCTGGATCAAACCCCAGGCGACTCCGAATCCGATCTCGCTGTTTTTCATTGAGACGACGAATCTTTTCGGCCTTGGCCTTGAGTCGATCCTTCTGACCTTCCGCAGCGGTCGCGCCTTTCCCTCGAATCGCCATAGTGATCACCCATCCACCCCCTATCAGAGGCAGGAACCCCCCGATCCACCAGATCGAATGATTAAAAATCAGAGCCAACAAGAGGAATGTAGCGACACCAACCACAACTCCAGCCCCCATCAACAATCGACTTCTTTCGATACCGCCGATCACTCCCAGGCTCTCGATTTCACCTTCAAACTCCCGCAACCTGGTAACGTCTTGCAGGTAATCATCGAGTTCGTCCATCATGTCCGCCCCCCACCCATCCTCTACCGAATCTCCCTCGAAAGCCCCCAGCTCCTTGCGATGAAATCGCTCTTTTTCGGCCAGACCGAGAGCCTTCCCCTCATCCACCTCCATGGCCTTGCTCTCCGCGTCCAGTCGATTGGCCCGAGATTCGATCTCATCTAGTTTTTCGTGAGTGGGAACCAGTTTCTTGAAAGAGACCTCCGAGAGAGTCGCTCGAACGCTTTTCTCCTCCTCCTCGGCTTCTCTCAACTGTTCCTCGATACGACACCTCTCCTTTTCATTTTTTTCGGCAAATTCTTCATCCCCATCGCGAATCCGATCCACGCCCGATGGGAGGGCTTCCAGTTGTCGGTCGACCTCCTTCTGCTTCAGGTTGACCGTGTTTCTCTCCAGCGCCCGCTCCAATAACGCCTCTTCCGCTCGGGCCTGATGAGCCCGCTTTCTCTCCTCCAGAAGGCTCTCCAGTCCCTTTTCTTCCATGCGCAACTGAAACTGTTCAGCTCGAATCGTCTGCAAAGCGTCCTGAGCCTTTTTCAGCGCTTCGGTCTCCTTGACCGACCGCTTGGGCTGCTCGGCTTTCAACCCGGCCCGAATCGCCTCCAGATCGATCCCAGCCGACATCTCGACCGCCAGCACATCCGCCAGTTCCACCCCCTCGGAAGGAACGATTTCATCCAACCCGATCCAGTGACAGCGGGACAGATGTTCTGGAATCGAATCCAGCGCGTGCGCTTCTCCTTCCGAATCGACCCAACAAACGGTCGAACCGACACGCTTCGCGAGTAAAGTGCCCTGTGCGGTCACCCAACTCGACTCCACCTCCCAGAGAAGATTCTCCACATCGCCCGGCCAGAGAAGCCCTCGAATCGCCCGGCACAATGTTGTCTTTCCCGACTCGTTAGGGCCGAGAATGAGATGAATACCCGATCCCAACGAATCGATTCGTAAACCCTCAGGTAGCCCCGGCGCACGCCGAATGTGAATTCGCTCGAGGATCACAACTCGTCCTCACGACTCGCCCCCAGCATCCGTTCGATCAGCCTCCACCCCCCACTTTTCATGACCTCAGCCACGAATTCAGTATCGAGGGAGACCGACTCGAGACGACTCCAGGTTGGGCGACGACTCACCTCGACAAACCGTTTCCGGCCCCGTTCAGCCAATATCTCCCAGTCGGTAGACCCCGGACCCGCCTCGAGGGAATTCAAGTACCCGGCCAGGACGGCGACCGGATCGTCCCCTCCAGAGAGTTCGTTCAAATCGAGACACGGACGAGTTTCGTCGATCATGTTTTCGAGAAAAACCAGCGGCTCGGAATGAGGAAGTCCCTCCCCCTGCCAGTCCATGTCGTGGAAAAGTTCGAGAACCTCCGCCCTTCGTTCGGTCCTGCCTTGAAGTCGAACCCGAAGCCCGATGGCCAGGACCTCTCCATCTCTTCGCAAAGATTCCTCCCTCACCGAACGCAGAAGGTCGAGAATCTTTCCCCGTACCGACTCCCCCGAACTCATCTCTTCGAGGGAGAGATCGCGTTTCTCCCAGAGCAAAGGAGCCAGATCCACAGGGCGCAACCGAACACTTCCGGAACGATCTTCCACCTCCCAGGCTCCACGCCAACCGGTTTCCTTGGGTGAAAGTCCGCTCAAAGAGCCGAGATATCCGATGGGGCGATCGGCCGAAAGCTCGCGGAGATCCGGGATGTGGACGTGTCCAAGCAACCAAGCCGCCGCTGAAGTTTTCTCGAGATCCGATCGAGAAATGGGCGCATATCCCTGATCGCTGCCGGTCAGGTCCGCGTGCAAAAGACCGATCCATCCCGGTCCACCTTCGGGTTCGACCCATGTTTCCATCGGATTGTGGTACACATGGCTCTTGGGAAAAGACCAACCGACAATACGCCCCAGAACCTGCTCCTCACGGACAATCTCATGGGTTTCCCAGGTGCCATCCCGCCCCAGAAGTGTAAATCCAGGCACCTCATCGGCCAATCGAGCCAAAGTTTTATGATCGTGGTTACCCGCCACACCGACAACATCGATATTTGCATCCGTGAGGCGCTTTACAGAATCCGCCAGAACGCGATATCCCTCGAAATAAGCGTTGTCAGAATCCACCAGGTCGCCCGCAAAGAGAACCGCATCCACCGATCCTGAAAGAGCCCGCTCCACCGCCCGCTTCAGCGCTTCGGCGGGCCCTAGCTGCAACCGAGAGACTCCTCTCTCCTCCAGCCAGGGAGGAATCCTGGCGACTGGACGTCCCAGATGTACATCACCGATAGCCAGAAATTGAAGAGTCATGAACCTATTGTCTCCATCTCGGGGAGCTACGTGAACATGAAAAATAGGTTCATTTTTTTACCCCTAATCCGACCGATGACAATCCAACACTCGCTCATAAAAAGCCCAGGTTTCGCGAGCGCAACGCTCCCAGGTCCGTCCCTCCGCGTTTTGCCGACCCGCCTCGATCTGAGCTTGGAGCGCCTCCTCCTCCATATGGATCAACTGCTCCATTCCTCTTCCGATTGAATCAACTTCGTGCGGATCCACGAATACCGAAGCGCCACCCGATGTGTCCCTCAAAACCTCGATATCGCTGACCAGAACAGGCGTTCCACAGGCCTGCGCTTCCAGCACCGGATGACCGAAACCTTCATCGAGCGAAGGATAGAGTAGAGCTCGGGCCCCGGTAAGAGCCTGATGCAAAACCGAATCGTCAACCCTCCCCAGACACCGAATCGAAGAGGTGGAGTCGATCAATTCCCGTAACCGGGGAGGAACGCGATCGTCTCCTCCCAAAAGCAAGAGATCGGGCCGACTGGACCCCTGCTGTAAATAAGCCCGCAGGAGACGTTCCAGATTCTTGCGGGGATTCCAGTCGCTGATTGTGATCCAGTACGGACGCTCATGAACCGACTCCCCCTGGGCGGGGCGATCGATATGATTTCCCGAACCGATGACCTGAATCTGCTGCTTACTCACCTCGAAACGCTCACGAACCGCTCGGGCGACCGGCTCCGAAACACAGATGATGCCCGCACAACGATCGAATCGCCCCTGCATCTCCTCCCGGTCGGGAGCCGCTCCCGGATGATACCGAGGATCATCCAACCAGGCGAGATCGTGCACCGTGACCACCTGGGGTGACCGACTAAACACCGGAAGAGGCAACGGAACATGCACGAGATCGACCGGCCCGGAGAACCGCTCGAACGGGGGATAAAGCTCTCGACTCCATAGCCAGGTCAGAATCCGTCGAGGACAACGTCTGTGGAGAACCCCTTCGGTTCGTTGCCGCAATGCATGATGAGTCAAGGCAACCGGCACGAAATCGTCTCCCCGAGCCTGCCGCAAGGCCTCGGCCAATCGATACGCGTACCGAGAGACTCCCCCGGACGGGAACGAACCGCTGGTCGCATCGTAGCCTATCTTCACCGGCGAACCGTGCTCCTGTTCGAAGACAAAGAGTATGGAGTGTATAACAATCTGCTTCACCTGTCTCGGGGCGCGAGCGCTTTCGACCCATCGCATACCTTGGTGATATGATCCATGTCGCTACCGCGTTAAATACCCGAAGAGAATCACGACAGATATCATGCCGACCCAGAATCGTTTTGGTCATCAAAACTATCCCTCGACCAGCCTCCTCCCACCGATTTACCGATCGATGGAAACCGCGCTTCCCCCCTCTTCGGACCCGATCCCCTCCCGTCTCGAGAAGCTTCACATTCGTCACGCCCTCCTGGTTCACGGCACCTTTCTGGGTCCGGACCCTCTGGGGCTTCTGGCGCTTCTGGAAGGCTTTTCTCAGGAACTACCGACCGCTTTCCGAACGGCCATCCTGGCCGGAACCCAACTTTTTGGCTCTCAGGCCCATCATGTCACCGACTTTTTGGCTGGCGACATTGGCAACTACTCATCCGAAGTGTGCGAAAGCTTCCAGCAACTGACCGGCTCCGCCACTTCCATCGAACGACTCCATCCGAGTTGGAGTAGCGAAAACAACCATCTCGCGCGAGCTCAACTAGCCCTGAAGCTGCTCCTCTGGCTGGAGGATTTCACCGGTAACGGCTTCACACCCACCGAAGACCGGATTCTGTTCTGGGGGCATAGTCACGCGGGGAATGGATTTGCCCTCCTTTCCAATCTTCTGGGCGGCGATTCCGATTCAAGGACCGCCTTTTTCGACCGTATCGGAGACTCTCTCGGTTCTTTAGGGACCACCGCCCGTAAACTCTTGGCAACCGCTCCCACCCCTCACCCCATGGCGCAAGCTCTCCATTTGGTGACTTTCGGCACTCCGGTTCGGTACGGCTGGGATACGGATGGATACCGTTCCTTGACACACTGGATCCATCACCGTCCGTTGAATGAGGAGGCCCCCGAAAAGTCCCCTCCTGCGCTGCTCGTCGGAACGGATTCCGACCCCGACTTCTCCTCCCAGGGCATTCGGGACATCCTTTCAGCCCGCTATGGCGATTGGGTCCAAAGTTTCGCCATTGCTGGAACCGACCTGCCACCCACTCTCCATCGGGAGGAAAACAGGAACCTCGGAGATCTCCTGGAGCGCACGCTCCCCGAACAAACTCCCGAAGCGATACGAGACCGGATCGATATCGTGGGGCGTCGCTGGAAAACGGCGCCTCGCCTCCATACCGATGGACAAAATGTTTTGGCACGGTTCTCCCCCACCCAGACCACCCGGTTTGGACCCGAGCATGCCACGATTTTAGGCCACGGTGTCTACACCACCGTGAATTGGCTCCCGAGAATCCTTTGGGAAACCCTCGGCGTACTCGAATCGGCCGCCGGCCTCTAGATCCGCGGGTCTCCACTCCCTGAACCGCTCTTCGGCCGTCCTAGGAAATTTCGCCCCGGCAAATGTTTCCCCTTTTCGGGTAAGGGCGACCTCTTTGCCCAAATCTCTATTCGGCCCCAAAACTTCAAACCCTTTTGAAACATCCACTTAAATTTTTTGATCTCAAATGGCACACCCATTGCGTTCGATGCGAGTGCCTCCCTCCAAGGGAGCTTTGACACTCACGACACCGAGGACCGCTCAACATGGATTACGGACTCTATATTTCCGCTGCCGGAGCCCTGGCTCAAAGCGCTCGCGTGGACGGCATTGCCCATAACCTCGCCAACGCCAATACACCCGGTTTTCGCCGGGTTCTGCATTCGATCCAGTCTCGACAGGTAGCCAGTCGGGAAGATCCTGGCAGCCATTACGACAGTTCAGACCTTCACGACCGCATCGGTGGCGGTCTCCACCTCACCAAGGAACAAGAACACCTCCATCCGGGTCCGATTTCACAAACGGGTAGAAACCTCGATCTGGCCATCAGCGGGGACGGCTTCTTCGCCGTTCAAGACCCCAAAACCCAGGAGACGTTCTATACCCGTGCAGGCAATTTCACCCTCGACCCCGTTGGGCAACTCCGCACCGCCGACCAGAAGCATATCGTACTCGGACAAGGCGGTACCGGCATCATTGTCAATAATCCGGCGCATGGAAACATCGCCGGTCAAGTCAAGATCCAAGTCTTCGACCCGGAAGCTGTTCGAGAACGAGTCGGTAGCAATCTCTATCGGTTCGAGGGGGAAGGAAAAGAGATCTTACCTCTCGGAAAAGTTCACAGCGGCGCGTTGGAGCACTCCTCCGTTCGCGTTGTTAGCGAGATGGTGGAGATGATCAAAGCCTTGCGCGCTTATGAAAGCAATATGAACGCCATCCGTTCTCACGACTTCACTCTCGGAAAAGCTGTCAACGAAATAGCCCGAGCCGTCCGGTAATCAACTTCTAATCAAGAGATCAGCAACATGACTATCCGCGCCCTATCGACCGCAGCCACGGGAATGATCGCCCAGCAACTTCACGTCGATGTCCTTGCCAACAACCTGGCCAACGTCAATACCATCGGATACAAGAAGTCGCGAGCCAACTTTCAGGACTTGATCTACCAATCGCTCCAACGATCGGGGACCAGCCTCTCGGCCGACCAGGACCAAAAACGTCCTAGTGGCGTACAGATCGGATTAGGGGTTCGAGAGTCCTCCGTTCAGAAAATTCACACCCAGGGCCCTCTGGTCAATTCTGGGTTACAAACCGATATCGCCATCGATGGCGAAGGTTTTTTCCAGATCAAAGTTCTGGATAACCAGGCCCCCAACGGAGTGGGCTACACCCGGGCCGGCGCTTTCACCATCGACTCCAACGGACAGCTCGTCACTCCCAACGGTTACCTACTCGAACCTCCCATCACGGTTCCGGAAAATACGGTTGCCATCAACGTTTCCATCGATGGAACCGTGGAAGCTGTCCAGCAGAACGTAGCCACCGCCACCCAGGTGGGCACAATCCAGCTCGCCACCTTTCGTAATCCCGGAGGACTCCACGCCATCGGTGACAGTCTTTTGACCGAAACCGATTCTTCGGGTGCGGCCCAGACCCAAACCCCGGGTCAGGCCGGCACCGGCATCCTTCGCCAGGGTTTTCTCGAGCAATCCAATGTTCAGGTAGTCCAAGAACTGGTTGAACTCATCCAGGCCCAGAGAGCCTACGAAGTGAACGCCAATTCCATCGAATCTGCCGACGAAATGCTCAAAACAGCCAATAACCTGCGCCGATAAACCATGACTTTTCCTCATTCATCCCGCTTCCTATTCATCCTACTGGCCCTCCTCGGCCTGGGGTCAATTACCCCAACTCAAGGGCAGACGCTGACCCTCGAAGCAACCGCCACAACCTTTCACGACTACGTGACACTCGGCGAAGTGGCCCGGATCTCGAATTGCGAACCTTCCTTGAGACAAGGCCTGGGAAGCATTTTCCTGGGACCGGCTCCAGGAACCTTTCACCGCGAACAGATTCTTGTTCGACTGGAGCAGTCGGGAGTCCAGACCCAATCGATCGAGTTTCAGGGATCCCAGACCGTTCGAGTCACACGATCCAAGGGAGATGGCCTGGACTCCTCCACGCCCCGCTCCTCCCAACGTCTTTCCCAAACCGCCGAACACAAAAAGCCAATCCCTGGCGACCCTGGGCTTGTCCCAGCCCGGGCCGTCAATGTCCGACGCGACCGGTCAAACCTCGAGAGGGGAGACCAGGTCGCGCCGGACACCCTTTGGAAATTTCAGACCGTGGTGGCCCGACGCAACCTACCTCGCGGCACGATTCTCTCCCAAGAAGATCTGGAAGTTCGTTCCGTCACCAACCGGCAGGCCAATATCACAACGATCGAGGAGCTCGTGGGCTCCAGAACCCTGCGAAATTTCCACCGGGGCCAGATCATTTCTTCCACCGCGGTCCGGCGGGACCCTCTGGTACGTCCTGGCATGCAAGTCGAGGTCCTATATTTCAACCAGAAATTCAAAATCCTGGCACCTGGCATTGTGCGCAAACCCGGCCACTTAGGAGACCGAGTACCGGTTCGCGTTATCCTTGGACGTAAGACGTCCAACCATGAAGTCCTGGGAACCGTGGTCGGCCCGGGCCGCATTGAAGTCCGGACCGCTTCCTCCTCCACCAAGGAACAGCATCCACGATGAAACGTCTACTACTCCTACAGTGCGTCGGATATGGCCTCCTGGCCACCTTCCTCTGTTCCCCGCCGAGCATGGCGCAACAATCGCTCTGGCAAAAAGACCAGGAAACTCCCACTCCGGATGGAATCCGACCCGACCGCGTGAATCGATCCGCCTACGCCGACCCCCCACCTGAACAACGAACACTCAAAAAGCACGACTTGATCACGGTCCTTATCCTCGAACGGACCCAGGGGGATACCAAGGCCGACAGCACCATCCGGAAAGACGCTCAACTGCAAGCCGAACTCAAGGAGTTCATCCGCTTTCGTCGTGAACCGACCAAGCGATCGGGACTGGGCGACCTGTTTGGATACCGATTAGAAACCGCGGTCAACAACTCACCCACTGTGGATTTCGAAGTCCAGTACAACAAGCGTAACCGGGGTCAGACCAAGCGCTCGAACTCTCTTGCCGGCAAGATCACTGCCAAAGTCATCAAGGTACTTCCCAATCGGAATCTGATCATCGAGGCTCGAAAAACCCGTCAAATCAACGACGAGATCGAAACGGTACTCGTCACCGGAGAAATCCGATCCGATGACGTAGGGTCCGATAACACCATCCTCTCTGAACGTATCGCCGACCTTCGAGTCGCCTACACCGGTGAAGGCACCGTGGACGATGCTCAGAAATCGGGCTGGTTCGGCAAATTACTCGAAACGATGTGGCCATTCTGATCTTCCCGGAAATTCACGATACCAACATGAAAATCCTCAACCGACACCTGATCCTTTTCTTCCTTGCCACCAGCTTTTCCCTGGTACACGCAGAACGGATCAAAGATGTCGCCCGCATTCAGGGCATGCGCAGCAACCCGCTCAAAGGGTTGGGAATCGTCGTGGGCCTGACCGGCACGGGTGACGGCGACAGCATTCTTTCCCGCAAACCGTTCGTGAACCTACTCAACCGCATGAACTTCGAACTGGGCGTAGCTGACGTCTCCACCAAGAACATCGCCGTGGTCATGGTCACCGCGACTTTGCCGGCATTCTCCCGCCCCGGCCAATCGATTCTCGTCAATGTGTCCTCCATAGGAGATGCCACGAACCTCAAGGGGGGTCGTTTGCTGCCCACCCCACTCCAGGGCCCTGGCTATCAAGATCCCACCGTCTACGCCCTTGCCAACGGCCCCTTGACCATGGGAACCAATCCGACCACCGCTTCCATCCCCTCGGGAGGGATTGTCGAAACCTCTCCCCCCGGCTCCCTCATCGACTCGAACAAACTTCGCGTTCTCCTGGAAAGGCCCGATTTCACCACGGCCAGCCAGATCGCCCTACAGATCAACCAGGACCCGAACCTCTTCCCCGGGGCCTCCATCGCTCACGCCGTGGACGCCATGACCATCGAAATCGACCTGACTCGGCTCCCCAAAGAGGAGACCACCGGCGACAGGTTGATCCATTTCGTAAGTCGGGTGGAACAGGTTGAAGTCACCGTCGATACCGATGCCCGTATTGTCATCAACGAGAACACCCAGACCGTCATCATCAACGGCTTTGTCCGGGTTTCCCCCGCACTCATCAGCCACAAAAACCTACAACTGGTCATTCCCGGCGCTGGAGCCAACGGAGAGCAAGTCATGCCGTTTGGCGGCATGGACCCGACGAGCCCTCTCCAACAGATTCTCGACGGCCTCAACGCCATGGGCGTGGGATCTCAGGATGTCATCGATATTGTCAAAGCGTTGCATGAAGCGGGCGCAGTTCGAGCCAAACTGGTGGTCCTCCAATGAACATCAATTCGACTCTCACTCCCCCCATCAACGATTTGACGGCGCGCGCCCTCCCCAACCTCGGAGCGCTCGAAAACAGTCAGATTCCAAGCGGCAAGAAAGGACTCGAAAAGGTCGCAAAGGAATTCGAGTCTCTTTTTCTCTCCATGATGATGAAGCAGATGCGGCAATCGGTAAAAAAGAACGAGCTCTTCAGTGGAGGAAGAGGAGAGGAAATCTTTCAGCCGATGTTAGATCAGGAATTCGCCGCTGCAGGCGCTCAAAGTCAATCCCTGGGAATCGCGCGACTCCTCGTCGACCAGTTCTCCAATCACGTCAGCGCATCTGAAAATTCCCGTGTACTCCCCCACCAACTCTCTCAGGACCTTCACCCCTCCAAACCGGTCCCACCCGTGGAGAAACGGCCATGACCAACACCATCGACACTCTCCTCAAAAACCTCGAGGAAGAACATCGCCATCTCGAACTCCTTACCAGCGCTCTGGAACGCAAGAAAGAAGCGATCATTACGAATCATCGCCCTTCCCTTGAAGGGGTATTGCAGGAAATCGACGGCCTTCTGGTATCGATGAACATTCTTTCCGAGGGTCGCGCGAGCCTCATTCTGTCGGCCCGGACAGAACTGGACCTGGAAGAGTCTGAAACTCCTCCACGACTCGAAGACCTCGCCAACGCGATGGAGCAGATCGAGGATGATCGCACAGAACATCTTCGTGAGCTCCGCGAACGACTGAAGTCCGCCACCGGGCATATTGTCCGCATCAGTCGCCTTTGCGCCGCCCTGGTGACCCACTCCATCGAACACACCAACCATTTCTTTCAAGCTGTCGCCGACGCGATGACCGGCCCTCCGGTTTACGATCGCCACGGTGGCGTACGTCCACTCTCTCGCATCATGGTGGACCAGAAAGCCTGAGAAAATGACAGACCTCTTTCGCGCACTCTCGGTCGGGACCAACGCTCTGGAAGCGAATCAATCCGCTTTACAGACGATCGGCCATAACATTGCCAACGCCAATACAGAAGGCTATCACCGGCAGCGCGCGCATCTGTCCGCCACTCCCTCATACGATTTCTTCCTCCATCAAATCGGAACCGGCGTTTCGGTCGACCGAGTCCGTCGTGCCCTGGATGTCACCCTGGAGCGGAGCGTCCGGGAATCGCTGGGCCAGCAGGCCTCCTATCAGAAGCGGATGGAAACTCTCACTCGGATCGAAGATGTTTTCAACGAATTCAATACCGGCGCCCTGACCAACTCCCTCCAGGATTTCTTCGACGCCCTCGGAGACCTCTCTACCCACCCTGAAGATCAGGGAGCCAGAGTTCAACTTGTCGGCATGGGTGAAATTCTTGCCGATCGGATCCAGTACATCGGAAGCCGACTCCAGATGGAACGCAGTCAACTCAACGACACCATCGAGGCGACTGTGACGCAAATGGACGAGTACACCTCACAGGTGGCTTCGCTCAACAAAGAAATCGTTGTTCTTGAAAATGGAGGCTCTGACAACGGGGCCGCCAACGACCTTCGTGATCGCCGTGATCTATTCGTTCAACGGATCGGGGAGATGCTCGACATTCGGGTGACAGAGAGCACCAACGGCTCCATCAACGTCAGCCATAACGGTATCTTCCTGGTCTCGGGAGGGAGTTACTTCCCCTCGGGCACCTCCCTGACCATTGACGATGGCGTGGCGGAATCCACTTTGTCTGTAGGTGGCGCCCCTCTTTCCCCTTCGAGCGGTAGCCTTCACGGCCTGCTTGAAGCTCGAGACACGCTCGTCCCTCACTTCGAAAACCAATTGCGTGATTTCTCCCGAACTCTCGGATTTGAGTTCAACAAGATCCACAGCAGCGGTTTCGGGTCCCAACTATACAGCACCCTAACTTCCACCGAGAGCCTTCACGACAAGAACTTGAGCAGCACCGCCGCCGGCGGTGGGATTCCTCTAGCGGTTCGTGGCCAGGTCTCCACCGGAGGCTTCAGCAACCAGTTCAACGACACCACCTTTTCCGGCGCTACCAACGATCGGTTCGTCGGCCTCGAGGTATTGGCTTTGAGCGGTTCCAATGCGGGTGAACGCCGAACCGTAACCGATTACGTGGATGCGACCGGCCAGTTCATTTTTGAAGAAGGTTTTGACCACAATTTTACCGCCGGGGATACCTACCAGATATCCAGCCTCCCCTTCGCTGTGCAAAACGGTTCCTTCGACATCACCTTTCTCCAAGACAGCACCGGGGTCGAAAAGACCTTCACCATCGAGGTCGACCTGGATGGCGCTCCCAGCGGAGTCGCTAGCCCTCCCTTTCACGACGATGATCACCTTCAGGACATCGTCAACGACATCAACAGTCAACTTCAGACATTTTATGGCGCGGGCAGTGAACCGATTGTCGCCGAGATCACTAGCGACAACCGATTTCGTTTGAGAAATCAGATCTCCGGATATTCCTTCGGATTTTCCAACGACACCAGCCACCTATTGGCCGCTGTCGGCATGGGCACTTTCTTTACGGGTGACAACGCCAGAAACTTTGCTCTCAACGACTTGATCAGCCAGAACCCCGGCCTGGTTGCCACCGGAAACACCACCCGGGCTGGCAATAACCAGGTCGCGCTTCTTCTGGCTGGCATCCGAGACAAGACGGTTTTCGACGGGACCCCGTCCACACTCTCGACCTACCTCACTTCCCTCCTCTCCGATCTTGGCACCCAGACCGCCGGAGCCCGTGAACTGCACGAAAACCAATCGGTCCTTACGGACAACTTGGAAAATCGTCGCCAGCAAATTTCCGGGGTCAATATCGACGAGGAAGCCACCGAACTCATCCGTTTTCAACGCGCGTTCCAAGGCGCCGCCCGTTTCATCCGTGTCATTGACGAACTTCTCGCAACCCTGATCCAGTCCACATAGGCAACTCATGGCTGACTCATTTGGATTCGACCGCATCAGCTCGATCTCGCGCGACCAATATCTCCTCGGAGATATTCAGCGAGTGAACAAGCGGATCATGGATACGACTTCTCAGTTAACCAGCGGCAAACGCGTGCGTAAGCCTTCCGACGACGCCATCGCATCCACTCGAGCCCTCGGCTTGGCCCGACTCCGTGACGACAGCGCTCAGTACAACACCAACATCCAATTTGGCCGCGGACGACTCGAAACCGCGGAAAATTCCCTGGACCAGATCAACGATCTATTCAATCGTACCCGCGACATCTTACTCACCCAATTGCAGGCGCCTTTCACAACGCAGACAGCCACCCAGGCCAGTCAGGCGATTCAACTCCTCCTGGAAGAAGCCGTCGATATCGCCAACCAAAAATATGAAAACGAATATATTTTTGGTGGCCAGAACACCGAAAACCCACCCTTTGAAGTGCTCGCCGACGGTTCGGTACGGTACAACGGTGATCGACAGCCCGTGACCGTTCCGATTTCGGACTTGGTCAACAGTCAGGTGACTTTGACCGGCCCGGAAGCGTTTTCGGCGTTCTCTACCACGGTCACTGGATCGGCGGATCTGGACCCCAACGTGAACGGATCGACCAAACTCTCCGTTCTCAACCAGGGATTAGGAGTGAGTTCAGGAAAGGTCCGAGTAACAACCGACGTGACCGGTGGAAGCGTAACCACCGTGGTCGATCTCACCCAGACCACCAATCTCCAGGATGTCATCGACCGGATCAACCAGGATACCGGCCTCACCGTAACCATCGACGGAGCCACCGGAGATCGTTTGACGGTCACCGGTGGCACCACACTCAATATCGAGGAAGAAGACTCCACCACCGCGCGAGACCTGGGCCTTTTGACCAGCGGCTCGGTGGCCGCGCCGTTCACCGGCTCCGATCTCGATCCGGCACTGGACTCTTTGACCCCGATGTCCCTGTTGCTCAACGGGGCTGGACTGACCGATCCCACGCCGACGATCGTGATCACCAACGGCAACGATACCGCCACGGTCAACCTCAGTAGCGCCCAAACTTTGCAGGACGCATTCAACCTCATCGAGCAGGCCGATGTCGATGTCTTCGCCGAGATCAACAGTGCTGGCAGCGGAATCGACATCATCAGCCGACGCTCGGGGGCCACTCTTATCGTCGCCGAATCCGGGGCTGGAACCGCCGCTTCGGAACTAGGCATCTTGACCCCCGGCACAGGCGTCAAGACCGACAGTGTATTCGGCCTCTGGAGCGAAATCGAAACCGCAGTTGGCGCGGGCAACATCCCCACCATGAGCACACTAGGCGACCTGATGGAGAGTATGCAGGACGTCCTTCTCTCGGCTCGAGCCGAGATCGGTGGACGTGTGATCCGAATGGATCTCACCGAGATGCGGCACCTCGATGAACAGACGTTCCTGGATGGACTCACCTCCGAACTCGTCGATGTCGATCTGGCCGAAGCCAGCATGAATTTTCAGCGCGATCAGACTCTCTTGCAAGCGGCTCTTCAAGCCACCGCCAAGACCCTGCGCCTGTCCATCCTCGATTACATCTGAGTTCTTCTGCTCATTATCAATCGGGACCGGAAACCGAATCACGAATCCATCGGGGCAACCTCTCTTCGGCCTCCCCGAACACGATTCGGTCGGCCCACTGGACACCCGATATCGGCGTGCGATTCAGTATCAAAACCCGCGCCCCCATCTGATGAGCTAACCTGGGGTACTCGCTGGCGGGCGCGACCGAAAGGCTGGTGCCGACCACCACGCAGAAATCGCAGGACCGCGCCCACTGACTGGCCCGTTCCATCCAAGATATCGGTATCTCCTGCCCGAAAGAGATCGTTCTGGGCTTCAGCCATCCTCCACAGGCGTGACATGTCGGGGGTCGATTTTCGGATTCCCACTGTTTCAACGCGTGATCCCATCCGGCCTCCTCGCCGCAATCGAGGCATCCGACCCGGGCATTGCTTCCGTGAAACTCGATCACCCGTTCTTCTGAGATACCCGCTTTCTGATGGAGCCCATCCACATTCTGAGTCAGCACCCCCAACAATCGGCCATCACTTTGCAACTCGACCAGAGACCGATGTGCCGCATTGGGAGCGGCCCCGGCAAATTCCTCTCTCGTTTCGACCTTGTATTGCCAGTAACGCATGCGAGCCTCATGACTCACGAAAAATTTTTGGATCGGAACCGGCTGATAACGTTCCCAGATGCCTCCAGGACTCCGATAGTCCGATATGCCGCTCCCGGTACTGAAGCCCGCCCCAGTGACCATGAGGATCCGCTTGGCCCCGCCGAACCAAGCTCTGATTTGCTGATCGGAAGATAAGTTCATGAAAATATCCTAACCCAATGATCGAGGATAGTTTGACTCCCTCTCCGAGCGCCTCTAAAATTGCGCGACGACTCGATTTACCAACCCTTTCAAAGAGGCCTCCATGGTCGACCTGCGAACCTTCACGTTTATCGACATCTTGCAGCCCCAGACGGCAGCCTTTCTCGCGACCATCAGCCAGGGATATCTGCCGATCACCGAACAGGCATCGCTTTATGTCGAAATCGCACCCGGTATCGAAATCAACCGGGTACTCGACATTGCCCTGAAGCAAACCGATGTTCGACCAGGAATGCAAATCGTAGAACGTGCCTTTGGAGTGTTGGAAGTTCACTCCATGGATCAAGGCATGGTCCGTGCCGCCGGGGATGCCATTCTGCAAGGCCTGGGTTGCTCAGAAACCGACCGCCTCGCGCCGCGCGTAGTCAGTAGCGAAATCATCACCGGAGTGGACGACTACCAGGCCATGCTCATCAACCGAATGCGCCACGGCCAGATGCTGCTCCACCGTGAAACCCTCTATATCCTCGAAGTCCATCCGGCGGGTTACGCTCTTCTCGCCGCGAATGAGGCGGAGAAAGCCTCCCCCATCAATGTGCTGGAATTCCGAGCGGTTGGAGCGTTCGGGCGAGTGTATTTGGGAGGCCGAGAATCGGAAATTCAAGAAGCGGTTCAGGCTATCCACCACTGTCTCGGCGCGGTTGAAGGTCGCCCCAACCCTTCAACCTGATTCGCCGTTCGTTCTCTTCCAGACTCTGGGGGTCAGGAAGAGGAGTCCGATTCCGGCTTTTTGCCAGGACTATTTCCACCCAGCAATTGCCCCAGCAAGTCGAGCCCTTCCGCATCGCTGCGAGCGGCCTCGATATTTTCTTGTTGAATCGCGAGGTATACCTCTTTGCGATGAACAGGTATCGATCGCGGTGCCGAAATACCGACCCGAACCGTATCCCCCTTGATCTCAACGATCGTGATCTCGACCTCATCGCCGATCATGATGGTTTCGTTTCGGGAACGCGAAAGAACCAGCATCGAATTCTATCACCTCTGGGACGCTTCAGGCGTTCCCGTGGGCTCTCCGTTCCATATCTCCATCCTCTCCAAACACGAGATGCTTGGTCGTGTATCGGTCGTGTGGAAGCACAACCTGCATACCCAATCGCTTCTCTGGATTCAACACCAGCGGCCCCTGCAAATTGGCAGTGATCTTCCGAGGGTCCTTGGGAACGACCAAAATCACCATGACTTTTCCCTTGGCCAGATCATCCAACCCGATTCGCTCCATCTCCTGCGCGTGGAGTTGAACCAAATAGTCCGACTTGAAAAGCAGGGGATCGATCACCACAAAAGCAAGCTCGGGTACATCGAGAGCCTGAAGCCACTGAACTCCCATCGGCCCAGGATGATCAATAATCACATACTCCTGCACTTGTCCGAAGCCTAACAGACCATCCGGGAACCGGATGATCGTCTCTTCGTCAATCTCGACCCGACCAAATCGGGTAGTCTCGATTTCCCTCGACAACGGCTTTCTTCCTGACATAAAGTCTCAAAAGGCTAAGAGATTACGTTGCCAGGGACTCTCTTGCAAGAACGCTTTACTTACTCCTGAAAATATCCCCAGATTTTGACAGAGTCCGTACCTATAAATTTCGCCTACCGTCTGCGCCTAGGAGGCCGTTTTCCGGTACGGCGCTTCGCCGCACCGGTACGCTTCTGAGGGGATGGTTTCGCCTGTGGCTCGTCCAGCATATCGACTCCCATGACAGCCGTCTTCGTGCCTGGACTGGATTTTTTCCCGCGTCTCGAGCTGACCGTCTTGGGCTGAAATATCTCTATACCGAGCAGCATCACGGCGGCAAATGCGTAGAGACAACTGACAAATGGCGCGGTCGTGCTACTCACATTGAAGAGGGAGTAGAGTTCCTTTCGTGGCTGCATTTTTCGCAAACGGGCCAGATCCTGATCGATCTGAGTTTCTACCTGCCAACCCAAGACCACGAATACGAGAAATAGGGTGACCGCGAGAGCGCCAATCGCGAACGCACCGTGATAAAGGCTTCCCGGCTTGGCGCTGCGAGCTGCCCCTAAACTGAAAAGAAACAGAAGAAACAGCCCAAAAACGATCGCCACGAGAAAGGGGTCGGCTTGAACCATCTGTTCGGGCCGAAACCAGCGCCCTTGTTTGCGTATCTGCATCAAGTCCATGCGAGCGGCGAGCCCTTTCGCTCGGAGCGGTTCATCCGGGTTCGGCACATAATAGGCCGGATTGTAAGAAGCCATTCCTGACAAGACCTGCGCGCCCAATTGCCGAAAAGCGACGACACTCTGCTCTTGGGAGTCGTAGAGTTCAGTCCCCAAAATAGCCTGTAAATATCTATTCACCGATTCCTTTGTTTTCTGGACCTGTTCGCGAGTGGCCTTTCCCCCGGAACTCGATGCGTTGAGTTGCTGTAAGCGATCCCGTTTGAAAACTTTCCGAAAACCGTCCACGTCAAAACGGACTTCGACCCACGGAGTGAACACGAGCACAAAACCCAAAAGGGCGAACGCGGCGGGAAGAAAAGTGACCGATCGAAGACGACCGACACGAACAACCCAAACACCGGATGCCACTAGCAGCCAGAGCAAAACAGAAAACACAACTCTCTCGACGGTGCCTTCTAAAAAGGTAAATCGATCTCCAGAGAGTGCCGTAACGAAGAGGAATGGGAACACCAACCCCAGGGCGATCCCGAGTGATTTCATCGTGAACCCAAAGGATCCGACCTCCTTCTCACTCCCCTTGCCCAGGGCGACTTCATCGGCCTCTTCCGCTTCTTCAAGCTCCTCGGCCTCTTCAACCGCTTCTTCGATCGCCTCCAGAAGTTCTTCGCTGTCGCCATCCGAAGCGTCCGTCCGCTTCTTCACAGAATCCGCACGCCCACGGCGTGAACTTCGTCTTTTCCGACCCCGCTTTTCAGACATGAACTTCCTCATAATTCCTGAATGGACTCTCGGCATATTGTAAACACCGACTCCGACCTGACAAGAAGGCAAACCCTAGTGAACAAGTTTCCGGAGTGGACAAACCGCAGGTCAAGCGCTCAAGGGCGCCAAAGGAGGTTGGATCGAAAACGATACTCACCTTTCCGTATTCCGATCCTGACGGCGCCTGTATCCAGAAATTTCCAGACTCCCAACTCCTTGATACGTCGGGCTCGGTCCGCTTCGAGAAATTCAACCTCGTGTTCGTTGACCTTCTCGTCGATAAATTGATGAAAAGCCTCACCCTGTTCAGGGTATCGACCACGCCACTTCCGTTCGAGTCGTGAGCGCAACCGAATACGCCCCTCTCGCCCCATTTCAGTTTCGTAGGCCTGTTTGGACAGATACCCGGTCAGATCGTCCATGATTTCGAGTGCCCGATCCACCCCCACCCAGCTCCGGAACTGCCCCCCCGCGGGCATTCCCTGAAACGCGTTTCGATAGGCCCGGGTATTTACCAGCGGACGCCATTGCCCGGCTAAAGTCGACTGAATATTCCGGACAATCGAGTCGTGAGTGGAGAAAACGAGATAATCCCCCAGCACTCCGAAGGTAGGACGAATCGCCAGAGGATAGATATTTTCGGCCACATCGAGTCGAAACCACTCATACCCATCGACCGATTCCCGAACCACCTTATCCATCTGAAAATACTGAAGCGTTTGGGTGGCGAGTTCCTCGATAATTCGCGCCGCCGCTTGCGGATCGGAGAGATGAACGATAATCGCTGCTCCGGGAAACCGAAATGTAGGATCCTCATCAAATGGGGAATAATCCACCGGAAAAACAACTAGACCCAGCTCATCTTCAGTAGCCGGAAACAGTTCTCGCCGGATCGGATCCGGCCGCCCCAGGACCTGCTCAACATAGGACAAGTAACGATCCACTTCTGTCCGCAAGGAAAAAGTCCTTCCGGATCCAGAGCGCATCGTATTCGCTTGAGACGAAGCGGCAATCCCTGCCAACCATCGATTCCAAGTGGTTTCCATCGACACCCGACTCACTCGATACCACGCGACCGAATCTGGAAGAATCTCCTCCACCTGAAATCTGCGAACTTCCCGAGACCGATAGAAATCGCGCTGCCTGAGGGCGACTTTCTCGAAATCCACCAGGCCTCGAAGAGCGATCGTAAGACGACGTCGATCATCTTTGGGCCACAAAAAAGAACCCTCGAGACTCTTGAGCACAGAAAGATTCAACAGTTCTCCGGATTGTCCAAAAAATACCGAAAGCGGGAGGGAGCGATCTTTCCCCACAAGGTGTTTCATCCATCCCAGCCTCCCACCTACCCGAGGAGGCGAGAGCGCCAGGGAGAGCAATTGGTCTCGATTCTCCCTCAATGTGGAGGGAGATCGACTCGACACCGATTCGCCCTTCTCGCCTCGCGCGCGAAGAACGGCTCCAGCGACCAGATCCTCGCGATTTCCGACCACAAAAATATCCTGTACCCTGCCCATGAATAGGGATGGAGCTCCATAGCCCTGCAAGTCGAGCCCCACCGTCCCGTCTCCCCTAAAAAAAGTCATTCCACCGAAGGTTTCACCGAACTGGAGAAACAGCGCCAGGATCAACTTGACCCGAAAACCGATCCGGGTGGCAAATATCCAGGTTTCTGGATCTCCTCTTTCGGAAAGCACACCGCCCGCCCCCCACTCCTTGCCCACCAGATCGAAAAGATTTCGCCGATTGAGCAGTTCGAAGCCGATCTGGGACTCCAGAGAAGCCACCTGCCTCCCCAAATCATCCAGGCTCGCTCCCGGCCCGTTTCGCCAGAATGGGCTTTCGATCAATTGCCGAAGACGACGGGATCTGAGAAGATCTCTTTCTGTGGAGGAGCCTTCGAAATCCTGGTAACGACCCGCCAAATCTGATTGGGAGATAAAGACTTGCACATCTCCTGGCACGATCTCGGCCAGCGACAAATCATTGCTCCCCTCGAAGGGAGAGATCACCAGCATGCTGAAAGCCACCGAGAATATCAGCCCTGAAAGAACCATAAACCCCAGGCTCCAGCGAACCCATCGCCGTTTCAACCAATCTCCGAGGCGATCCAGCACGCTTCGTA
>JASMLP010000015.1 GCA_030748635.1 Planctomycetota bacterium
CGCCACAAAAGTCAGCACGGCCTATTCGCCACTCCTCCGGTTGAGATCGGTTTTCACATCCGGCCGCTTTCAGCTCCGATCGTCTATACTCATCCTCCGTATCGATCCTCTGGCAAAACACGGAGCCTTTTTCATGGCCTATATCCAAACCGTTTCTCTCGAGGCCGCCCGCGGCATCCTTCGGCGTGTGTACGATCAGGCTCTCCGTCGCGCCGGCCGAATTTACCAGATTCTCCGGATTCAAAGCCTCGGCCCCGAGACTCTGCGAGCGTCGCTCTCTCTCTACCTGTCGATCATGCATGGACGTTCGGAACTCTCGCGAGCCCAGCGAGAGATCCTCGCGGTCGTCGTCAGTCGGACCAATGAATGTCACTACTGAACGCACGCCCACGCCGCGGATCTCCGGGCTGAGATCCAAGAAAGCTCTCTGGCGGACGCCCTCGTCGAGGACCCCGAAACCGCCCCTCTCGACAAGGCCAGTCAGGCTCTCGTTCGGTACGCCGAAACCCTGACCCGCCACCCGTCCCGGACAGGACCCGAAGATATCGAGCGGCTCCGAAGCGCTGGATTTTCGGATGCCGCCATTCACGATGCCGCCCAAACCATCGCTTATTTCAACTATATAAACCGCATTGCGGAAGGTCTTGGCGTCGACCTCGAAGAAGAGATGCCTCCGGCTCCGCCCCGCTCACCTTGACCCCATCGGCGCCCCCTGTATGATTGAATTCATGAATCGCTTCGAAAGTCACTTCCCGCTGGCCCAGAAATTGCTGTTTCAATTGCAGAAAGAGGTCTGACAAGAACATGCCGGCTTTCGCACCTTCCATGCAACGCCTGATCGGCGAATTCAGTCGACTCCCGGGAATCGGCACCAAAACGGCGGAACGCCTGGCTTACCACATTCTCCGGTCTCCCTCCGCTGAAGCCATGAGTCTCGCGGAAGCGATCCGCCTGGTGAAACAGGACAACCGCCCTTGCTCCAACTGTTTTGCCATCTCCGAGTCGGATCCGTGTGAAATCTGCGCCGATCCAGCCCGTGATGCCTCCACCATCTGTGTCGTGGAAGAACCCAAGGATCTGATCGCCCTCGAACGCTCCGGAGGCTATACCGGGGTCTATCACGTTCTGGGCGGTAGAATCGAGCCGTTCGAAGGCCGAACCCGCTCCGACCTGACCCTGGAAGCCCTCGTTCGCCGAGTCCAGACCCACAAGGTCAAAGAAATCATTCTCGCCACGAATCCCATTGTGGAAGGCGACACCACAGCCCTGGTCGTCAAGGAAGCCCTGCAGGACATGTCGGTTCGCATCACCCGACTGGCACGCGGACTTCCGGCCGGCTCTCACCTCGAATTTGCGGGCCGTGCGATCCTGCAAGAAGCGATCACGGGTCGACAAGAATGGTAAACACAATTCCAAATAGTTGCGAAGCTCGATACCGGGGGAACTGAAGATATGCGATTGGAACTGAGCCCACAACTCAAACAGCAACAGACTCTGAAGCTGGCCCCTCAACTGATCCAATCCATCGAAATTCTCCAGCTACCCGCCCTGGATTTGCAGGACCTTATTTCCCAGCAACTCGAAGAAAACCCCGCTCTCGAACTCTCCCAGCCCGACCCGGAAAAAGCCACAGACGATCAGGAAGACCCCAGAGAAGACGGCCTCGATGAAGAATTCGAGAAAGAATTCGATCATATGGCGGAGATGCAGGACGACTGGGACGATTACCTTCAACGCAGTCACACCGCCAAACGCGCAGAAGGGGAAAAGGACCGCAAGCTCGAAGCGCTGAACAACACCGCATCCAAACCGATGTCGATCCAGGACCATCTTCTTCAGCAATTCAGCATGCTCGAGATGCCCGAACGAATCCGGACCATCGGTGAAAACATCATCTATAACATCGACCGCAACGGCTACTTGCAATACGGTCTTTCAGAACTCATCGATTCGATCGGAAGTTCGGTCACCCTCACAGAAGCCGAAGAAGCGCTTCATGTTGTTCAGCAACTCGACCCTCCCGGAGTCGGGGGCCGGACAACACAAGAGTGTCTTCTGCTCCAACTGGACGTAAAAGACCCCAACTACGAATTTTATCGAGAGCTTCTCCAGCACTACCTGGAGGACATCAAACGAAATCGGATCCCTCATATCGCCAAGAAAACCGGCCGTGGCATCGATCAGGTCAACGATGCGATCCAGGCGATCAGTCGACTGAATCTACGCCCCGGAGCGACCTATTCCTCCGAAAGCGCTCAGTTCATCATTCCCGATGTAATTGTCGAATGCATCGATGGAGAATATGTAGTCACTCTTGAAAACGGATACATTCCAGAGCTACGAATCTCCAACCAATACCGACAAATTTTCAAGGACAAGTCCAACGACAAGGATGCTCGCCTATACATCAAGGAAAAGATCGACCGAGCCAAGTGGCTGATCGACTCCATCCAGCAACGGCGAAGCACCCTCTACAATGTCTCCTGCAAGATCGTCGAATACCAACGCTCCTTTCTGGACAAAGGACTTTACGCGCTGCGTGAACTGAAGATGCAAGATGTCGCCGATGACGTCGGGATTCACGTCTCCACGGTCAGTCGTGCCATTCACGACAAGTACGTACAAACCCACCGAGGCATCTTTCCGCTGAAGTTCTTTTTTACCGGGGCGATCAAAACCACCGATGGAGCGGATGAAAGCCGAGTCGCCGTCAAACACCGGGTCGAAAAAGTCATCCAGAACGAAGATAAGCGCAAGCCTCTCTCTGACGAAGAGATCGGAGAAGAATTAAGGAAACAGGGAGTTCACATCGCTCGACGTACCGTGACCAAGTACCGGAAGCAACTGAAGATCCCCTCTTCTCGTCGGCGCAAGATCTACTGACCCTTCTGAAAACGGCAAAGGCCCTCTTCATGGACGACACTTCTATCGGTGAATTCACCACCCACTACCAGACCATCAAAACGGAAATCGGACGGGTCGTCGTGGGGCAAGAGGAAGTCATCGACTGGGTCTTGACGGCCTTGCTCGCCGGTGGCCATGTTCTGCTTGAAGGCCTTCCCGGACTCGGGAAAACGCTCCTGGTTCGAACTCTCGCATCAAGCCTTGATCTCCGATTTGGTCGGATCCAGTTCACACCGGACCTCATGCCCGCCGACATCGTCGGCACCAACATGGTGATGGAAGATCCGGAAACAGGACGTCGGCGGTTCGAATTTCAATCCGGACCCGTCTTTTCTCAAATCGTACTCGCCGACGAAATCAACCGAGCCACCCCCAAGACCCAGTCCGCCCTTCTCGAAGCGATGCAAGAGCAGAGCGTTACCGTGGCAGGGCGAACCCACTCCCTCGAGAGCCCTTTTTTCGTCCTGGCCACCCAAAACCCGATCGAGATGGAAGGCACCTATCCGCTTCCCGAAGCCCAACTCGACCGTTTTCTCTTCAAGATTCTCGTTCGTTCTCCCGGAGAAGCCGATCTGGTCGAGGTCCTGAGTCGGACCACCGGATCCACTCCTCCCGAGATTCATTCCATCATCGGAAGTCCCCGACTCCTGGAGATGCAAGCCCAGGTGAGAGATGTCACCGTCGCGTCTTATGTCGCCACCTACGCAGCCCGACTGATTCTCTCTACGGACCCGAACCACCCGGACGCTTCTCCTATGGCCAAGCGATATCTCCTCTACGGCTCCAGTCCTCGTGGCGCGCAAGCGCTCATCCTGGCCGGCAAGGTACGAGCTCTGACTCAAGGTCGGTTTCATGTCTCCTTCGAGGATATCCGCGATGCGACTCATGTCTGCCTTCGGCACCGCCTCCACCTCGGATTCGAAGCCGAAGCCGAAGGGATCCACCCCGACCAGATTCTCGACGCGATCCTGGAAGACGTGAAGGAACTACCTGCCAAGTTAGAGGCTCTTTCGCAAAAAAAGTGAACTGGCAATCGTCTCAATCGACCCGAAGTGCCATCGCCTTTCGATAGATATCCACGTTCTGTCTCGCATTGGCTTCGGGAGTGAATGAGGCCACAGTCGAAGCGGCCCGATCTCCCATCCTCCTGGTCTTCTCCGGATCTCCAAGCACCGACGCGATCGCCCGTCGCAAAGCCTCTATATCCAAGGGATCAGAAAGGATCTCCCCACTCGCCCCCGGCTCGATGATCTCCGAGGCTCCATTCGTCCGAGTGGTGATCACGGGCAAACCACACGCCATCGCTTCCAAACAGACATTGGCAAACGGGTCGTGAAGAGTGGGGAGGACAAACGCATCTCCCGCCGCGTAGATCCGCTCCACCCGATCCACCCGACCCAGAAATCGCACGCGTTGCGCGATACCCAGACTTTGAGCTAACCGTTGAAATGCCCGGACTTTCCCAGCCCCAGCCACGGCTAATTGAATCGGCGAATGTGAATCTCCGGCCATCGCCCGCAAGAGCACCCCCAGGCCTTTGCGCCCGAAGTTGTTGGATGCAAATACCAGTAAGGGGGCATCGAGGGGATCCAGGCCAAGTTCATGACGAATCTCCTCTCGAAAGGATTTCCGAACATGAGGGCCGAACAGATCGGAGTCAAAACCGTTGCGAACCACCTCCACCCGATCTCCGGAAACCGCATATTCATCCATGAGATGTAACCGGACAAGTTCGGAGTTTGTCGTGATAAACCCGTATTGCCCTTCCTTGTATATCTCCTCCTCCACCCGATGCTGCGCGATCTCTTTGGGAGTCAGCCGAGCCCAGAAGCGAAAAAAACGATTCGGATATTTCTGCCGGAACCACCAGCGATGCACCCCCCCACCCGCTCGATGAACGTCCTGGGGCCAGATCTGAGTCAAACCGTGCACCACATCCAGATCCACCCCCCCAATCACCTCTCGAGCCCCCTGAGCGAACGAAAGAATCTTGCGAGCCCCGGAGCGCTTCCGAGCGACCACCGGATGAAAATGAACCGGTACACTCTTCTCCCGGCCTTCTTCCCGGGCAAACACATGAACTTCGTGTCCCAGTCGCAGCAGTTCACGAGCAAGAACGACCGAATGGCGTTCCGCCCCTCCCACCGAAAGCGAGAATTGCTTGATCACCAGCCCCACCCGAAGCGGGTCGTTCACTGGGATTCCGACTCGAGATCAGCTCGCCAGGAAGGAGGTAGATTCTCGATAATTTCTACCGAACCAAACGGTTTACTCTTGCGAGCCCCCACTTCGCGTACCCACGCGGCCATCCGGCCGATCCCCTCTTCCAATTCAACCTGCGGATGGTATCCCAGCAATCGCTCCGCCTTGGAATGATCGGAGTAAGCGATCTGCACCTCGTTACGCGCTGGTAGATAATCGATATCCGGCTCGACCCCGAGCGAATCGGCAACCACTTCTGCCAGTCGATTCACCGAGTGAGGCTTATCTGCGCCGACATTGAAGATTTCACACGACGATTCCGGAATCTCCACCGAACGGGCAATAATCGGCGCCACATCGTCGATGTGAGTAAAAGCCCTCTCCTGCTTTCCGTCACCAAACACGGAAAGCGGTTTTCCAAGCAAGATCTGATTCATGAAGATTCCGACGACATTCCGGTAGCGGTCGGCAATATTTTGCAACTCTCCGTACACGTTATGGGGACGAAACACCGTCCACTCCAGACCGAACATATCGTGCGCGGCCATCAGGTCCTGCTCCACCGCCAGCTTGGCGATGCCGTAGGGATCCTCGGGGCGAGGCGTCAGATCCTCAGTCATGGGGACCTGGCCGGCACCGTATACCGCGATAGAACTGGTAAAAACATAGCGTTCGACAGATCCGGAGAGCACGCTGGCGTTGAGCAAATTGACCGAACCGATCAGGTTGTTCTCGTAATTAAAACGCCGGATGAAGTGACTGAGACCTTCGGCCGCATAGGCGGCCAGGTGAAACACATGAGAAAATCGATATTCGGAAAACAACCGTTCGATCAGCGGAACATCCAGGATCGACCCCTCCACAAACCGGGCCCGTTCCGGCACATTTTCTGTAAATCCCCCGGACAGATCGTCCAGGACCACCACTTCGCGACCCGCATCGAGAAGATGGCGAGCTACATGAGCCCCAATAAATCCCGCTCCACCAGTCACCAGCGCCGGTCCACTCATGCTCTACTCTCCACTCTCACTCAGACCCCAGCTTTTCGGGCATCCCACAAAATGCCAAACCAAGAGAACACAGGATACCTGAAATCGCTCCCGAATCCCCGAAGCGCAACCGAGCGTCGCGATCACTCCGATCAACCCGAGAAGGATACTGATCACCAACCGAACACACAGCCCCCCCATAAGGAGAGCGCGAACCAGACTTCCACGGTGTTTCAAAAAATAGAGGTAGCGAGAACGATAGAATTCCGCCTTCATCCGACCGGGAAAGCGTTTCACGTACGCTCCCTGAATGTGATAGATGAAAAATCCCGGATGATAGACGATCTTCCAGCCGGCATTCTTGATCCGCCAGCACCAATCCGTCTCTTCCAGGAAGATGAAGTAATCGTCATCAAAGGCTCCGACCTCATCGATGACCTCCCGCCGCACCAACATGAACGCACCCAGGACAGCGTCGACCTCGATCGGATCTACCGCATCGATCGGTTTGGCGTGAAAACGCAGGGGAAACAGAAGCTTTAAAAGACCCCGGTTCAGAAGTTCGGTCGCCAGAGTGGGAAAGGTGTGAATAGAGTTCTGAATCGACTCGTTTTGACGCCGGAGACGACACCCCACCACCCCAACTTCTGGGTTCTGGTCCATCCATTCGATAAGACCATCGAGCGCTCCTGGAGTCAGGCGAGTGTCGTTGTTCAAGGCCAGGCAGTATCGTCCGTGCGAGTTCCAAATCCCGATATTGTTTGCCCGGGTGAACCCCAGATTTTGGCCAGCATCCGTGACCTGAACGTTTGGATACTCTCGACGGGTTCTCTCGACACACGGCTCTTCCGACCCATTGTCAATATAATGAACATCATAGGTGTGATAGCGGATCGTCTCCTGGATGGATCGAAAACAATCCATCAAGAGGTCCACCGCATCCCGGCCAACAACGACAATCGAAAGGTCTATCATGCCTGGGGAGTCTACACCGGGGTTAGCCTCTGTCAATGCATGGCCCGGAGGCTACAATGCCAATCAGAAAGAGGAGTCATTCATGCCATCGAATCTGTCATCACTATTTTTGCTCACCTTCCTACCCCTTCTGGTCGGCTGTGGCTCTCGCTACACGGTGGAATACCAGCACCAATCACCCAACCTGGAAATCGGCCTGGCGGCCCCATCCTCCCCCGAAGACGCCCCGGTATTCGACCACCCCAACCGCTTCCTACCCGGTGAACTCGACCGACTCCTCGCGTCCATTCACTACATCATTCCGAAGCTTTTCTCCTGGTCAGACCCCATTCCCGCCTTCAATGAGGACGACCGAGAACACCTGACCCCCTATCTTCAGCGAGCGTTTGCAAACGCCACCCGCCACGAAAAAATTGTTTTTTCTATCCGCACCCGAATGCGGGCGGCCTACGGCTCGAGGTCCGGGATGACTCGTGGCGAACTTACCATTCAGGACGGTTACCTCCATCTGACCCTCTTCTCTCTGGCCGGCCAGGGCATGTCCTCCTCTTCAGGCCCCATCGAAGGACAATCCGACAAAAAGTACACCCACTGGCGCCTCAATCCACAACCCAGACAACACCTGACCAGTCAACGTCTCAACCGACTTTCGATCCCGATACGAGCCGGAACCTACGGCGGCCGCCTTCGGCCTGACGAAAAGATCCGAGAAGAGAAAAAGCTCTTCGATTCACTGACTCGCTAGCGCTCTTACCCTAATATCTCACCAGGGATCGACCCGATCGGCCCCTTCTTCTTCTGCATAGAGGAAGCGAGGCAACACCACTATCGAGAGGGCCTCATTGGCTCCCTCGCCGATCCGGTAGAGCAAGGCATCTCGCAAATGCCTTTCAATCCGAGATTCCGTAACATACCCGTACCCCCCCGTAAGTTGGATGGCACGCTCACTCACTCGTACCGCCATTTCCGTGGCCCGATGCTTGGCCGCGGCTGCCCAGGCGGCGAAATCGCCACCTTCCCCCTTCAAAAGAGCCGCCTGAAGAGTGAGCAAACGGGAAGCTCCGATCTCCACCCAGGCTTCCGAAATCTCTTTCTTGGTGTTATCCAGATCTTTCAGCTTGGCCCCAAAGAGTTCTCTTTCATGAGCGTAAACCATAAGTTTGGTCCAGGCCGCTCGCGCGCACCCCACAGCTTGCGAGGCGATCGTAGCTCGCCCCCCATTGAGCATCACCATGGCATATTTGAATCCACGCCCCTCTTCTCCCACCAGATTCTCCGCCGGTATCCGATAATCATCGAAAACCAGTTCCGCCGTGTTGGACCCACGCACCCCCATCTTGTCGGGAATCTTGACCTGCTCGAATCCCCCCTCCCAACCTTTTTCCACCACAAAAGCGCTGACAGCACCTCCCTCCGCATCACGAGCCAGGAGAAAAAAAACATCCGCTGTCATTCCGTTAGTGATCCAGTATTTAGCTCCTCGGACCAGGTAGTCGCCGGTTTCCGGATCTTTTCGATAACACGTGCTCATCGCCTTGGCATCACTACCGGATCCCGCCTCGGAGAGACAAAAAGCGGCCTGCTTCTCTCCGGAGATCAGCGAAGGGAGATAACGTTCCCGAAGTGATTCACTTCCGAATTGCCGGATACCATCACAGGCTGTCCCGTGAATACCTACCGCCAGAGCGAACCCGGCATCGGCCATGGCCAGCGATTCGAGCCCCAGATTGTAATAGGCGAAGTCTACCCCTAACCCCCCGTAAGCCTCTGGGTAGGCCATCGCCAGAAACCCCAACTCACCGAGCGCTCGGAAATTTTCCTCATCAAAGGTTTCATCCTGGTCGTGCGAGGCGGCACGTGGAGCCACCTGATCCCGACAGAACGCGCCCAGGGACCCTCGAAGGAATTCCACCATATCCCCAAAATGTTGCTCTTCCCGAAGTACGGCGTGAAGAGCAATTTCCTGATCATCGACAAAAAAGGTCATATCCCTCTGGAACTCCTTCCCTTCATCATGGATATTCACGACACCCTACAAGGGCCGATCTATTTTTCAAAACATCTTTTGTACCTCCTGGCCAACAACGCTCGAGCCGAGCTTCGATCTTTCATGAGAAGATCGTGAGCGATCATAGAGCCCTGACCAGGAAGCGGTTAGAATTCCCCTGATGTCACCCCCACTCACCAACGACCTGCTTCTGCGAGCGCTCGAGCGCCAGTCGGTTCCACGCACCCCGGTCTGGATGATGCGCCAGGCCGGAAGATGCTTGCCCTCTTATCGTAAACTTCGAGCCGATCGATCTTTTCTCCAACTGTGCAAAAATCCCGAGCTCGCCACGGAAGTGACCCTGCTCCCAGTTCAAGAACTGCGAGTCGACGCGGCCATCCTCTTTGCCGACATCTTGTTGCCACTCGAAGGCATGGGAATCGGCTTCCACTTTGACGAGACCCAAGGACCGGTATTCGAACGCCCCATCCAGACCGCTCGCGACATCCAATCGATTCGAGTCCCGGATCCGACGGAAGCCACCGGTTACGTGGGAGACGCGATCCGCTCCATCCAAGCCACCCTAGCCGGCTCGCTCCCCCTGATCGGATTTTGCGGCGCCCCCTTCACTCTGGCCGCCTACGCAATCGAAGGCAAAACCAGCCGATCCTTTGATCGAGCCCGAGCCTTCATGCACGCCCAACCTGACGCCTTTTCACAACTGGTCGACAAGATGTGTCGGACCATGGGCCTCTATCTCGAATCCCAAATCGAGGCCGGAGTCCATGCCGTTCAGATCTTTGATTCCTGGGCTGGCTGGCTCACGCCAGATGACTTCCGACGTTACGCCTTCGAACCGGTAGAGCAGATTCTTGAAAAAATCGGCTCTCGCACTCCCTCCATCTACTTTGCCCATGGAGCCTCACCCTACCTCGACATCCTTCAGAAATCCTCCGCCACGGCTCTAGGGATCGACTGGAGAATCTCTCTGAACCACGCCCGAAACCTCTTTGGCGACCGCTATGCTCTTCAGGGCAATCTCGATCCGGCTCGACTCGTCGGAGCCTCGCCCGAATCGATCCGAGAGGGAGTTCGCCAAACCCTGACCGACTATGGACCGGGCCCTGGACATATTTTCAATCTCGGACACGGGATCCACCCCACCACCCCAGCAGAAAATGCCCGAATCGCGGTCGAAGCGGTTCGGGAGTTTTCCCCCGCGTTCCACCTTTCCTCCCCGGTAGAGGATCCACGGTGAGTTCTATCCCACCCTCGTCCGACCCACTCACTGAAGCGGAGATCCCGACCGAACTCCTCGCCCGTTACGATCGCCCCGGCCCCCGCTACACGAGCTATCCAACCGCCCCCCACATGGACCCTTCTTATGGAGATTCCAGGTGGAAGGCGGATCTCGACACCGCCTGCGAGGAACACCCCGACTCCCCGACGTCCATCTACGTCCATATCCCTTTCTGTGAATCTCTCTGCTACTTTTGTGGTTGCCACACCATCATCTCCACCCGCCGAGAACGGGCGACTCCATACCTCGATCGGATCGAAAAAGAGCTACGGATCCTCCGACCCTGGCTGGATCGACGGGGCCCGGTCATCCAGGTCCATCTCGGTGGAGGAACCCCTTCCTATCTGAACCGAGATGAAATCGAACGACTCTCTCAGGTCCTTTCTACCCTGAACATCTCTCCCGAGGCCGAATGCTCGGTCGAGATCGACCCGAGAGATCTCGACACCGAACGCCTCCAAGCCTTCGCTCAGGGAGGATTTCGTCGCATCTCAATGGGAGTCCAGGACCTCGATGCCACCGTTCAGAAAACCGTCAATCGCATCCAACCCGAGATCATGACCCGAGACACCATTCAGTCCGCGCGAGAACTGGGTTTCCGTTCGGTCAACCTCGATCTGATTTACGGCCTTCCTCATCAAACTCCCGAGAGTTTTGCCAAGACCCTCCAGACGATTCTGGATCTCGCTCCAGACCGGATCGCTCTATTCAACTACGCCCACGTCCCGTGGCTCAAAAAGCACCAGAAGCTACTCGATCCCGCCCAGATGCCTTCCGCTAGCGACAAACTGAGCATTTTTCTTCAATCGATTCAAACCCTGGGCCGATCCGGATACCAGTACATCGGAATGGACCATTTCGCTCGCTCTGACGACGAACTCGCCAAAGCGCAGAGAGAAGGTCGCCTGTGGAGGAACTTTCAGGGGTACACCATCTGCAAAACCGATCTTTACGGACTGGGCACATCCTCCATCAGCATGCTCGATGGGTCCTACTGCCAGAACGCCAAATCTCTGACCGAATACTACGATTCGATCGATCGGGGATCTCTCCCCATAGTCCGAGGCATAAAGCTGAACCAGGACGACCGAATACGTCGACATTGCATCATGTCCCTGATGTGTAATTTTCGTCTGGATCAAAAAGATCTGGAGAAACATTTTCCGGAACAAAACACTTCCAGACTATTCGAAAGCGCCCATCAATCACTTCAAGAAATGAGCCAGGACGGCCTGGTCCTCTTACAACCCCAATCGATCGAAGTCCTCCCTGTCGGGCGACTCCTTATTCGTAATATCTGCATGGCCTTCGACGCGTATCTTTCTGGTGACGAGACCGAAAACCCCCGATACTCTCGAACCGTCTGAGATGCCCTCCGACTCCACAGACCCTCAAGTCGTTGTCGTTGGGTCTGGTATCGCGGGATTGAGCGCGGCCTGTAGACTTCAGCAACTCGGATATTCATTCCTGGTCATTGAAGCCTCTCACCGCCCCGGAGGAGCGATCCACACCGAACAGAGGCGAGGCTATCTTCTCGAGTGGGGCCCCAACACCGTCCGCCCCACCGCGGCCATGGATACCGTACTGGCCTTACGCTCCCCCGAGGATCCAGACCCGATTGGATCTAGCTCGATTGCCCAGAAGCGTTATATCGTCTGTAAGGGACGATTGCGAACCCCACTTCGAACTCTTTCCTGTTCGGGTTTCCAAAGGCTCCTCCAAGAACCGGCAGCCCGTAGGGCGCCAGGCCTGGAAGAAAACATTGCGAGCCTGGTCCGTCGTCGCCTTGGACAGGAGTGCCTCGACTACCTTGTCGATCCGTTCCTTTCGGGCATCTACGCGGGGGACCCCCAACGCCTCTCCGCCCGCCATGTACTACGACCTCTTGCCCGGTACGAAAAGAATTCGGGCAGCATCCTCCGGGGCGCACTCACCGAAACACTAGGTCGAGCGCTTCGGAAAAAGCAGAAAAGCTACAACGGACTACGCAGTTTTCCTGCTGGCCTCTCCTCGATGACCCAAGCCCTTGCCGCTCCATTGGGGAATCGCCTCGAACTCGGCCGAACTGTGACCAGCATTCAGAAAAAAACGGACCAACGATTTCTCCTGGACACCGATTCGGGACCCGTTTCAACCGACCAGATCATCCTCACCACACCGGCTCATACCGCATCTCACTTGCTCCATCCCCTCGATCCGTCCCTCGCCTCCCACCTCGACTCGGTACCCTATGCCCCTATGATCACGGTTCAGGTGGGCGTTCACCGGGACCAGATTGCACACCCTCTCGACGGTTTCGGATTCCTCTGCCCATCGCAGGAAAACCGAAAGATTCTGGGAGCCCTCTTCACCTCCTCCATCTTTGCCGATCGAGCCCCGCGTGAACACGCACTTCTCACCGTGTTCATGGGAGGCCGAAAACACCCCGAACTCCTCTCTCTTTCCGACAATCGGTTGACTGACCACGTCCTTTCTGAACTGGACTCGCTGATCGGAATGCGAGGATCCCCAGATCTTCTCCGAATTCAACGACTCCCTCAGGCCATCCCCCAATATGAACTCGGGCACGACCGAATTCTTGAAACCGCTCAAAACCTCGAATCGAAGCATTCTGGCTTGATTCTGGCTGGAAACTGGCTCAACGGCATTTCGGTCGGAGACTGCATGGAGCGGGGGTTGCGCGCGGCAGATCAGATTCTCCAGAACCGACCTCCAGAACAAGTATCGGGAAACGCTTGACAGTCAGGACTGCGCAACCTAGAATTCCGCTTCTTCTGGAATCGGAAATCCATCCCTCATAAACGTTTCCAACGTAGGGAGACACTTATGCTTCAGCGGGTTACCGCCGTTCTCGGCCTCATCGTCCTCGTTATCTCTTTTGCCTCTCCGATCTCGGCTCAAACCGACAACGAGATCTTCGACTGGTTCGAAAAAGGCTTCGAAGCCTTCGACCAGCGCGATTACAAGATGGCAGACTTCTACTTTGAAAAGATCCTTCAGAAAGAGCCCTCCTCGGACCTCGCTCTGCGCTTGAGAGAGCGCATCGGCGTCCAAAAACTGCTCGACCTGATGGCTACCTCCGCCCGTCCGCGCGAATTTGCAATCTACATTCTCGAGAAAAGTCATTTCGGTGAAGTACCCCGAATTCGAGAAACCGACAAGATTCTTGAACTGGTAGAAACTTCGGTCAAAGAGGAGGACTTTGGCAAGCGATGGGAAGCCGTGCTCTATCTGGATGCCCGGGTCGGAGCCAACGCGATCCCCCACTTTGTCGGCTACCTCGCCGACGAACGGGATGAAGCCGCTCGAGTCAACTCCATCATGGCTATCCGAAAGATGGGAGAGCAAGCGACTCTCCCGATCCTCGAGCTTCTCAAAGCCGACCCCAGCCGACAGATGCTCCGCCAAAACGCGATCATCATCCTGGGTCACCTTCAGGATTCTCGAGCACTTCCCGCCCTGGTCAAAATCTCACAGAGTTCGACCGAAGCGCCCCTCACCAAAAAATACGCCAGCCAGTCCGTTGGCCAGATTACCGGAGGAAAACCGATTTCTGGCGATGCCAAGACCCTCTACCTCGATCAGGCCAAAGCCTACTACCAGAACGATTCGAGGGTCGTCAGTCACATCGGCGCGGGCAGTGTTCTCTGGTCCTGGAACGAAGGCGCCGAAGATCTGAACCAAATGCTCGTTCAGCACAACGTCCCCAACTACCTATGGAATGAACTCGAGGCTGAAAAAGCCTGTTTCGAAGCGCTCGCTCTCGATCACGACTTCCTTCCTGCCTGGGCCCTTCTGGTCTCGACCTACTTTGCCCAGGTCAACGAAACGACAGCCATCCTCAACGCCAGTCGGCTATCCAAGCGAAACAAACCTTCCGCTTCCGAACTACAAATGCTCGAGTCGAATCAGACCATCTTGACCAAACTCGACTCGGTCGCTTCGATCGGAAGCCTCGACATCCTCTATGCCGCACTCAATCAATCCATCGCGGATGGCCGCAGCCTGGTCGGTGTTCGCTGCATCGAAGCGATCGCCGATCTCGAATCCAACAAGAACACGCCGCACGAGGCGATGCTCACCGCTCTCCAGTCTCAGGATAAGCGTTTGCGCTACACAGCCGCCCTCGCTCTGACCCACATCGATCCCCTTCAGCCCTTCGGTGGACACGACCAGGTCGTCCCCACCCTCGAAGCCGCTCTGGGAGAAGCCGGAGTCCGTTCTGTCCTTGTGATCTCGGACCACGAACCGACCCGAGACGGATTGGTGAACGCCCTCAACTCCGTGGGTTACGCCGCGTACGGCGCCGAAACCGGTGTTCACGGAGTCGAAATGGCTCACCGTTTCCCGAGGCATGACCTGGTGATTTTGGACACGGGACTCGGTGTTCACCGGGTGGACGTCGATACCGGAGGAGCCAGTCGCGAAAGCACCCAGTATTTCCTCAAAATCTACCACCAGCTTCGAAGCGACTTTCGCACCCGAGAGACCCCCGTTGTTTTCCTCGTATCTCCTGAAGAAGAAGAAAACAAAAAAGCCAATTTCCAGGATCAGGTCCAAGGCTTTATCCGAAAAGTAGCCGATCCGGCCGCCTACACTCAAAATGCGTCGGACTACCAGGACACCTTTAACGCGGAGATCTTCGAGGGGATCCAGGACGACTTCAAAGCCCGAGCGGAGGATATCGCTCGACGGGCCGCCGAGGCGTTATCGCAAATCGATACCGATCACTCGCTTTACCAGCCGAGCCAGGCTCTACAGGGAATGATTGGAGTTCTGGAAAATCACTCCGATTCGATCCGAATCCCCACCATTCATGCGCTCGGCAATCTCGGGAATGCCGAAGCTCTTGCTCCACTCATGCGTGTAGCGCGAGACACCGCGAACAAAACGCCGGTGCGAGCCGCTGCGATGGAAGCCATGGGCGATATCTGGCGAACAGGAAAACTGAGCCCATCCGCCGATGCCCAGACCCTTTTGATGAACGAACTCAAAAGTGGCAATGCGGCAATCCAGCGGGCCGCCAGTCACGCGCTGGGTCGCGGGACCATCGACAATCGAACCCGCCTCGATTTCTTTTCCAAGAACAGGGTACAGGTCGTCCCCGCCAGCGGCAGCGACGGTTAGGGTTCGTCTTCAAAAAGTCAAAAAACCCCGCCACAACATTTGGCGGGGTTTTTTTATGCGATCAGATTCCTGAGTAAACAGTCAGCATTCGTCCACAGTCTGATCCAACGACGAGTCGCTCGTTTCATCCAAGCCCACAGCCGTATCTGTCGAACTCTGGTGAACGAACTTCACCACCAAGATCGTCAGGTCATCACGAGGCGGCAGACCTCCTGAAAATTCCTTGGTTCGCTCGTATATGGTTTGAACGACCTGATTCGCACTCAGGCTAGCAGAATCCCTCAACGCGGTTTTCATCCGTTCCCGTCCGAACTCTTCGGACTCGGCATTCATCGATTCCATGATGCCATCGGTGGAGAGAAAGATCACATCTCCGCTATCAAAAGTGGTAACCGGCCCTTCTTCGAAATCGAAGTCCGCAAGCATGCCCAGCGGCACACCGGTCGAATCCAGGGCGTCGAATTCATCGCTTGCAGCCCGGTAGATCAATGGGGGCTCATGCCCCGCTGACGAATACCGGATCTGGTTGGTTTCCAGATCCAGGACTCCGTAGAAAAAAGTCATGAATTGATCATCTTCCAAGTCTGCTTCCAGCAAACGATTCAGACGATTCATCACTTCACCCGGAGACATCTCTGCCGTCGCGATAGCCTTTAGAAACGCACGAGCTGTCGCCATGAGAAGTGCGGCCCCTACCCCGTGCCCACTCACATCCCCCACCGCCAAGCCGATCCACCGCTCATCGAAGGGAAGCACATCGTAATAATCGCCCCCCGTCTCATCACACGCTTCGGAAAATCCGACAAGATCGATTCCCGGTCTTCGAGGGAAGGTGGTCGGCATAAATTTCTTCTGAATTCCCTGGGCGACCTCCAGGGACTGTTCGATTTTTTGTTTTTCGATGAAATGAGCGGTCAGTTGCAATCTCTCCAGAGCACTCCCCGCCTGCTGACCGATTACCGACAGCAACTGCAAACCGGCCTGATCGAAAACATTCCCGGCACCTTGACTGTCCACATAGATCGCACCGAACACGTGATCTTGACTCTCGAGGGGGACGCACATCACCGACTTGATCTGGTTCATGATGATGCTCTGCCCTTCCTGAAAGCGATCGTCCATCATCGCATTCTGGGAAAGGATCGAAATCCGTTCATCGATCGTCTTTCGGATCACCGTCTTACTTACCTGGAACTCCGTTTCACCTCGCACGCTGAATGAGTGAGCAGGCTCTAGGATCCCTTGCGTCTCCCGAATAATAAAAACGCGCTCCGCGCGAACCAGTCGGGCCACCCGATCTGTCAGAGCCTGATAAAGTTCCTCAGCACTCTGCACCTTGTTGAGAATCTTGGAGAGATCGTAAATCGTTCGTAGAGCGCGCTGAAGGGTCTCAACCTCCTCGGTATCATCCCGAGAGACGCTATCTACACCGGTAATCGTGACACTATCGATCCCCATGCGCTGAGCGATCGTATGCTTTGTGTCATCGGTAAAATCTTCCACCATCCGAATCGAACTGGAGGTCAGCGCGCTCTCGCCTTCAGGAAAGAACTGCAACTCAATCTTCCCGATACGAACAATGTCCCCTCGCACTAACTGCTTTCGAATGACCATCTTCCCGTTGACAAAAGTACCGTTCGTGCTGCCCATATCGCTGACCACGAACTGCCCTTCTTCAACCGCAATCTTCGAGTGATTTCGGGAAAGCCCTTTGTCAAAAAACTGAAGATCACAACTAGGATCCCGCCCGATCGTCACCGATCGACCGGATGAGACTTCAAAGGTCTGCCCCGCATGCTGACCTCGTTTCACCAACACCTTGGCTTTCATACCCCTCGCATTCCTCCTGGATGCCTTTTGGCAGGACAGGAACATTGTAACCGGGGATTTCTCTCACACCACCCCCGAGAAAACTCGTGGTATAGTCTTCCGATGAATCCTCTAATCGGCATTACCTGCGATTACGAAAAAACCTCCAACGAACGTTCCTTCGTATACGCCGACTATTACGATGCGGTCGCCTCGGCCGGTGGCCTTCCCGTCCTGGTCCCCATTCTCGAGGAGAAGAGCCTCCAGGAGGATCTTCTCAACCGCCTCGACGGATTGATCCTGACCGGGGGAGATGACTACGAGCCCCACTGGTATGGAGGAACCGCCCACGACGCGGTGGTCCCGTTACATTCGAGACGTCAGATATTCGACATGGCCTTAGGTAATCACCTTCGCAACCGATCGATCCCCACCCTCGGAATTTGTTGCGGCGCGCAACTCCTGAGTATCGCCTGCGGGGGCACACTCATTGAAGATATTCCCACCCAAGTCCAGGACCCGCTGACTCACAAAATAGAGGGGAGCCTGACGCGACACACCGTAACCGTGTCTCCAGAGTCGAAGCTAAAGGCTATTTTTCGATCGATCACGATCGAAACCAACAGTAAGCATCACCAGTCGGTGAACCATCCGGGGTCGTTACACATCTCCGCCCAGACTTCAGATGGGGTCATAGAGGCGGTAGAAGCTCTGGACCATCCCTTTTTTCTGGGTGTTCAGTGGCACCCGGAAAAAATGATGGACGAAATCGCAGGCCGAGAACTTTTTCGCGCCTTGATCGATAGCGCCCGAAAGAAACGCTGACCGGCCCACTGGCCCCCATCCCCTCTTCTTTTTACAATGTGGGTTGTGAGCGACTGCTCGGATACGACCCAGAAAATTCTTGCCTCAAACCAAGCTTTCTATCAAGCGTTCGAAAGCTTGCGCATTGAGGAGATGGCAAAGATCTGGCACCAAGGACCTTCCATCACCTGCATTCACCCTGGATGGAAAAAACTTGTCGGTTGGGATCCCATACGAGCCAGCTTCGAAGGGATCTTCTCAAATACCGACATGATTCAGTTCCTCGTCACAGAAGAGCAGGTTCATGCCGGAGAGTCCTTGGCCTGGGTAACCTGCTTGGAAAACATCGTGGGTAAGTCCGGCTCGGGAGAACCGTTCACAACCATCCAAGCAACGAATATATTCCGGCAGATCGATGATCGATGGCTGATGGTCATGCATCATGCATCCAGTTATCTGTCCGGACTTACCGTGGAGTAAAACGTTCATGATTCGTACCGATCGACAACCCAACGAACTTCGGAAAAGTTCGATCCATACCGAAGGGCCGGGAATCAGCGAGCGGTCGATCCTCATCGAAATCGGTCATACCGTCGTCCTCTGTTCGGCTTCGGTGGAAAATAGAGTCCCCCGCTTTCTTCGCAACCAAACCGGTGGTTGGCTCACTGCTGAATACGGCATGCTTCCCGGTTCTACCGCTCAGAGGAAAAAGCGGAGTCGTGGCCCTCACCTGGATGGGCGAGACCAGGAGATCCAGCGCCTGATTGGACGATCTTTGCGAGCCATCATCGACCTGGAAACCCTCGGAGAACGAACCATCACCCTCGATTGCGACGTACTCCAGGCCGATGGAGGAACTCGAACCGCCTCCATCACAGGAGCCTATGTCGCCTTGGTCCGCCTTCTCCGGAATATGCAGTCTAGCGGTGAATTAAAACGCTGGCCCCTCCTCTCCCCTATCGCCGCCACTTCCGTGGGGATCGTCAATGGATACCCTCTTCTCGACCTGGAATATCGAGAGGACTCGATCGCGCAGGTGGACCTGAATGTCGTCATGAACGGTAAAGAGCGGATTATAGAAATCCAGGGAACCGCAGAAGGCCACCCTTTTGACCGGACAGAGCTGGACAACCTTCTGGATCTGGCCACCCACGGTATGCGTCGCCTCTTTCGCCTTCAAAAGGAGACGATCGACCGTTTCCCAGTCAATCCTTGACCTGAGGCAAGGCGAGAAAAAACGCGGCGCCTCCTTCCCAGGAGGGGTCCACCTTCAGATTTCCTCCCATCACACGAGCCAGACGCCGGGAAAGCGCCAGTCCCAACCCCACTCCCGGCGCCGATTCCGCAGATTGCGCCGCGGATTTCCGAAAGGGCTGAAACAGTCGATCGATCTCTGACGGTCGAACCCCAGGCCCATGGTCTCGAACTCGGAAATTGACCCATCCGTTATTATCGATCACTTCGACATGAATCCGCCGGTCGGAAGCCTCTCGAGCATATTTGACCGCGTTATCAACCAGGTTGAAAAGAATCTGATCGAAAGCCACCGGATCCACCCGAACCCCCACTTCCTGCCTCCATCCATCCAGATCCTCCAGGACAAGTTCCATCCCCCCCTGCTCTGCTCGCTCTTTCAAACGATTTCCCACCCGATCCCAGGAACGCTGGAGCGCCTGAAACTCCATCGGAGAGGAACGTCCCCCGCGCTCCAACTGAGCATAGGAGAGTACATTTTCCACGAGATGAGCGAGTCGGTTGGATTCCACTTCCAGCGTCCGAAACATCTCCTGCCGCTTCGACTCTTCCACCACCATCCCTTCCGCCAGCATTTCCGTATTCATCCGGAGAGTCGTCAGGGGCGTTCGAAGTTCATGCGTCACGGCTGAGACAAACGCTGCCCGTCGATCGGCTAGACTCAAAATGCCTCCCAGGAGGATGGCAAAAGCGGTCGCCGCGAGAAGGACTGCTCCCCAAGCCACTCCTAAAGACCAAGGTAGTGGAGACGAGATTTCCTCTTCCCAACGCACACTCCCCGGGACAAGTCGCATCGGAAGAGAAGCCAATTGACGAGACGAGAAAGACTCTTTCTCCACAAGCACTTTCAACTCCGACCGAGGGAGAAGGTCCGAAATTTCTGCCAGAAGATCTCGCTCCAGAGCCTGTCGATCGATCCAGCAACCTTGAACGTATTCTCGATTTCCCACCAGCACGCGTCGGGCGAGCAGCAACTCTCCCTCTTCCCAAAGAGCACGAAAGGAACCTTCGAGGACCGGGTCCGGCGTAGATTCCGTCGCGGTTCGTTTCTCCGGAAAATTTTGCGCTGATTGTTCCTTTCTGCTCTTCCATGTATTGCTGTATGAATTCAACCGCTTCTGAAATTCCTGTTGATTCATGGCGGTCTGTACATCCTCATTCGACCGCGATGAGGGCTCCAGATCGACGATGGGGGTGGAAATGGAAAACTCCTCCCTGGGATCGGTCAATCGTTTGCGGAGCGACTGAAACTTCAGTAGGTGTCCCAGAGATTCCACTCCGCTCCGTCTTTTTGCCAACACGGATTCGATATCATATTTTTCCACGGCCAGACGTTCCCAGTCACCTGTGGGAACCTGCGGAGACTCGACACGACCGTCCGACCCTACCTGGAAGTGAAGATGGATATGAGGAGAATGACCCAGAAGGAGAGGGGACGGAATAACCCACTCCCCCGGCCTACGTGACTCGAACATCTTCCCATACGCTCTCCCGGGTGCGTGAAAGGCCGCATAATGAAAATAGGGACGCCCCCACTCATCCGCCACCAAACTGGCAGCGATCGCATCCATTCTCCAGAGAGCCAGACGAATACGCTCTTCTCGATGCGCGACCTGCCGCATCTCCTGTCCACTAGCATCTAGTTTCAGGAGTCGAGAACTGACCCACCCCATCACGACCAAGACGACAAGGAGTACCATCCCGAAGACCAACCAAGGAAGCCGAGGAGATCTCATCGGATTTGCTCCCTGGAAAATAGATATCCTTTTCCACGCACTGTGACGAGAAGCTCCGGTTTTTTGGGATCATCTCGAAGTTTCTCACGAAGTCGCGCGACATGCATATCGATGGTCCGGGTATGAACATGTTCGGATGGGATCTTCCATACTCGCTCGAGCAGTTCCTCTCTCGAGATCGCTCTTCCCGCATGTCGAACCAGATAGAGCAAAAAATCCGCCTCTCGCTCCGACAGTTCGAAGCGCGCCCCATCGTCGTAGAGCACCTCCCTGCGATTCCAGTCGACCTTTCCACCCGGTATGGCGATCTTTTCCACATCTTGAGGGCGTTCAGCGGAACGCCGTAACACCGCATCGATTCGTGCCAACAGTTCCCGCGCGCTGAACGGCTTGACCACGTAATCGTCCGCTCCCTGCTCGAGTCCGCGAACACGATCGTCCTCGGCCCCCAGTGCGGTCATCACGATCACAGGCAAAATGGGTCGACTTTCCCGTACCGCACGCAATATCTCGAGACCGTGAATACCGGGCAAGATCATATCCAGCAGGACCAGATCACAATCCGCCCGTAGAGCGATTTCGAGGCCATGATCTCCCCGATCGACCTCGATCGACTCGTCTCCTCGACTAGAAAGAGCAAGAACAATCGATTGTCGGATCGCGGAATCGTCCTCGATCACCAGGATGCGTCGGCGTGTTTTCACGATGAACCAGGAGTGTACGTCATACCCGAAAAAATGAGGAACAAAACGCCCCCAGATGAAAAATTGTGGTGAGACGGTCTTGCTGCCAAAAGAACCTCTCCTCAGATCAAAAACTCGAACAATTCCCCTTCCTGTCCGAAGTCATGAACACCCCCTCCCCATGTAAACCCTTGAGAAACCTCGAGGAGAAGACACCAGAAACAGGCCAACATCCCCGACAGGCGGAATGTTCATGTCACCATGAGAATACATCTGAACGCTTCGATCTCACGTAAACACTCTGTAACAAAAGGGCCTTTGACATAAAAGCCTTGGACGAAAACACCCTTCCGCACATGACATACGGAAGGGTGTTAATCCGAATTGATCCAACAATCGGGTCGGTGATCAGGCGTCGCCCCGACGACCAGAACGTTTTTTTCTGGGCGCGTCTTTGCGATTATCTGGCCTTTTACGTCGATCATCCCGATCCATATCGCCATGCTCTCTCTCTCGCATGCCGCGATGAATTTTTTCCAGCATTTCTCGCCGCTCTTGCGGATCCGCATCTTTCAAACGCTCACGCATCCGGCGAAGACGCTCCATCATCTGGTCGCGCTCCTTGGGACCCATGTTTCGATCGAAGGCACGACGATGGAGTTCTTCCAGATCTTGGCCACCATGGCGTTGGCGATCACGATCCCAGGAGTGTCCCCCGCGATGATCTTCCTTCCGACCCCGATGACTCGATTCAGGATCGATACGATCTGCCAGCTTACGCAAGAAGCCGGCTACCCGTCGGCGAATCTCACGCTCCCTTTCGTCCGACCCTCTCCGCCAATCGCCCCGATTGGAACCGCGGGATCGATTCGTCCAACGGGATCGGTCTCCACGGTGCCGGTTGTTGTGGTCTTCGAAATTGAAAAAAGAAGCGTCACCACGCTTGGGGCCTTTCGAACGACCGATTTTCTTGAGGAAGTCTCGGACCCGATCGCCCAGTTGATCCTGAATCTGAGGAGGAAGGCTGTCCCAGGCACGAAGAGCCGTCTGCTCGAGTTCTCCTCGAAAAGCGTCCATTCTCTTGTTCTCGGGCAATTTCATGAATTTCTCGAACTTCTCGGAGTTCTTCTTGAGTCGACGCTCAAAACGAGCCAACTGCTGCTCGATTTCAGGAAGAATCATGTCTTCGAAGTAGATCTGAACGCCTTCAAGTGCGTCTTCCATGAGACGACGACGTTGCTCTTCAGGCATGTTCTGATAGGAATCGTAGTAACGACGAAATTCCTGCGCCATCTGCTGAACCTGCTCAACGGTCTTCTGAATACGGGAAGGTTCTCCGTCTTTGTTGCCCAGAGGACTCTGCTCGAGAACTTGCTTGAGCTTATCCATTCCACCCTTTTTCAGCTGATCCATGATCATGCGCCGCTGTTCGGGCGGCATGTTCTTGTACATATCCCGAACCCCTTCGAGCATCTGAGCACGCTCCTTGGGGGACATGTTCTGCACACGACGCATCGTGTCCTGCATCATGTTTTGCATGTTCGGGAGAGCCGGATTCGCTCCCTTGCGCTGTTTCAAGAAGTTGCGCAGGTAGATGACCTTCTCCTCACGAGAGGAAAGCCCATCGAAAGACCGTCGAAATTCGCTCTGCTCCTGCATCGTCATGTTACGCAGGACCTCAGCGGCCTTACGAACCAATTGCCCGTATTCGTCTTGGGTTCCATTTCCTTGCGCCACGACCGGCGAAAAGAGCGAAACGAAAACCAGGGAAATAGCGAGCGGCATCAAAAGGAACCGGCTCATCGTGTAATCTCCTGTATAGGAAGGGGTTGGGTTGGATCAAAATCGGAACTTATTCGTAAGTATCCGAATGAATTCCTGAATATAGGAATAACCAAGAAGATACGTAGGACTTCAAGAAATGTTGGAACCTTGTACCAGGTTTGATTCTGAAACTCCATCGAATCGGGTCAATCCCGGACGGTTTCCCGGAGAATACGCTCGAAATCCTCTTTCTGCGTTTCAGGGGGTTGAGATTCGATCCGCCGTCGGATTTCCCACCTTTCGACCTCAGAAAGACGTCGCCACCCTCGGTGAAGCTCAGGCGAGAGGGGGAAAGGGACCCTGGTTTTCCAGTGTCCACCCGGAATCCTGCCAAGCGATTCGAAGATCGTCGAGAGTCGATGACGGTTCATCCAGAAAAACCGCTGCATGGAGGCATCCTGCTCTTCCCTGCCTTTCCTCACGATTTTCCCCAGATCAAACTGCTGATCGCTCCGAGCTGTCCGAAAAAACTTCCGGAGAATTCCTCGCTTCTTCTTGAAACTCAAGGAGTTCCATCTCTTTCGGTGCTCAGCGGGGAGCCCATGGATCCCATCCAGGGCGGCGCGCAAGACAAAGCGCTTTTCCTGTGAAAACCGCGACCAAACCTCGTGTTTTTCCTCGAGTTTGCGCCGATCCTGGGGAGTGGCGGCAAAATAGGCCTTGGCAAGACGCTGAAAAGATCGCTTGCGCTGACCGGAAAACGATCGGTATTCGGCCATCTTCTTGGCGAGTTCACTCCGTTGACTGTCCGTAAGGGCATTCCAGCGCCGAAATCGCTCCCGCGCCTCCTCTCGCTCCGAATCGGACATCGCTTTCCAGCGAGCCAGATTCTTGGCGTAGCGTTCCTTCTTTTGAGTCGATGGGGCCTCCTGGGACTGAACCCCGAACACACCGCCCTGAAGAGCGAAAACAAGGCACAGCAACCCCACACCCCGGAACCGAGTGGCGAGGAATCGTTCAGAGCCGGCAGAAAACAACATAAACCGATGCGATCTAAAGAGATACAAACTAACGGCCTCCAGAAACGTCACGATCCTCGAATCGTGTCGCCCGGATCCATTCCAGATCAGAAACCGAGAACTGATCCAGAACGTGAAGATTATTCAGTAAAGCCATTTTGAGGCCGATATCGAACCCTTCCTGGCCCAGTCGATCCAGATTGGCAATCACCTCGCGATCCACCTCTTCGAATTCACCCGAAGGGCTCGAAGCGGCTGGATTCCAGAACAAGGTGGCCAGCGCCCCGAGAAGAACTGCGGCCGCTGCCGAGAGGCTCACACGCCTGTACAGCCTCCGAGTTCGAGCTGCCCGGACTCGTTCCCGAAAACGGGGCGACTCCTCTTCTTTGGGCTCGATCGACTCCAGAAGTTCGAGCAGATCCCAGGTCTGCTCCAGAGCTCGCTTCTCCCGCATGCAAGAAGAACATTCTCGCAGATGGCCAGACACCTCCTCTTCTGTTTCCTGAGGAAGCTCTCCATCCAGCAAAGCGGTCAACTCCGACCGCACCGCATCGCACCGTTCAGATCCCGAAACCATGTTGTACTCTCTAACTCCCCAGTTTGAATCCGACCGATTTCACGGACGGGCCATCTCCTTCCAGATAGATGAAACCCATATCCACCCGAAATGTTCCGAAAAACTTGCTCACTCAGAAAGCAATCGAACTCATTTCCCTTTGGAAACCGGGGGAGAAAACCACGATTTACCGAAAAAAGCCGCCGGATCGATGCGACTGCCCATCTGTCTCCTACGAGAAGAGGTCATGAGCCCGAAACCGGGAAAAACCTCGACGCTTCGCAGGGCAAGACGACGCAGGTGTCCCTCAATATTCAGCCGAAACTGGTCAAAATCTTCACCACCTTCCAGCGGAGGGACCTGAAACGGCCCTTCAAAATGAAACACAAAATGATTGAAGGGAAGTGGAATCACCGTGCGATCCCAACTCTTGAGAAGAATCTTGTGCTTGGCCCAGCCCCGCTGAATCACAATTCCGCTTCCTGTCTTTCGAGCCAGATGGACAACTCCCGGCTTGATCTGAAATGCCGGCCCTCGCGGTCCATCCACTGTGATCGCGGTGAGCAATCCTCGACCCGACTCTCGATGTGCCTCGTAATGCTCCTGAAGTTCCCGAACAGCCGCTCTGCCCCCCCGACTGGAAGACCCGCGTACCGTGCCATATCCCAGCCGATGACTGATTTCGGCGATCAGGTCACCGTCCCGACTCTGACTGATCAGGATCAAAAATCCGCTTCCCCGATATTCATACGCGGCGATCAGTGCATCTTGGTGGGCGATCGCGGCGAAGAGGTTCTCCCCTCGACGAAGTGGCTTCCAGAGCGACTCCTCCATTCCGATATAGGTTTTTCGGCTCGTGAGATGGACAAACCCCATATAAGCCCGAAAAAACACCGGGGCAGTCGATAACAACAGCCGGAAAAGAAAACCTTTTTTGAAAGAAAGCAAGATGCGACGCATCACGAACTCTCTCAGAAAACGAAACAGATAAAATCCCCTGGGCAGTATACAGGCTTCGCCCCACCGATCCTCTGCTCAGAAAGACTCCGCTTCCCTCCCTGTCGGGAAGAATCGGTGTGAAGTATCATAAAGCTTGTGCGTACCATCCGTCGCTACACCAATCGCAAACTGTACGACCTCTCCGAAAAAAGGTATGTGACTCTGCGGGAAATCGCTCGTTTCGTTCGCGCAGGTCAGGAGGTCACGGTCGAGGATAATGAAACCGGCGAAGACATCACTTCACTCACGCTCTGCCAGGTAATCTATGAGGAAACGCGCCTTCGCCGCGCCCTTTTCCCTTCGCGTCTCCTGCATCGCCTTCTCGCCCGCCCCGGAAGCGAGATCGCGGGAACTCTTCGACGTTTCCTCCCATCCCGCAAACTCTCACGAGCCATCAAAAACGTGACGAGCAAGCTAACCCTTGAACTGATCGAGAAAGGGACGATTTCTCCCGGAGATCGGGTCCAAGTGGAAACCCAGTTGCGCCGTCGAGCTCACGCAGCTCGACAAAAAGCTCGCCTCCATTTCGAACAAGAACTGATCGATCGCCTCGAGGAGATCGAGATCCGACCGGATGAGCGTCCCGATGCTGTCGGACACCGGATCGAGCAGTCGATCCTGCAAGAAGAGACAGAGTAAGATCCAGGATCAATCGGCCTCTTGGAGACGATAATTCTCGAGAATCCTAGGCGAGAGAATATCCGGAGTGATGATTTCATCTCCCAGAGCGACGATTCTCTTCACCTCGTTTTCCATCTCCCGGATATTCCCCGGCCAATCGTGAGCGAAAAGGGCTGCCCGCGTTTCGGCCGCAAGCTCACGACTCCCGACCCCGAGTTCCCCGACCGTTTTCTCGAGGAAAAATTCTAGCAAGAGCGGGATATCTCCATCCCGCTCCCGCAACGGAGGCAACACCACATTGACCACATTGAGTCGATAGTAAAGATCTTCCCGAAATGCCCCTTCTCCCATCGCCTTCTTGAGATCGCGATTGGTGGCGCTGAGGACACGCACATTGACATGACGAACTCCCTTTCCTCCCACGGGACGGATTTCGCCTTCCTGAAGAGCACGCAACAATTTCTTTTGCATACCCAGACTCATGTCACCCACCTCATCCAGGAAAAGCGTTCCACCGTCCGCGACCTCGAAGAGACCCTTCTTGTCCTGCCCGGCTCCGGTAAAGGCGCCCTTCATGTACCCGAACAGTTCGCTTTCCAGAAGAGTTTCTGTCACTGCAGCGCAGTTCTCGCTGACATAGGATTTTTTCTTCCGAGGGCCGAGCCGATGAATCGCGCGGGCCACGAGTTCCTTTCCCGTACCACTCTCTCCCTGAATCAAAACCGGAACCTCGCTATCCACCACCTTATCCAGAATCTCCAGAAGAGAAATCATGGCCGGACTCTCCCCGATGATCTCATCGTAAGAGTATTTGAGCCTTCCACGCATCGAAGGAAGCGCCGCCTCGGGTTCCAGAGGAGCCGCCCGTTCCGAAACCTTTGCATCGGGCGCTTTCTGCCACGCCCCCTCCGCTCCCGGCGAGGCGATCGCAAACGCCAGTGAAGACACCAGAGCGGTCAGGTAGAGGCGAATCGGCCGCACCTCCTCTGAGACATCGATCCCCGCCAGGTACACCACCCCCTGGAGCTGCCCACAAGACACAAGCGGTATCGCTAGCGAAGAAGGTTCACCCTCGGCTCCAACGATCCACGGAGTTCCCGATCGCCTCGCATCGTCGCGGAGAAGTCCGGGGGGAGCCTCCAGCATCTCCGCCTCGACCACCTCTCCGGACCTCGAAAGACCCAGAACTCCCTCTAAACTTCGAGAATCATGCCCCTTCCAGAGGGAAACTTCCTGAACGTCCAACAACCCCTTGAGCTGGCGAAGAACCCCTTCGTAATCTCCCCTGAAGGCGCAAGACTGGCATTCCATCCAACCCGAAACACGTTCACGAATCTGCACATCAGACCCATGGAACAGTGAGTCGACCGTCTCCTGAATCCCCAACTCTTCACTGACAAGCCCCTCTCCCGACAGCAACGAAACTCCTCCGCCTTCCTGTCGGGCTTGCTCCCGTCTCGATCGAGCTGCTCGCATCAGATCCCATCCCGAATCGCCATCCTCCGGACAGATCGCGCCACCAAACGAAACGGAAACTCCACCCCCTCCATCCAGAGGCTCTAATTGTCCTAAAACCTGTGCCATCCGCTCTGAAAAAGACTCCGCACCTTTCCTGTCAGTCGCCGGCAAGAGAACGGAGAACTCTTCACCAGTCATTCGGGCGCAGAGGTCCACATCTCGGCTATTCGAAACAAGCGCTTTTCCGACTTCAATCCAAAAAGAACGATTCAAGTTCGATTCAGATCTCGAGCCGGATTCTGTCCCCTCATCAATCCTCAGGAGTAACAACGCAAATGGAACCCGCGGAGAAACATTCGCACGAATCTCCTCTTCGAGCCTTGTCCACAACTCTGTGGGGCCGGCCATCGAAACCTTCGACCCCAAAACTTCCCGACCGTGACTTTGCTCTCTTCGTATCGCCGAAGCGGCCATTTCAGCCAGGAGCTCCAGAGGAGCGAAGGACTCCTCCTCCGGGTCCCCCAGATCGAACTCGAGGACCAGTGCTCCCACCGCGACCTTCGCATCCACAACATGGAGTCGCCTCCGTTCCGATTCGACCTCCTTCTCGACATGAAGAGAAATCGAAAGCGGGATCCCCACAACGGCCTCCACCGAACCGATATCCGAAGCGAGTGAATCCAAAGCTTCCCCGGAAGCCTCGATGCGTTTCCCTTCTTCGAGAATCTCACCGATCACGGAACGGGCCAGAGGAGTGACCGAATCCAGCCGATTTCCATCGTCATCGATTCCGAAGCCCATCCCCGGCGTGGCTCCTTGACCTCCCTGCTGAACAAACCCTCGGCATGCTCCCGAAAGAGCCATTGCGGCCTCCAGGACCGTTTCGAGACGATCTTCGACCCGTAGATGGGGGATCGACAGACGGGCAGCAACCGGGCGCAAAATCGCCCAGACACCGGAACCGTCAGATGTATTTGAACTGCTCATGATCCCCCGTCAGCCTCCACTTCCGGAATCCTGACCGGACAGTAAAGGCGGCACATTATGGGAGGCCTCCCTCTCACCGTCAATGTTGACACCGACCTCGAGAACCGTCTTTCAAAACCTCGTCATAAAGCGCGAGGTGACGATCCACCACCCATTCAGGTCGAAACCCCTCTACAACCCGGCGCCGACCCGCTTGCCCCATCGATCTCTGAAGCTCTCGATCCGTGAGCACGATGGCCAGCGCACGGGCCAGGCTGGACGGATCTCCTGGAGGAACCAGAATTCCGGTCTCTCCATCCACAACCACCTCGGGGGTCCCTCCCACCGCAGTGGCCACCACCGGTCGAGCCGACGACATCGCCTCCAGAACCACGTTCGGCATCCCTTCCCAGAGAGAAGGAAGACAGAGCAGATGAGCCTCTCGATATTCTTTCCCGATTTCGGACTGAAACGACTGGATCTCCAGCACATCCTCCAACCCCCACCGAACTCTTCGATCAAGCAACTGTTCCCGTAGCGGTCCTTCCCCAACCAGACGAGCCTCGAACGGGATCTCCCATCGCACCAACTGGGCCAGAGCCCGAAGGAGATCCAGAGGCCTCTTCTGGGCATGAAAACGCCCGACAAAAAGAATTCGGGGTCGCGACGTTTCCGGCATCGGCGTCGCCTCATACTGGGCAGAATCCACCCCGTTGGCGATCGCCACCATTCTCGACCGGGGAATTCCGATGCGTTGCGCATGAAAGTGGCCTACCGCCTCACTCACCGCCACATAGCGATGAACAAGCCTTCGAGACAAGGCATCCAGGAGCAGATGCTCTCTCCGCTCTCGTTCGGCCACGCGCACCGCGCAAATGACCCGAGGCCCTCCTGGCTGAAAAGCTCCCCACCGTCCCAGAAGATTCGCATGAGCCAGGTAGGTATGAAGAATCTCGGCCTGCCCTTCATCAATCCAGCGGCGCAAACGCCTCCAGCCTTTCCGGGGAGAACGTCGAATATCCAGATCCAGCACCTCCACCCCCGCATCGCGTAGCCACGACGCCACCGGACCGGCTCGGTCCAGACAAGCGACCTGAACCCGATGACCACGGTCTCGTACTCCGAGAACGAGTTGAAACAGCGCTTTTTCTGCTCCACCCACCTCGAGTTCGGTGATCAGATACTGAATATTCACCCCAAAACCTCTCGACCCAGTTCTTGCGATCCCAAGTGGTATCTCGTAAAAGAACTGAAAACAACTGTACAGTGATATCGGATGGACTTTTTCATTAAGCTATCGTCTTGATACCTACATTCCGGGAGCAAGCGACACTTTTTTGAAAAAAGTCGAACCTCCCACACTTCCCAAACGTCAAGAAGACAGAATACCGGTCACCCCAGATCGGCCCATCCGCCTGCACTTTACGAGTCGCCCACGAATCGGAACCCCGCTCGACAAAAAACCGAAGGGGAATCCTTTCTGAAACCGCGCCCTTTTCTTCGCCACGAGATTGATCATGCATACCATCAAATCGATACCCATTCTTCTGATTTTACTCCTCCTACTACCCAACGGATTTGCCGACGAAACCAAATCTTCGGATATCGACCCGCAAATCAAGAAGAAGGTCAAGAAAAGCGTCGACCACGGCCTTTTATTTCTGCGCTCTACCCAGACCCCCGAAGGGCACTGGGGCCACCCTGGCATCACGGCTCTTGCCGCCATCGCCTTCATGAAAAGCCCGCGCAAATATAGCGATGAAGACGGTCCCTTCGTCCGACGTCCCATCGAGTTTCTCCTTTCGATCCAGAAAGAGGACGGCGGGGTCTACAAGAAAACACTTCCCAACTACAACACGTCTGTCGCTCTTCTTGCCTTCCTGGAAGCCAAGAAAGTCTTCAAAAATCCTGAACTCCTGGCTCGGATCGACAAGGCGATTCCCCGGGCCAAAAAGTTCCTCCGAGGCATCCAGGTGGATGAACAGGAAGGATACACCTCCAAGGACAAATTCTACGGGGGAGTCGGTTACGGCGGCGATCAACGCCCCGACATGAGCAACATTCAGCTTTCGATCGAAGCGATGCGCAAGGCCGGTGTCCCCGAAGACGATCCTTTTTTCCAGAAAGCCCTCCAGTTTCTCCAACGATGCCAGAACCGGAGTGAATCCAACGATCAGAAATGGGCTCGGGGAGGAAGCGAAGACGGAGGATTTGTCTACTACCCCGGCAACAGCCCGGCCGGAAAAGAGAAGAAGCCGGATGGAACCACAGCGTTCACCAGCTACGGAAGCATGACCTATGCCGGGATCAAAAGTTTCATCTACGCCGGAGTCGATCGGAAAGACCCGCGAGTGGAAGCCGCGGTGAACTGGATCCGAAAACACTATTCGATCACCGAAAACCCGAACATGGGGGCGCAAGGCCTCTACTACTACTACCACACCTTCGCCAAAGCCTTGAAGGTGTATGACATCGATACGATCACCGACTCGGATGGAAAAACGCACAACTGGCGAAACGAACTCTGCAATCACCTTTTGAGCCTCCAGGATACCGATGAAAACTCGGACGGGTTCGGCTCCTGGAAAAACGAGAATCCTCGCTGGTGGGAAGGCGATCCCACACTGGCCACGATCTACGCCGTTTTGGCCCTCAATCATTGCTACGAGTAAACCGTAAACCGATTTTGGCCACCCTCCTGGGGGTGGCCGCTTATCTCCTCTTCCTGGAGATCGGTCGTGCCGTCCTCGCGAGCCAGTTACCTAGCCCATCGAACACGACTTCACTCCCGGAGATTCTGACCCTTCTCTCCATTCCCGTTGTCCTTCTGGTGACCCTGCTCGTAACGGTGGCCCTGGGCCCCCTCGATCGGAACAGTCCTCGCAACTACCTCCGGGAGTCTCGGGTCGCTCTTAGCTGCCTGCTCTTGGTATCGTTCGCCCACGGGATCCTTCTCCTGCGAGTAGGCGCCGATCGCCCTCCGGTATTTCCGACCACCCTCTTTTTCGTTCTCTCCAGCTTCCCCTACCTGGGTCTCTATCTTTTCGGAGCCCGAATCTCCCCCCCCGCAGCCTCCGCTGCGGTGTCACTGATCCTCTATTTCGCCGTCTGTTCGAACTTCCTCTGGAGCAATTCCTGGATCGAAGCCGCCCCCGAGGAAAAACGCCCAGAGCGAATCGAGTGGATCCTTCTGTCCAACCCCATCCTGGTCGCATCCGGAGGACTTCTGGAGGAGGATCTTCTCCGCCGCTCCTGGACCTATGAGCACTCCGCGATCGGCTCTTTCTATCGCTTCGAATACCCTGACCGACATCGAGCCACTCTTGATTACACTTTGCTGGGAACTCTCTTGTGGGTCTTCGGGCTGGGCCTGTCTTTTTTCTTTCCCAGGCAAACCCACACGCAAAAGTTCTCGGTCTAGCCGCACGATCTCGCTCCTGATCTGAAAGCGATATCTCCGTTCCGACTTGGGATTTACTCCAGAAAAATCGGCTTGCCCTCTTCCAGTAGGCCGCGAATCCGCTCCCGCGCCTCATCGTCACCCACCAGTCGGGCCCGAACCTCCTGTTCATCCTGACCCCACCCGGCAGCGATCTCGATCGGAGCGCGAACGGCTCCCTGATCGTTCCGGGGGACATCCAAACCAGCCGACTCCAGCCAACGAGCAAACAGTTCGACCAGGTCGCGACGAGCGCTCTCCTGGGAATCGTTTCCTTCTCGATTCTTGACCGGGCTGAATTCCAGATTCCTCTCGACAGTCATCGTCACACTCGAGGAAGCGTGAGGCAAAAGATCGAAAACGAAGCGCTCGAACTTGAGTCCATTAGGCGCCTCAGGTTGCACCATCTTCCCCGAGGCATCGAGGTGAGGAATCGTTTTCCAGGCGACATGAAAGGGGAGACTCTCCTCCACCCGGGCTCCCCGTTCAACCAGAAACGGACAGGAGAACAGGTGGACCGCCATATTCCCGTGCCGGAAACGCAACCGCCCCTCGTCATCGGTCTGGCGACAAAACTTTTCGGGGAGATCGGAATACTCGACCACCGCAGTCTGCCCGTTCAGCTTGCCGACCACTCCCACTTTTTCATCCGAATCGAATTTCTCCACCACCTTCGAACTCATTTCGGCTCGAGCCTGAAGATGGTGCCCCAGAAAAACCGGATCTCCGACCCGAATCAAAGGGTTATCAACCTGGAAGTAGAACAACTGATCCACTCCGCGATCCTCCAGCCAGGAAAACCCGCCCGAACATTTCAACGCTTCGAGGACACCTCCGTGACCATCGGGATTTTCGAAAACCGCGTCTCGTGAGGAGAGAAACATTCGCCCCTTCAAATCCACCGCAGGAACCGTTCCCTGGCAAAAGAAGAAAATATCCTCCTTGGGCATTCCGAAATAACCCTGCGCTTCGAACGACTGCCGAGTCTCTTCGTCGTTGGCCGGTCCCGTCATCACCATCCAGGGCAACGATCGCCCCACCCGTTTTCCCAGTGCCAGGATCTTTTCTGCGTGCCACTGAAAAAGGTTTTTGCCGGAAATAGGCCCGATCGGGACCAAACCCTTGGGACCGGAAATCCCCAGGCGAGTGGCTTGCCCTCCCGCAACCATCAAAAGCCCCAACCGCCCCGAGGCAATCGCCTCCAGGCCGATCTCTCGACTGATCTCCGCTCTCTGTTGCTCCTGCATCTCTCGAGGAACTTCGATCGCATCGACCGGTTCGAAACGCAACTCTTCGGCCGTTACTCCGCTATCCAGATGCATGGCGACCCGCCGCTCGACCGACTCCAGATCGATCCGTTCGAGTTGGGAAACCAATCGGTGCCGCTCCTCGTTATCAAGCCGGGCCAGATGATCGGCCAGATGCCCTTGACCGACCTCTCTCAAACGCTTTTCGATCGTCACGAATACCGAACCGATTATCGGTTCTTACGTGCGTACTTCTGATTCAACCCTCGAAGCACTTTTTGGGTCAGGTCGTGTTCTCGATTGTGATACAGAAGCTGACGGATCCCGATGACTTTCATCGCATCAACTTCCGGGTTCACCTTGAATTCACCCGACTCGGCCTTCAGCACGTAATCGTATCCGTTCGCCTTGGCCGTCCGATCGATCTCTTCGAGCACCTCGGCATAGATCCCCCAGGTCAACTGATTCGAATCCAGCGCGGCCGATCGTTGCGACCACTTGGACTCGAAATCGAGTTCGAAAATCGACTCCTGAATCGACTTTTCTTCCAACCTCCTCTTGACCGCATCCAGCTTTCCGATCGTCTTCACTCGATCCTGAAGAGACTTCTGCTTCTGCTGCAACTGGGCCGTCAATTTCTGATACTCGGCCTGAAGACGCACCTGCTGATCCTTCACCCGATTGTAACCCTGAAAAACAGCCAGCAGATCCACCGTCCCCACTTTCATTCCCGGGGACTCCTGCGAACGAGCATCAGGAACCGTGAGTACAGTCACGCCAAAAACAGTGACGGCTACCACCAACGTTAAACAGACCAAGCGCTGAATCATCGGAATCTCCTCACTCCAAAAATCACCAACAGGTGGTCGTCATTGTAGAGCCCGCACATAGGGGGTCAACTCTTCAGGAGGAGTTCCTCAACTTTTCGATCGGATCAGAGGCACTCGGCCGAGCGCGGTCAGATCGCCCGAACCCGTGCACATCATGGCAATTTTCAACTCCTCGACCCACCGATTGGCCAGAGCGCAGACTCCCTGAACACCCTCTTCTCGAACCGCGCGAAAAAAAGGCAGCGCCGAACCACAAACCGTGGCTCCGATCGCGATCGCCTTGGCCACTTCCAAACCGCTGCGAACCCCCCCCGAAGCCACGAGAGGTATCGCCGTCGTTTCGCGGAGAGCCCGAATCGAATCGTAAGTTGAGATTCCCCAGTTCCGGAAAGTCTCTCCGATTTGACGACGAACAGGATTCTCGCTGCGAAACCCTTCGATATATCCCCAAGAAGTCCCTCCGGCTCCTCCGACATCGAGCGCCGCCGCCCCCACCGATTCCGCAATCGACCCCATCTTGCCCCCCATCCCCGCTCCGGTCTCCTTGAGCACAACGGGCACCGCGAGTTCCTCGCAGACCGTGGCGATACGTTCGAGAATCCCCTTCCAGTTGCGATCTCCCTCCGGCTGCACCATCTCCTGCAACGGGTTGAGATGTAGAACCAGCGCGTCCGCCCCGACCGATTCCACCACTTCCGAGCACGCTTCCACCCCCAGCCCCTTCCCCAGCTGAACCGCCCCGAGATTGGCCAGAAGGAGAATATCGGGAGCCACATCTCGAACTTCATAAGTCGATTGGAGGGAGAGGTCTTCCAGCATAGCCCGCTGGGAACCCAGCCCCATCCCGATCCCCAACTCCTGAGCAGCTGTCGCCAGAGAACGGTTGATCTCCCCGGCGGGAAGCGATCCTCCCGTCATTCCGGAGATCAGAATCGGCGCCGCGAACTCTTTCCCCAGAAATTCGGTCCGAACATCGATCTCTCCGGCATCGATTTCAGGTAATGAAACGTGAGGAAAACGCCAGGCATCAAAACCGGAATCCATTCGATCCGATTCAACATCTTCGGTGGCACAAATCGACAGGTGAGCGGACTTCCTGAGACCACTGAGTAACGCGGTGAGCCCTTCGGACCCCTGGGGATCCAGGGGATCGAACACCACAGACACCCGAGGCCCGACCGGCCCCGTTTCCACCGAACGAACGGTTCCCGTCAGAGGAATCTGAAAATCATCGCGCGCCTGCACGATCATTTCCACCCTGGATCCGATTCCCAGCGCCCCCGCGCCGTCGATCGAGATCGACTCCAGGGAAAGGTGCTGAGTCCACCCTCCAGAACATCCGTCAATCGTGACGGGAATATTCGCATCCAGACGTGTCAACGGTCGCATGGTCATCTCGCCAAGCACTGTATTCGTACAGCCCGAAGTTTGCAAAAACAACACCTCCCCGGTATCGTCCCGTCGAGAATCCTCATCGCCCCTGAAGCCTCGGCCACGATGCGCAGACTCCCACGAATCGGCCCCTTGCCCCCCCTTGTTTTTCTGCTGACCCTGCTCACCGGTACGGTCGCCGCGGAGAGTCCCCATCAATTTCGGATCTCGATCTACCCGCCTGAAAGTTCGGCGGACATCGACTCCCGACATCAGCTTGCCGGCCTTATCGAGGCCGGCCACTTCGCCCTGCAGATCCGAGCACTCGACCGGAATGAGAACCTTCTGGAATCTTTCCAACAAAGCGTCGAACTGAAGAACATTCAGATCCGGGACAAATCGAATCGTTGGATCGACCTGGATCGTACCGGCCCCTTCACAAACGGATTCATTCACTATAAGCGGGTCCGCCTGAAACACCCGAATACTCCTCTCATACAGGTCACAGCTCCAGTCCCTTCGAGTCACGACTTCTGGGAGCTTCCCGGCTGGTACTCGCTCATCCCTTCGATCGTCGCCGTGGTGCTGGCTCTGCTCTTTCGCCAAATTCTTCTCGCTCTGCTCCTGGCCCTCTGGTCCGGAGCTTTTCTCCTCCAGAACGCCTACGACTGGAAACACGCCTGCTTTGCCCTGCAACGAGTCTTTGATACCTACCTGGTGCAGTCGGTCGCCAGCAGCCCAGACCACGTCAAAGTCCTCTTCTTCAGCCTGGCCCTGGGGGGCATGGTCGGTATTCTCTCTCGATCGGGCGGAATGATCGGAATCGCCCGACTTCTCGCGCGCATCGCCCGCGGCCCACGCAGCGCCCAATTTGCCACCTGCACCATGGGATCGGTCATCTTCTTCGACGACTACGCCAACTCCCTTCTCGTGGGCAACTCGATGCGCCCACTGACCGACCGACTCGGGGTTTCTCGTGAAAAATTGGCCTACCTGGTCGACTCCACCGCCGCTCCGATCGCCGGCATTGCGCTCATCTCGACCTGGATCGGCTTCGAACTGGGACGGATCGAAGACGCCTACCGAATCGCCGGAGTGCAGGCGGAACCTTACGTGGTATTTCTCCGCTCCATTCCTTACCGTTTCTACAGCTTGCTCGCCCTCTTCTTCGTTTTCGCGGTCGCTCTTCTGGGGCGAGATTTCGGCCCCATGCGCCGCGCCGAACGACGCGCTCGCCTCGAAGGCAAACCTCTTCGAGATGGCGCTCAACCCCTGGTCGATCAAGATATTGCCGCCGGCGAAACCCAGGACGACATCCCTTGCCGCGCGATCAACGGAATGCTTCCGATCCTTTTTCTGATCGGGTTTACCTGCCTCGCCCTCTTCTGGAGCGGCGTCCATAACCTGGGAACGGACGGTGAACTGCTCGGTCAAGTCCACCTCGAGGCGAACGACCTCGAACGATTGACGGTCGCCCACGACACTCGTCACGCGGCGCGACTCGTTTTCGGAAACACTCTCTCCTGGAAAGAACGGCTCGCCTTACTCGGCCAGATCATCTCCGGATCCAGCGCCTACGATGTCCTGCTCTGGGGAGCTTTCGCGGGGAGTTTCTTCGCCGGCTTTCTAGTCTGGATTCAGCGTATTCTGTCGGTCCGTGAATTGATTCAAGCCTGGATATCCGGAGTGAAGTCCCTCCTCCTTGCCGCCCTGATCCTCATTCTGGCCTGGGCCATCGGATCCATCTGCCACGACCTTTCCACCGCGCAGTGGGTCACGCACGTCCTCGGGGAGAGCCTGCCCGCCTCCAGCCTTCCCGCTCTGACCTTTGTCGTCTCCGCGGTCATCGCTTTTTCTACCGGAAGTTCCTGGACCACGATGTCGATCCTCTTTCCGATCCTGGTGCCGCTGGCTCTCGTCACTGGACAAGGGGCGGACCCCATCGTCCTGGGAACCGTGGGAGCGATTCTGGCTGGAAGCATCCTCGGAGACCACTGCAGCCCCATCTCGGACACGACCATCCTCAGTTCGATGGCCAGCGCCTCCGATCACGTCGATCATGTGAAAACCCAGCTCCCTTACGCTCTCACCACCGGCGCCGTAGCCCTCCTTTTCGGATTCATTCCGACCGGATTGTGGGGCGACCGGATTTCCCCCTGGGTGCTCCTCGGAATCAGCGCGGCGGTTCTCTTGACGATTCTGTTGATCTTCGGACGACGCGTCGAAGACGAGCCCTCCGATCCCCTGGATGAGAACCCACTCCCAGAGATCGATTCCGCTACCTGAGTTGCTCTCTTCTGGCAAGGGGCGGCAACGATCCGACGAAAGTCCAGAATCTCGATTCGAGTGGAAAGCCCGGACGAAGACCCAATCGTGGCAACCTGTCGGCTTCTCGGATAGGATGTCCCGCCCTTGTCCGAAATACACACCTTTCTCGATCTGTTCGGACCGAATCCTCAAGTTCCCAAAATCGACGGAATCTCCTCATGAGCACGAAGACCCTGGACAGCTTCCATACCCAAACCCTCCTCGAAGTCGGCGACAAGAAATACTCCATCTGTAGCCTGAAACGACTCGAGGAAGCGGGTCACAACGTCGCTCGTCTCCCCTTCTCCCTCAAGATCCTGCTCGAGAATCTCCTCCGACACGAAAACGGACAATCGGTCAATTCCGAAGATATCGAAGCCCTCCTGAACTGGGATCCACAAGCGACCCCAAGCCAGGAAATCAGCTTCACCCCGGCCCGGGTGATTCTGCAGGACTTCACCGGCGTTCCAGCCGTGGTCGATCTCGCCGCCATGCGTGACGCTCTCTCGGCACTCGGAGGCGACTCCTCCCGGATCAATCCGCTTCTCCCTTCGGAACTCGTCATCGACCACTCGGTCCAGGTCGACGCGTACGGCAGTGAAGATGCGATCCTTCAGAACGCAGAAAAAGATTACGAACGCAACCTCGAACGCTACGCCTTTCTCCGGTGGGGCCAATCCGCTTTCCAAAACTTCAAGGTCGTCCCCCCCGCCACGGGCATCGTCCACCAGGTCAATCTCGAATACCTCGGACGGGTCGTCTTCGATGCGGAAAAAGAGGGCACCCAATGGGCCTATCCCGACACGCTGGTCGGCACCGACAGCCACACCACCATGATCAACGGTCTCGGGGTTCTCGGTTGGGGCGTGGGCGGCATCGAAGCCGAGGCGGCGATGCTCGGCCAACCGATCAGCATGCTGATTCCTCAGGTGGTCGGTTTCAAACTGCACGGCACGCTCCCTGAAGGCGTCACGGCCACCGACCTCGTCTTGCGGGTCACTGAAATGCTCCGCGAGAAGGGAGTCGTCGGCAAGTTTGTCGAGTTCTACGGGGACGGACTCGCCAACCTCAGCCTGGCCAACCGATCCACCCTCTCCAACATGAGCCCCGAATTCGGATCCACCTGCGGCATTTTTCCCATCGACGAAGAAACACTCGACTATCTCCGGTTCACCGGGCGCAGTGACGACCGAGTGGCTCTCGTGGAAGCCTACGCCCGTACGCAGGGGATGTTCCGCACTGACGACGGCCCAGACCCCGAATACACCGACACCCTCGGGCTCGATCTGAGTACCGTGCAACCCAGCCTGGCCGGCCCCAAGCGACCCCAGGACCGAGTGCTGCTCTCCGAGGCCAAGAATCGATTCGCCGACGTGCTCCCCAGCCTGCTCGATGCCTCCGGCGACGCCTCCTCGAGTCAGAACACGCGCATGAACGGAGATGAGTTCGAACTTTCCAACGGATCGGTGGTGATCGCGGCGATCACCAGCTGCACCAACACCTCCAACCCTTCGGTCATGATCGGCGCCGGCCTGCTGGCCCGCAAAGCGGTTCAGCGAGGACTCACCCGCAAACCGTGGGTCAAGACCAGCCTCGCCCCGGGCTCCACGGTGGTCACCGAATACCTCACCGAGTCCGGCCTACTTCCCGACCTCGAAGCGCTCGGCTTTCACGTGGTCGGCTACGGCTGCACGACCTGTATCGGCAATAGCGGCCCCCTCCCTGAACCGGTGGCCTCGTCGATCGACGCGGGCAATCTCGTGGCGGTCAGCGTACTCTCGGGCAACCGGAACTTCGAAGGTCGAATCAGCTCTCGGGTCCGCGCCAACTACCTGGCCAGCCCCCCGCTGGTCGTCGCCTACGCGATCGCCGGCCGGATGGATATGGACATTACCACCGAACCGCTCGGCCAGGATTCCGAGGGCAACGACGTCTTTCTGAAAGACATCTGGCCCAGCCAGGAAGAGATCCGCGACGCCATGCGCACCGGGCTCCAGTCCCGGATGTTCACCGAGCAGTACGCCAACGTCTTTCGGGGTGACCAACGCTGGCAATCGCTGCCCATTCCCGAAGGAGATCGATTCGAGTGGGCCGAGGACTCGACCTACCTTCGACTTCCTACCTTTTTCTCCGACATGGGTCCGGAACCGACCCCGCTCTCGGATATCAAAAACGCCCATGTGCTCGCGCTGTTGGGCGACTCGGTAACCACGGACCACATCTCTCCCGCCGGATCGATCGACCCGGAGTCTCCAGCCGGCGCCTATCTCATCGAACGAGGAGTCGAACCCCAATCGTTCAACTCCTACGGATCCCGTCGAGGCAACCACGAAGTGATGATGCGCGGCACCTTTGCCAATGTGAGACTGCGAAACCAACTCGCCCCGGGAACCGAAGGCGGATGGACCCGTCACCTCCCGGATGGAGAGACCACCTCGATCTTCGAGGCCTCGATGCAATATCAGGCCGACGGCGTACCGCTGATCGTCATCGCCGGCAAGGAGTACGGCACCGGATCCTCCCGCGACTGGGCCGCCAAGGGAACCCGTTTGCTCGGCGTGCACGCGGTGATCGCCGAGAGTTTCGAGCGGATCCACCGGAGCAACCTGATCGGCATGGGAGTCCTTCCTCTTCAGTTCGCCCAAGGCCAGTCCCGAGACCAGCTCGGCCTCACCGGCGAAGAGACCTACTCCATCACCGGCATCACCGAACTGGTCCCGCGTGGATCCTTGCAGGTCACCGCCACCGCCTGCGACGGCTCGACCACCGTTTTCGAGGTCCTCGCCCGCATCGACACCCCGGACGAACTGGAATACTACCGCCACGGCGGCATTCTTCAGTACGTCCTGCGCCAGATGCTCTGATTTCATCCGATGCCGACATAAGCCTCAGTACTGATGTCACTTATGTTCGTCCTTCAGATAACCCAAACGGTTCGGCTTGGGTACCAGTCGACTTCCCATGTGCTCCTGAAATTGACCGGGCCGGAGGATCAACCACCGTTTTCAAGTCACTTATGAAAGTGCTTCTATTCGCAGGACTTGGCTATCAAGATCGTCACGATCCAGAGGACGAATAACAAACACCCTACTTCATACAGGATGAAATCGAAAAGATCCTTCGCTATGGATTGGCCGCTTTGAAAGCTTTTATGCGCTGGAACAACCATCGTTGCTCCGCACCGACATCGCCCCTCATATCCCGCGCGTCCGTAGCGCACTTTGTGGTTACGTCCGCAATCAGCACAATCGAAGTGAAGCCAACCGCGATGGTATACACTTCCAGGCTCTTCGGGTGAGGGGGGTTTATCGAACTCAAACCCACAATCGGGGCAAATCTGCACTTCGTTATTCAGCGCCTTTCCGCAAGACAAACACGGCTTCATGAAATTTAGACTAACCTCCTAAAGTCGATGGACCAACCTTTGACTAGTGACTGCATTCCAAAACTTGCGCGAGAATTGTAGCTCTTGCGCGGTGGGTGCGAAGATGGGGATACGACCATGATGACGATCCATCGGAAGAGAAAGACCCCGGTCTTCAGCAAGTCCTTTCCCGAATGCGCTTGGACGCCGCGAATACGACGCACCATGACCACGAGGCCCATCAAACCGATCAGTGTCAGGTACAAAATAGTGATGGTTTGATCTGGCTTCATACCATTCACCGGATTGCTATCGATTCGCAATCATCCACCTAGCAAACCTCTCTGCCATCCAGATCGAGACTGCCCAACCGATGGGATTTGAAACTGGATTCGTTCACGGTCTCACTCCATCCATCGACTTCATACTGCACATCGAGTTCGCCTTGCCCTTAGAACAGTGCAAACACCGAATTCCATACCATTCGATTTGGAAGGGATCTCCGCCCCGTTTCGAAAGTCGGAAGGATTCCTGAACCGTCAGCTTTTCGTACACCACCTCGTAATGGAGAAGACATTGGGTAGTCGAACCGGATAACTGCCTTTGACTCCTCGCCTCGCCAGACAAAAATTTAAAACTCTTCAGAGCACCAAGACGGTCACGTTTGTGAGCCAGGAGCGAATCGGCAATCTCCACTGGGGACCTCTGCATATGTTGAAACATTTGCTCGGAGAAGAGTCCGACCGCCCCATGGTATTCACCGGCCTCCATCCGATCCCTGAAATCGGTTACGACCTGTTTGCCCTCGTCCAGATGCTTCCCGTTGAACTCACGACTATGCACCGAGAAATCGAGACATCCAACCATCGAAACAACCAACGCCCAACCGATACAGCCTACTAGGATTTTTTTCATCGCTCGATCCTTTCAAAACAACCGTTTCTGAGTAATCGTTTGTCCATGTGCCCGTGGATATTCGCAATCCTTGTGCCACAGCTCCGCCCGATACCACGCAAGGTCCCAACACCTTGACAAACAAGGACCTCATTCATCGAAACGGGCAGTCGGACCCGACTACGGGGATCTACAAACCCGAGAAACCGTCCATCAATCCGAGACATTACCTGCCAACAAAGTTACCACTCCTCTTTCCATCCAACCCAGTAAGGTCTCGATCGGGAACCTCACTCGTTCATGTATCTCCGCTTTCTCCGCCCTCCCAACCTCTTTGTCCATCTCACGAAAACCTCGAAACGGAGCAGAAGGGGTGTTCGACGTCGCCCAGGTAGCCTGTGCACTCGCAGCATTCTTCCGAAAATACCCGGAGGAGCCCACCCTGTAGAATCAGGAATCGACCCGGCCACACCAAGTAAAATTAATTAAAATTATTAATTTTACAAAATGAATCCGGTTTCCTCCGCCTTCCGAGCGCGAAAGCTGGGAGGTTGATACCGAATCGCTACCCCATCATGGACAGGAGCCTCTTAAGCGTACCGATTCAACTCACCGCTTCCAGAAAAGCTCAATCGTCCGTCCTCCCCGCTGAAGACGCATCCGGATGCTCCGCTTCCCCGCGATTTTCGAGAGACGTTGGTCGACCTCCTCCATCGTTCCCACATCCCGCCCGTCCACCGCCAGCAGGACATCGCCGCGGCGCAAACCGGAACGATCGCCTGAACTTCCGGACTTCACCTTCTCGATCCACACCCCGTGACGCCCTTCCAGACCGAGCTGAACGCGAGTCGCGGGACCGACAGGGGCTCCCCTCACCCCCAGTCGGAGCGATGAAGAAAGCTCCCGGATCGAGTCGGGACGGGTTTCGGGAACCGGCAGTACCCGCTCTCTCCCGGCTTCCCGGTTCTCCGGGGCTGGAAGAGGACGACCTTCGGCCAGAGCCCAGAACGTACGCACCATCCGCTTGGCATCTTTCCACTGACGTTCCGCCTCCGGATCCTCCTTGAGAAACTCGTCGGTAAACGCCTCGAAAACTCGCCCCACCCGGCGAATGCGTTCGGTGCCCTCGGGATCACCATCGGAAGGAAGCGGTTTCCCGAACTGCCGGGCCAACTCTTCGATCCCCTTCCCCAGAGCGCGCAGAGCCGCTTCATCCTCGGACGCGAACCTCCTCGAGGTAGAAAAGGTCCGTCGCCGAACCCTCGGCGCGACACGAGAGCGCTTTTCAGACGAGGGGGGGGGCGTTCGATCAGGTCGTTTCGTCTCGAGTCGACCCAGGCGATCGAGGAGTTTACGAGCTCTCCAGACCACCTCCGGATCCTCCGAGCGAGTGGCGGCTTCGAGTCGTTTTCGAGCGGACTCTCCGATTTGCTGGAGTTCCCGGGAAGCTCGTTGACGCACCTCGAAGCGAGGGGATCCCAGATCGGCGATCAGAGATTCGATCCGTTGCTCGGATTCGCTCCGATTTTCCTGTTGAGCAACCGCCCATCCACCCAGACAAATCCAGCCAAACAGACCGACCCAGACCGCATACCTGGTCATCGTCATCGCTCTCCAAAAAAAAGTACCCACCGTCCATTCCATGAACGCCTCGGACCCTCTCATCCTACGCTCTTACGGACGCTGCACGCCAGCATTCGTCGCTGA
>JASMLP010000016.1 GCA_030748635.1 Planctomycetota bacterium
CGCCTGTAGCCTGATCTGTTACTGCCTTGGAATCACTCATGTCGATCCGCTGAGATACGATCTATATTTTGAACGTTTTCTCAATCCAGAGCGACACGACCCCCCCGACATCGACCTGGACCTTTCCTGGAAAGAGCGAGATCAAATCCGGGAATGGATCATTCAGCGCCACGGTGCCGATCGGGTTGCCATGATCTCCGTCACCAATCGATATGGTCTCCGTAGCGCACGAAGAGAAGCAGCGCGCGCATTCGGGCTTCCCGACCAACCTCTCGCCCCCGAAATCGCCCGATCCCTGCATTCAGCCGCCCAGAAACTCGAAGGTCTCCCGCACCATCTCGGTGTTCACTGTGCGGGCCTGGTCATTTCGCCTCGCCCCCTCTGGAACGACTTAGCTCTTCAGCGAAGCGGTAGGGGACTGATCGTAACCCAACCCGACATGCATCCGGTGGAAGCCCTCGGACTGGTCAAGGTCGACCTTCTGGGCAATCGATCCCTGGCGGTACTCGACGACACCACTCGAATCGTTACCCACCAAAACGGAACTCCTCCGGACCTTTCCGATCACGAACGACTCGCTCAGGACCCCAAGACCCACGCCATGCTTCGAAACGGGCACACCATCGGATGCTTCTACATCGAAAGTCCCGCCATGCGCTCTCTTCTCCGAAAACTCCAGATCCGGAACTATCTGGATGTGGTAGCCGCGAGTTCAGTCATTCGTCCCGGTGTCGCCAAGAGCGGTATGCTCCAGACCTACATCGAACGGACCCGAGACCCAGCCAAAACGGTTTTTCTCCACCCCAAGATGGCTTCTCTTCTGGCCGAGACTCACGGCGTCATGATCTACCAGGAAGACGTCCTGAAAGTCGCACATGAGGTAGGGGGGATGAGCCTCTCACAAGCGGACACCTTGCGACGAGCCATGAGCGGAAAAGGACGTGATCGAAAGCGACTCGCCTCCATGGGGGACTTTTTTCTGCGCGCCTGCAACCGTAACCACATCGCCTCTTCCATCGGCCAGGAGATCTGGAGACAGATCGAAAGTTTCGCCGGTTACGCGTTCTGCAAAGCCCACAGCGCGAGTTTTGCCCGCTTGAGTCTTCAAGTCGCCTATCTCAAGTCCCACTACCCCGCGGAATTCATGGCCGCGGTCCTCGCCAACGGAGGAGGATTCTACGAACGCTCCACTTACATCAGTGAGTGCCGACGCCTGGGATTGGCTCTCCGAGGCCCGGACGTCAATCAAAGCGAAGTCCTCGACACCGGCTCCGGTGGCAACATCCGCCTCGGGCTGGGCGCCATCAGGGAACTGAATGAATCGATCGCCCACTCGATCGTTACCGCTCGGCGCGAACGCCCCTTCGATTCCATCGCCGACTGCCTCACCCGAACCTCACTGGGAGAAGAGTCCGCTAAAAATCTCGCCCGAGTGGGGGGGTTCAGCAGCCTCGACCCCAGGGAGTCGGCCTGTCTTCTGGAAATCCAACGCCTGTTCCGCGACTCCACTCTCGCTTCACGGATCCATGAGCCCCGTCAGCACAACCTCTTCCTTCCTCTCGCTCCGAAGCTCCCAACCTCTCCTTCACTTCCTCCCTGCCATTCCCCGGAGGTCGAGCCTTTTCCACCCCGAGTCCGTGCCCTGTTCGAAATGGAGATCCTCGGTTTTCCTCTTGCCAGCCACCCTCTTGACCTTCTTCGAGAACACCTCCAGAAAGATCTGATTGAAGCGACCGCGATGAGTCGATACCGCTCCCGACCGGTTCGCATGCTCGGCTGGATCATTGCCTCGAAATCGGTTCCGGTCCGACCGAACAACCATCTCATGAAATTCATCTCCTGCGAAGATCGATCCGGAACCTTCGAGGTGATCCTTTTCCCGGATGTTTGCAAACGTTTCAGCCGCACACTCCAGTCACGCGCCTTGCTGATCGAAGGTCAGGTCGAAGAGGAAAACGGATCACCGAGTTTGATCGCCAATCGATTGATATCTCTTCCGACCGACAGCCTTCTTCCCACAACAACATTCCCTTGCCCACCCTGAAAAGAGCCTTCCGACGAGAAAAGTGACCGGAGAGATTCCAGATATAATGGAGAATTCAAACAGACTAAGACACAATCGGTAGCCATGCATTACTTCCTCCGCTATGGGGTTCAACCTCAGATCCTGCTCTACTGGATCATGACTATCTCCATGGTCATTCATCTCCGACGACACGGGGTGAAGGGGTGGCCGACCAAACTCCTCCTCATTAGTTTTCTGACTCTCTCGTTGGTTTCGACGCCAGCCACGATCCACCTGGCTTTGGCCAGTCTGGAATGGAGATATCCACCTCAAGCGGCCTGTCCTCAATCCATCGAGGCGATCGTGGTCCTTGGGACGGAAGTCCTCCCCAAAGATGGTGTGCGCCCAGAACCTCAAATCGATTCCTCCGGCCTCTATCGTTGCCTCGAAGTTTTGCGAATGAACCGATCAGGACCTCCGGTCCCGATCCTGGTGGTGGGGGGGAAACCTCCGATACAAATCTCCGGCCCAGCCAGCGCCTTCCTGATGAAAGACTTTCTGATCCATCAGGGCATTCGACCGGATCGGATCACGGTGGAATCTCTCTCAAAAAACACCAGGGAAAACGCGATACAGGGGGCAAAATTCCTGCGAAAATGGGAAGCCAACCGGATCTTACTGATCACCGATTCGATCCATCTTCATCGCGCAACCGGGTGTTTCGAAAAGCTCGGTTTTCAGGTCACGCCAGCCGGAAGCTTCTATCGGTGCACACAATTCAAATGGACGCTCTTTTTCTTTCTACCCGATCTTGCTCAACTGTCCATATTCAAGCTGGTAGCCCACGAATGGATCGGAAACCTCTGGTATTGGATTCGAAACTGGATCTGAACGGATAAGTTACGGCCGAATATTATCGGACGTTGCGGATCCTCCAGACTTCAGGCCGCCCACGATGAGGGGTCGACAAAAGATTCCTATTCCTCGATCGGATCGACAGCGCGGGAAAGCCCAAAGCGGGACCGATACGTAGGAAAGATGGACAGAACACCGCTCTCTACATATCTGGAGCGACGAGAAATGGTCCCTTGAACACTTGCGAATCGCTACAGAAATGTTCACAAGGAAAACCGCATCTACGGATCGTTGAATCCGAAAAGGTTCCTGTTTTCATCCCAAAAAGTGCGTTTTTCGTGGAGGGATACCTCAGAAACGATACCCGTAGTTTTCACCGAAAAATGGCGAGTCCGAAATGTGTGCCCAAAGTATCGGCGCCGTGGAGTCCGACATCGACCTGTGAGTCAGCCAACGAGATCAAAAATGACCCAGACGGCTGGCCCAGAACTCACATCGGCAAATCTGGAAGGAATGACGGAAGATCGTAAGGATTTCATTTTCGCCGATCCAGAAAGTCCAGAGCCCTTGTCCATTCTAATCGGATCCGATCCGAAGAGAGTCGCGAGATCCAATTCGTATTCAATCCACAAACGCATACCTGATGATCAACGGTCAGAGACATGAAAGCCGAAAAGGGAGAAACGGATTGCTGAAGAGTCGTGAATACAGCGTGCTCGAACCTTTCAGACGGATATCATCCATGGAGGATAAATCGCGATGAACCCGGACACGATCAAGGACAGCACCCCAAAAGCCCCGATACTTCGACGTTTCGAGGCACATTAAAGAGACATAATAGATGTTATCGGACGTTGTGAGTGTCGTTTCTTTCGATTCCCCACCTTCTCATTAAGAGCTGGAGAAGACCCGCTCTCGTTGACACGAAATCCTTGTCTCTGTAGACTTTGGGCGTTCATTCGAATCTTATAAATATTCATGGCCAAGGCGAAACCCGAGTCTCCCAAAAGCGACGTAATTCTCGACGAAGACGCGCGTTTTGGTGAAAAAGCGATCCAGGCGGGATTTGTTTCCCCCAGTGAGCTCGAAGAATGCCTTCAGCTGCAAATCCAGCAGAAAAAGGCCGGAAAAAGCAAGATTCCTCGAATTGGCGAGATCCTGGTTCACAAGGGTTTCATGAACAAGCAGCAAGTGGTCGCCATACTCAAAGGAAAGGCAACCAAAAAAGCCCAAGGGCGTTTCGGTGAAATCGCCATCATGCTCGACTTCGTGGATGAAAAGCAGCGTGATCAGGCCATCAAAGCGCAGAATCTCATGCGCCGTGGCGGGCGAGCCGCACTTCCGATCGGCATGGTGATGGTTCAGGAGAAACTGATTTCCGCCAATCAGATCCTGACCATCCTCTCGGCCCAAGGAAAAAGCATTGCCTCCTGCTCCCAGTGCAACAAAGCTTTCAATATCGAAAATTTCGTTCCCGGTGAATTCAACTGTTCCTCCTGCGAGCAACCTCTGATCGAAGTTACCGATCTCGAGGGAGCCGTTCTTTCCAATTCCCCCCCCACCCGCCAAAAGGTCAAACCGCTGGTGGCTTACAAAAAGGGAGATGAATTTGGAGATCTCGTCATCCGGATGAAATTAGGATCCAATCCCCTTGGCGACTGTTATGTCGCTCACGAAACCAAAAAATCCAGAGACCTCGTTATCCGGATCGTAGACCCGGTCCGAACCCTGGATTCCGGATTCAAAAAAGAGCTCGTGGAGGGTGTCAAAGGCGCTCTCAAACGCAAACACCCCAGCCTCCGCAGCCCTTTGCTCGTGGCCAAAAAGAGTGGGTACTACTGCATTGGTTTGGAATATATTCGAGGAGAAAGTTTGCGTTCCTACCTTCGGCGCGAAAGAAATCTTCCTTACGGCCAAGCCATTCTGGTCCTTCGAAAAATCTGCCAGGCGGTAGAATACCTGCACTCAGAAAAACAGCTGCACGGCGATATTCGCCCATCCAACATCATCCTGAACGGCCAAGGTGGTGGAACATTATTAGGCTCCGGCATGCCCGCCAAGCCCAAGGAAATGTTTCACTTTTTCAGGAAAGACCAGGAAATCCCCGGTTTTTACATCGCCCCCGAGCAAGTTCTCAATGCCGAGAACCTCGACGGTCGAGCCGATATTTTTGCTCTAGGTTGCACTTTCTATCACGCACTGGCCGGCCATCCCGCCTGCCGTGGCCGATCTTCAGTCGAAATCCTCGACCAGTTGCAAACCATGGGTATCGCTCCTTTAAGGAACTCCGCTGCCACGGTCCCCCACATGGCCTGTCAGCTGATCGAGCGCATGATCGCCATCAACCCGGAAGAGCGATTTCAGACCATGGGCGATGTTCTCAAGGCCGTCAAAGCCTGCCCAGCGGATCCGAGTTCTGCTGTGGTTTCTGTCGAATTCGGCGACATCCGTCGCATTGAACCGCAAGAATCCCGAAGAATTCTCAAATCCGAGGCTGCCCCGGACTCCAAACCCAAGAAGAAGAAACTTTCGTACAAGGAACTGGTCGAAAAGCTCAAGGACGACGATCAAACCGCTGACAAAGCCCAGAAAGCCAAAGAGCGCCCCACCCTCGATCAAGTTTCCAAACGAACTCGCCGTGAAGCTCAAGTGGATGCCCTCCGCTCTTCTCGTGCCGTAATCTCCTCCCGAAATTTCTTTCAATTGATTTTCGTTCTCTTAGGCGTGACCGGACTGGTCGGTGCATGGTTCTATTTCTCAGCCAGTTCCAAAGTGAGCCATGTCCGTCATCAAATCGCTCAAGAACAAGAAATTATTGAGCAGGTCGAGAAAGAATCGACGGTCAAAAAGCAGTCTTTTCAGGAAGAACAGGAGAAGGCGGTTCAAGCCGAACGACTGGCTCGCATCCAGGCCCTCGTCGATAAAGGGATGGAGGAATTCGACCACAATTCGGATGTTGGCGATTGGATGCGGATTTCCTCCGCGCGACAGATCTTTCTCAACGCGCTAGAAGAACTCCGTTCGATCCCAACCGAAAACCTTCCCAAGAAAGGCCCACACAAAGGCGACCTCGCCTCGCTCGCGGGACGGTTAGCCCTCTATCAGGTGTATATCTCCGACGCTTCCAGCCTTACCGGGTCGCAAAGAATTGCCAAACTCAAAGAAGTGAAAAGATTACGAAAAGAGGCTATCAATCATTTGAAGCAGGCCGTTCGCCACTTCAAGGAGAAAGGGGCCCGCACCTGGATTCGAATACCGGTTCGCGAATGGATGCCCGAATCCTATGATGACCTGAAAAGTTCCGCCATCATCGAGACCAACGACGGTGATATCTTCATCCAGTACCGTAAAGTTTCCGAATCGGTAAAAGATATCCAACAGATTCTCAACCAAGCTAAATCGTTCGACCGCTGACCTCCCTGGAGTTTTTGTCGATGAATTCTTTCTGCCATCCTCCCCTATTGTTAATCGCTGCCCTTATTTTCGCCCCGTTCATGGGGTCCATTCATGCACAGGAAAAGGACGCAACCTACAATTTACAACCCCATCCAGAGCAGGGAACGTCGTTTAAAGTCGATTCCAATACGACGATCATCCAAAAAGATCATTATCAAATTTTTGGCGAGGAAGACAGCAAGACCTCCAGTGAAACCAAGATTGAAATCGTCCAAAAATATAAGGACCAGATCAAAAAACTCAACGACTCCAATCAACCTCTAAAAGTTCATCGAACATTCGAAGCGTTCTTTACAAAATTCGAAATCCTCAAAGGAGAAGGAGCCGGCAAAACCGATCGTCAGGATGCCCCTCTTAAAGGGATTTCCGTCACCATGGACCTCGGGAACCCCGTCAAAGGACCCAAGCAGATAACCGCCGAATTCCTGAAGCGGTTCTGCGGCATCGATCCCAGTTATTGGTCCATGCTTCCTTCAAAACCGGTCCCTATTGGCCATGAATGGACCGCCCGAAAAGTACCTGCTATTTTTCAGAACCTTCTCGATCTCGCCCCTCCAGGAACGGAGGCGACTTCGATCAACCTCAGTTTTGGCCTGGAAGAAATTTTGGAACACAGGGGAGTACGGTGCGCGCGAATTCGAGTCACTTTCCTCTATAAAGCCGAGAACAAGAAAGAGCGGTTCACTTATAAGACCGACCTATACGGCAATCTTTTCATCGACCTAGCTACGGGACTTCCCTCAGAAGTGAACCTTCGTGGCGACCTCGAATCCTCTCAACCTCCCCCGGAATCCGAAGAAGGAGTCACTCCCGAGGTCAAAACTGAAGCCAAGGTCACTCTCGCTTTGACCTTCAGCCAGATCGAATAAAAGAATCCCGCGAGCGCCTCCCTGAATTCTTATCGTCGAGGTACTTTCACTTTCGGAATTGTCCGAAACGAAGCGAGGATTTCATTGATGGCTTTTTCCATCAACTGGGTCGCTTCGCCTTTAGAGGCCACGGCGCGGAGCCAGAGATTACAACCTCCCACTTTCATGAAATAGTGAAGAGCGGTTCTTTCCGGCACCCCGCGCTCCCTACTGGCCGGCAGAAATGCTTCATATCGCAACACGCCCCGATTCGACTTGCTGATTTGCAGCCACTGCTTGGGACTCAGTTGCCCACCGGGCTCTGAGGACATCACCTGACCGGTAATATGCTGACCGTACATTTCGGTCGGATGACCAGCCGGATCTGAATGAAGTGCGATCAGGAGCTGTCTATTATCTCGATGCGATAGCTGGACTAAGGGCCCCTGATTGGCAGGAAGCCCTCCCGACTTTTCCGTAGCCTGCATCACCCAACCTCCAGATGGCCGCTCAAAGCTGATTCCGATTTCGTGGTTCAAATAGACCGAATAACGGCCCAGTTGAACCACCCGATTCATTGCTTTGAAAATTCCATCGGGCGAGAGCTCTCTCATCTCTCCATAGTTGAGAGGGAAAAGGATTTCCATGGTCTCCGTTCGAAAAAGCAACCCATCACCACTCGCTTCATTCTGACCAAAGAGGACTCCACCATCTTCCATCAGCAGAACATCCTGAAAAGTCCCCCCCAACGTCGCCAACTGGACCTTTAAAGCCTGAGGAACATCCAGAGTCCGATAAAGATCGAACTGTTCCCCAATCACAGCAAGCCGCATATATTCGCCGGAGAGATGAAGCGCACCACGCCCCGGATCGACAGGACGCCACCCGCCATGCCACACCTCAGCCCACTCATTGTATGAAAGATATCCATCGCGATGGACCAGCCCCGCCACACGTCGAGCGGGTATTCCAGCAGCTCGGGCCAACGCGGTGAAAAGAGCGGTTCGACCCGGCCCCCCCGCCGCGCCCGCCTTCAACGCTCCCAATGCGTCGGTAATTTCCGGTCGATACGAAGGCAGAACATTCTTATTCAACCAATTCAACAGTGCGCGAAGATTATCTGTCCTCCGATCCATCTCGACGGCAGACAGCGCCACCTCCACAGCTTTCTGAATATCCGGATGATCGGATTGAACCTCATTCTCGGACTCGAGCCATTCACCCTGAGTCGGCCCTTCTCCCTCTTCTCCACTCTCCCATTCCAAGGCGGAAAGCTCCACCAGGGTATTGAAAGGGCTAATGCGATGTACTTTCAGCCCCGGGGCATCCTCAGTAGGCACCAAAATGTCCGAATTCATGATTTGCAGGAGCAGGCGATGAATCTGGCCTGGAACTGCTCGACTTCCGGAAACCGGAATCCGTGAAAAATACAAAGAAGGATTCATCCGGTCCGATCGAACCCAATCCTCAGAAACTCTTCGGCCCCCGCCCCCAGCATCCGGGTCACCATAAGACACGAGTTGTCCTTTCTGATCGAAGTAGGCGTAAAAGGGAACCTCCCGAGCATCACCTCCTCGATGCCGGGCCCACACACGCCAGAGGATCGCGTCGACCCCTTGCATAAACTGGGGCCTCATGCGTTGGATCTTCAGATCAATCGTGTGATCTTTTCCCTCGATTACCTGGAATTCATAAATGGTTCTCTCGTCCCTTTCCGACAATTTGCCGGTGCTGATAAGTATCTGAACGGTCAGATAGTCGCGAAGGGTTTCACGAGAAGCGGCCACCTGATATTCCGACTTCGTGGCGCTTTTTCCTCTTCCTAGGGTGGTGGTTACATCGAATTTAT
>JASMLP010000017.1 GCA_030748635.1 Planctomycetota bacterium
GGAGATCGTCAGGGTCCAGGCTGCCGGATTCGATCAGCGATTTATTGACCAGTGAAATCCTCCGAGGCAACTGGAGAATTTCACTAATTTTCCCCGTGGCAAGATCGTGCAACTGTTCAATGTACGCACTAGATAAAGCGACCACGGACTCGCGCGATTGAGTGCTCCACACGTAAGACAGAAGAATCCCCAAGATCAGAACCGGCGTACCGATAGAAAGCGGTGCCAACTTGTTGATCGATAATTTTTTCGAGGTCCGATTCAATTCGATTCCTGTTCGATTCTCGCAGAACACTTTCTGTGCCCTTTACATTAACTGCAATGAGCTTTGTTCTCTACAAGTTAGGCGTATTCGCATCTCGATTCAGGGCAGCCGTTGGACCGATTCGTCCCGAATCGATACCGTTCGTCGAAACGACCGGTTGAGCGGGAATAACGGCCCGCCATACATCTCGAGTAAATCGCCCTCGACGCGCAAGCCCCGAAGCTCACTTCGCGGGCAGTGTTCTTACCCAGCACCCAGGAAGAGGAATGTCTTTTTTGCGCGAGTCGTTGGGGATATCGAGTGGATGTGGAAAGATCAGCTCCTCCTCGGAGCTTTCTACCCGGTCGTTTCTGTAGAAAGTGAATTCCAGAACCGCTGGGATTTCATAGGTCGGGCACGACAGAACAGTGCCGGAATTGTTCGGGTGAATATGAACGACAGAAAATTCTTTCATCAACTTCTCGAATACCTGGTTGATGTTTGAAAACACCTGACCTGAAAACAACAGATCCATGGCGTGAAACTCGATAACCATGATTCTGAACCGTTTGAAAATATCGATCGGCGTGTCGATGATCACCGAAAATTCAGCCCCCTCGATATCCATCTGTAGCAAAAGATCTCTATCTCGATCGGCTGTATTTCTGTTCACCCAATCTTCCAGCCGCATATGAACGTCGTCATTCCAGATCCCGAGGTACTTCTTTTCAAACTGGAAGAGGTCGTTGTCAATGGGAGGACTTTCGACCGAATAATCAGCCAGGAAAGACGGTATGCCGCGCTCGGCCAATTCACGTTCGAATGTAGCGTTGGTCTCTACCCCAGGCGAAAAACAGGCCTCGATATCTTTCAGGTCATCGGGAATCAGATACCCGCCGTCGCCATCGTCCGTTCCCGGCTCCCCTCCGCCGACTCTTATCAGTTTTCCTCTGATACCGGTCGGCGAAACCATTTCCAGAAAGCTCTGGAGATCCTCGTCCGAAGTCACCAACCGGCTCGAATAGATCCCTTGGCTCAAGAGCAATCTTCTCACGCGCTGTTTTATCTGCATTGGAGTCTTTTAAACCTCGGGCAAACGGATGTCCAGAGGTGCGAAATTCAGGCGTTCGAAAGCGGGCTTCGGGTCGCCGAAGTCATTCCGGCGCGAACGACGAGCCCCCACCCTTTCAATGCCTCCACAAATCGTCGATCTCGTGGGCTCGTACACTTGCAAGGGCTGAAGAGACTTTTTTCGCATCATTCCCACGTCACCGACGCCGGAGTACAAGATCGAGAGAAGTCGCTGCGGCGCTGCGAAATCTCCCACGAACCCTCATCCCTGGGAGGAAAAGGTGCCAGCCTGATTCGTGAATCCGTCGCCGATAGGGTCCCTCCACAAAAAACACTGGCCCGCTTGCAAACGTAAGCTACTACCCAACAAGGAGATCAGGCTGCCTCTTCTCTGAAGTGGGCCCCTGACTGACGCGCAGGTTATAGAGAAAACAGTCCCGCCCCAAAGCGCGCCTCGCAGCGAACGGTAAAGTCTAGAAGTCGCAACCCCGAACGGTCTTGCGGCCATTGGACTGGGCACGGCGAATGGCCTGCTTGATAGCCCGTGTGACCTGGTGCCCAACATCTTTCCATGCATCCGAGGAAATACGCATATCCGCCTCGGAGAGCAAGGTCTTCACCTTCGATTTGACAACAAAGTCCGCAGGATTGATCGAATCAGATGGGGCCATCTCTTCACTCCTCAAAAGAATTGAATCATTCGAGAGTAAGAAACCGAGCCCACCTCGTCAAACTCCGATCTCGACGGCTCAAGGTGTTTTATCCCCTGAAATCGATGCACCGACACGATTCATCTCGAAAACGCTGAGAACGGCTGAGATGGCTTGGCCTCGAACAGCAAGAAGTGGAATGGGTCTTGACCCGACCCACCTACGAGATCAGGATTCACTTTCAACAAAGTTCTCTCTGTGGCCATGTCCATACGATCACCTTGTCCATTTAGCCGGCAAAACACTCTATCGTCTAGGTATCGACTCCGATTTCGATCAGGCAAAACTCTCATGTCCCGATATCAGAAAATCTTCGAATCAAACTCATTTACCGCGCTCGACGACACCACCCGGTCGCTGCTTGTTTCCCTGCAAGACGGCCGGCTCAGCTTTCAGCAGATGCGAGAGATGGTCGTGATGGCCAGAGACTTCAGAAGCTGGGAGAAACCCAACCTTTCCGCCCTTCTATCTGGTGACACTTTGACCTTACCTGAGCAGGGACGCGCGTTCTTCGGGTTGGTCAGGGAACGGTGGCTTTCGTACAAGAAGAGTGGTCCATCGTACGAGGAAAAGGCCTCGACAAGCAGGAGAAGCGTTCGGCCGACTCACTTCTCCGATCCCACCCGAAATGTCCTCGGCCCATGCCCTGTGGCGTCACCAAAAACACTGTGCTGCAATCTCTACACAATAGACGCGGCACTAGGCTGCGGTTTTTCGTGCAGCTATTGCAGCGTTCAAACCTTTTACTCGCCCGGTGAGGCTGCTCTCGACACCGGTCTTCATGAGCGTTTGGCGGCACTCGAACTCGACCCCAACGTGTATTATCACATCGGTTCCGGACAATCTTCCGACCCCTTGATGTGGGGCAATCGCGCCGAGGTACTCAAAGCCCAGGTCGATTTCGCGCGCCAAAACCCGAACGTATTCCTGGAGTTGAAAACAAAGTCGGACCATTTGAGTCCACTCCTAGAACTGAACCCACCTGAGAACCTTTTTCTGAGCTGGTCCTTGAATACAGACGCGGTGGTCACTCATGAAGAACACGGCACGGCATCGTTAGAACGTCGCCTCGACACGGCGAGACAGGCGGCCGACTCCGGCATCAAGGTGGGATTTCACTTCCACCCGATGGTTCGCTACCAGGGGTCTTTCGCAGAGTATCAAGCGATTATCGCAGAGGTGATGCGGCGTTTCTCTACGGACGAAATCGCCTTTGTGTCGCTGGGCACTCTCACCTTTATCAAGAGCGTGCTGAAGACGCTGCGCGAAACCCCCAGCAAGAGCAAGATTCTTCAGATGCCCATGGAACAGCAAGCGGGAAAATGGAGCTACCCCTATGCCATGAAGCGAGAGATTTTCCAGGCGGCGTGGGAAGCGTTTGGGCCGTGGCGCGATGAGGTCTTCTTCTACATCTGCATGGAAGACCCCAGGCTCTGGGAAGAGGTTCTGGGATGGAAATATGAGAACAACGAGGCCTTCGAAAGCGCCATGCTGGCGCAATTAAGAACGAAGCTCATAACTCCATGACTAACTTGGGTTTCGATCATATTACGCGGAACTGATTTTTCCGGAATTTGGGGAAATTCTATCAATTTCCCTCGAACTCCCCGCCGAAAACATTCGTCAGCAATTCACGGTTTACAAGATTACCAG
>JASMLP010000018.1 GCA_030748635.1 Planctomycetota bacterium
GGAGGGGCTAGCGCTGGATCTCGCAGTTCGGCAGGGCCTTCTGGAGTTCCTGGACTCCGGCGTCGGTGACCTTGTTGCCCCTAAGCCAGAGCATTTTCAGCTTCGTGAGCCCCTTCAGGTGCACCAACCCCGCATCGGTGACCTTGGTGTTCCACAGGTAGAGCTCTTCCAGATTCGTGAGTCCCTTCAGATGTACCAGCCCGGCGTCAGTGACTTGTTCTGCGTTTACAAATTGCAGCGATTTTAATCTCGTAAACTCTTTGAGATGCACCAATCCGGCATCGGTGATCTTGGTGTCCATCAAGTGGATTTTAGTGAGTTGTGTCTGTCCTCGAATCAACTCGTCTAATTGCTGGTCTGTGCAATTTTCGGGTATATCCAGATCGGCGTATTGAACGGAGAGGTTGGGTAATGCTACTCGCAATTTTCTTAATCCCGCCTCGGTGACATGGGGGCTTGAAATAGATAGGTATTCCAGATTTTTCAAACCTTTCAGGTGTAGTAGTCCTACATCACTGATCGGATTGAACGCCAAATCGAGATCCTCGAGATTCACGAGTTCGCCCAGATGGATAAGATCCTCATCCGTAATCTTGGCATAACGCAATTCCAACGAGGTGACATTTAAACATTGACGTTTGTGATGGTAGTCTCCGGGCTTCAGTCTCTGTAGCAGTGCCAAAACCTCGTCGCTGAGAGTACGCGCTTGCATAACGAGGGCATGTTCTTCCAGATCTTCCCGGGAATAATATTGTTTATCTTGTTCAACGCCGGTCTTGGACGCTTTGATGTCCGCGCCGAATCCTAGGTCGCCGTAGAGTCCATCGGAACCGTAGCTGGTGAGTTTGAAGTTCCGGCCCTTATAGAGACGCTCGTAAAGGAAGTTGTTTCCCCATGCATCTTTGGGAAGGGTCTCCATGTACGGTTTTCCCGTACTCTTGCTCCTCTCTTCGAGAGACTTGAGATTCTGGGGGAATTTTCTGCCGTTATCTAAATAGTACTTGTTGAGGGCTTTGACGATTTCCATCACCAGAGTCTTGGTGAGGGCATGTTCTTCCACATCTTCCTGTGAGTAACTGTAACGAATCTCGCAATGGAGGATTTTCCTGAGATTTTGAATACCCGAAGGAGAGATCTTGGTCTTCTTTATTTCGAGCCATTTCAGGTTCGAAAGCCCTTTCAGATGGGCCAGACCCACATCGGAGACAGGAGTATCGTTCAAGCTTAAACTTTTCATGCTGGTGAGCTCTTTCAGAAATTCCAACCCCGCACCAGTGACCTTGGTGTGGGATAGGTAGAGCTCTTCCAGCTTCGTGAGTCCCTTCAGATGCACCAGGCCTGCGTCGGTGATGGAGGTGTAACTGAGACTGAGCCACTCAAGTTTCGTGAGCCCCTTCAGGTGAATCAGGCCGGCATCGGTGACCTGGGTGTTGTGCAGGTAGAGCCTTTTCAGGTTCGTGAGCCCCTTCAGGTGTGCCAGGCCAACGTCGGTGACCTGGGTGTCGGCTAGGTCGAGAGACTTAAGTTTTGTGAGCTCCTTGAGGTGTTCCATCCCAGCATCGGTAACTCCAATGCCACCCAGGTCAAGTCCTTTGAGATTGATGAGTCCTTTCAGATGTGCCAGTCCAGTATCGGTAGTTGTTGGGAAATCTGGATACAGGTGATGTTGGAGAATGAGGATCTTTAGATTCGGGAGTTTTTTTAGATGGACTAACCCCGCATCGGTGATTTGGGCGCTCCGAATAGAAAGAACGTTTAGTTTCTGGAGTTTCTCTAGGTGGACTAACCCAGCATCGGTGACTTTGGTGTTCACGATCCAGAGACTTTCCGCATTCGGGAATTTCTTCACTATTTCAGCAAATTGTTGGTCGTTCGTTTCATTTGGCAATACGAGTTCTCCCTGTCCCCAGGCAGTAGACGCCAATAGAACAGCCACCAACCCAATCATCACGCTAAGCATATCATTCCTCCGGTTTTCAATTTCCCCAGGGTAGCGTCTTCTGGGAAATGGGACAAATTTTTGGAGAGCGACCAAGATATATAAGGGGCGACCCACCAGTAAAAGGGTGCCAGCCCGATTAGCCGTCTAGAAAGAAAGCTGCCGCTCTCTTGAAAAAACCGGTTCGCTGATCCGGACCTGGGGCCGATTGTTCATTCGGGGATTGAGTTGCGTTCGTATTCTCAGCCATATCAGAAACCTTTTGCTTTCGATTATCCTGTTTTCACTCCCCCCAGCGTAGCGGGAACGGGGCTTGGTCTCTACGGGGGAGGGGCTAGTGATAGATCTTGCAGTTCGGCAGGGCCCAGTCGAGCTCCTGGACTCCGGAGTCGGTGGCCTTGGTTTGGGAAAGGTAGAGTATTTTCAGCTTCGTGAGCCCCTTCAGATGCACCAGGCCCGTGTCAGTGACATCGATGTTTTCCAGGAGGAGGTATTCCAGATTAGTGAGTCCCTTCAGATGTACCAGTCCCGCATCGGTGATCTTGGTTTTGGACAGGTCGAGGATTTCCAGCTTCGAGAGGCCCTTCAGATGCACCAGCCCCGCATCGGTGATCTTGGTTTTGTTCAGGTAGAGCGGCTAGCTAATCGGGCTGGCACCCTGATTTGGGGCGATGAATTCTCCACGCGGCGCGAATAAAATGCGCGGCGAACGATCCGAGCGCTCCCGCCAGGAGAGTGCCCGATAGGACGAAAAGAGCGATCAAGATGCCGTGGGCGGTACGCTCTCCGGCTACACTCCAGGATCCAGCAAGCTGGGCCAGACCTCGTTCGATACCCAGGCGAAATAGACAGCCGAGAAAAAGAGCGAGCGACAGGTTGGCCACGATAAAACGGACTTTACAACCGCGTGGCGGTGACAGGCACATGTTCCCTGAACGTTGCGAGAGGACCAGAGCGATCGCCGCGATCAATAGAAAGGTGTTGATCCCAATCATCGACCCCATGACGTGAGCGACGGTCACGTATGTGCCGTGAGTCAGTCCGTTGATGGCTGGTATCGATATCGCCAGAGCGAGCATCAAGTTGATCGCGTTCCAGAATGTCGCGGAGGACAAAAAGAGGCGGGGCATCGTCTTGCTCGCTTCTTGCGCGGCGCGTCGGTCCACAATGGCACGCATCAGGTCGAAGAGGACTTTGGCCAGGATGATGGCTTCGGACATGCTCACCACGAACGAAAACTTTCGAATCGCAAGCGACATGGGCAGATGATAGGTGTGATGAGCGAAATTTGTGAGCGAGTTGAGAAGAGCTAACCCGAAGAGCGCCCACTCCAGTCGCCCCGGCCGTTTGGGTAAGTCCTTCAGGAGACGACTTCCGGCCCAGAGCGCCGCGCCGTAAATGAGCATATTCCAGGAGCCGATCAGTGTTCCGTAAGACTTCCACTGGAGGGCGATGTCGCGAATTACGCTGCGACGAACCGCCGTCAGGAGATGCGCATGGATTTCGATAAAGGATCCGAAAAAAAGGAGAAATCCGGCCAACCACATCCAGAGCCAGATGGGGCGGCCGTTGGAAGCGTCGGACTGATCGGAATCCTCTTTCTTGACCGCGTGTCGGGTGGGCCATCGACCGAAGTAATCGATGAAATTGGCGAACAGAAGACCCCACACGAGAAGAATCGCCGGCGAAAAAACGGCGGGGAAAAATATATATTCGCGTCCGCTCGTCCACCCCAGCAGGGTCGAAATAGAAAATCCAACCGTAAGAGCAGCTACGATCCAGCCGCTGACTCGCAGGGCTCCAGGAAATCGGGCTCGATCTCCAATTACGTGAATGATGACTCCAAGAGCGGAGAGAAAGATCCACCCGAGAACCCAGCCGACATGAAGTCGTCGCACAACCGGAAAAAGATGGGTTGGCATATTCCCGCCCGGACGCGCATACAGAATCGCTGTGCCCACCCCAGCCAGTAAGGCCGCGAGAAGACAGAATCCGCCCAGGCCGAGATAAAGTTCCACGGGCGATCGTTGTGTCGTCGAATTTTTCATTTCGCCGAGAATCTGGGGGGCGGCCACCTTTTTCCTGGCCATCGACCGCTGGAACTCACCGCGGTCAAGTAGTGGCTGAGATCTTCGATTTCAGATTCTTCGAGATCTTGTTTTGGCATCAACTGAGACCCGAGTTGCACCATGGTTTTCAAATAGTTCGGTCCCGTGCGATCCATCAGTTGGGTCAAGTCCGGTCCAAGGAACCCTCCCAGACCGTACAGTTGATGACACGAGATACAGCCGGAACGTTCCCAGACCAATTTCCCTCGAACCGCGGCAGCTGACAGATGATCGGGGCGGTTGTTTTCAAGTGGAGCGGTATATACCCAGATGGAAAAGAGAAGCCAACCCGCACCAATCAAACCGACCAGGCGCCTATTCACGGCAACTCCTTTCGACTTTTCAGCTGGCGCCAAGACTTTCCCTCAATACCCGGAGGGGTCATCTCGAGGGGGCTCGTCTCGTATCTGGATCCGACGGCCAGGCTCGGGGTGGATGTTTCCTGTTCCAGATCACCCGTCCGCGGCACCGGTTCTTGCCGGCTATCGCGCAAAGTCGAGTCCGGCGGGGGCAAGGGGCTCAAGAGAGATCACACTTTCTGGGCGTCGGGAATCGTCGACCCGAAACCGCAAGGTTCGTAACAAGCAATCTCTGAAAAACCGTCAGCATGAAATCTGTTTCCTTCCAGGTTCGTCGCTTTCGATTTGATCGTCATCTTCAGAAGAAGCGGCGATGTGGCCCTGTTCTTGACATCGTCAATACGCGATGAGCGCTACCTTGATCGATTTTCAAGCAAATGGGATGCCAACTTCGCACATCGAGGAAATGCTCGATTGACTAAACCGTAGGTGCTCGTCGCGACCTCTTTTCGACCATTCGGGTCGAGGTGGGCGAGGAATCTCGCCCAGTGCTGGGAAAAATTGCTCTGTCAGTCCGGAAAATCTTTTCGGAATCGTTCTGTTTCGTGGAAATTCTTCGACGGCTCGAATTTTGCTGTTTGATCTGTCTCGGTCTATTCCGAGGTTGGGATTCAGTTCAAGAGTGGGGTAGCAGAAGGAGCGTTCATGATCGATTCAGTTGACCAGGGTTTTGATCTGGGTTGTTTGCCTACACATCGCACAAAAGTTTGCGAATCGATACCGATCACCACCCGTAAACAGCGCCTGTTGACACTGAAAAAGGCGAACTACAATCTTTTCCAGATTGCGTCGCGCGATGTGACGGTCGACCTCTTGACCGACAGCGGGACGGCAGCGATGAGTGCGGCCCAGTGGGGCGCGCTCATTCAGGGCGACGAAGCTTACGCGGGGAGTCGTTCGTTCGAACAGTTCCAGAACACCGTTCAAACTCTTACCGGGTTCGAGCACGTCATCCCCACTCACCAGGGAAGAGCGGCGGAACGCCTTCTCTGCTCTCTTTTGCTGAAGCCCGGACAATATGTTCTGGCTAACCATCACTTTGATACTACGCGGGCCAATGTCGAGATGACTGGCGCCATCGCCATGGATCTTCCCTGTTCGGAATACCAAAAGGACGATCCCAGCGCCCCTTTCAAAGGAAACATAGATCTGGAATTACTCGAACAGTTTCTGAGCCAACACGCGCCCAGCAACATCGGATTTGTTCTTCTCACCATTACCGATAATTCGGCCGGAGGACAGCCGGTTTCACTTCAAAATGCTCTGGAGGTCAGCCGACTCGCCAAAGAACACGGAGTTCCTCTCTACCTGGACGCCGCTCGTTTTGCAGAAAACGCCTGGTTCTCCAAAAAATACGACCCTTCACTGGCCAGGCGATCGTTGACCGAGATCGCTCTCTCTTTTTTCAGTCTGGCTGACGGGTGCTTGATGAGCGCCAAGAAAAACGGACTGGCAAATATCGGTGGGTTCCTGGCCATCCGCGACCAAGAAATCACAGATAAACTTCGTGAACTGTGCACTCTCTGGGAGGGATTTCCCACGTATGGAGGTCTGGCAGGTCGGGATCTCGCGGCGATTGCTGTCGGTCTGGAGGAGTGTATCGAGGAGGGAATTCTTCGCGGACGTATCGCCCAGGTTCATCGCCTGGGAAATGCGCTGGTTTCCCACGGCTTCCCGGTACAGACTCCCTTTGGAGGACATGCGGTTTTCATCGATGCCGCTCGAGCGCTTCCGCACCTCGAGCCCAAGGATTTTCCTGGGCACGCTCTCGCCTGCGCTTTCTATCTCGAAGGCGGGATTCGCACAGTAGAAGTCGGATCCTTGATGCTTGGTCGGGGAATACCCGACACCCCCGACTTCGTGCCGGCTGAACGCGAATGGCTGCGACTGGCGGTCCCAGCTCGAGTTTACGGAAACGATTGGTGCGACTACACCGCCCTGGTCGGTCGAAACCTTCTCCAGAATCGAAGTCAGATTCCTCCCTACCGCCTGATCCGTTCGCCCGAACGTTTGAGGCATTTTACGGCGACTCTTGCCCCCGAATTCAGGAACGTTTTACCCGACGTCAACGAATGCAGAGTGAAGGGGACCCCGTTCGTTCGATGAAGGCCGCTTGAAAAATTTAGATCACTCCGTTCGATCCAGGCGGTCGCTCGGATATCTCCTGGATTTCTACTCTCAAGCAGATGGCGCTGGAGAAGCCGGGGACAACGTCGGAATTTCTGGCTCTCTACGGGGTAGGGGAAAGCAAGCTGGAAGCTTATGGAACGATTTTTCTGGAAGAGATCGCTCGCTTCGGAGGAAAAGACGAGGAACCGGTTTCCCCAGAATTTGGACCGGATCCTTCCTGATCAAACCCTATTCGGTTTTCGTCGGTTGCTGACGAGTCGAAGAGAGAGCGTTTTACCTCTGTCTTTCGTCTATTTGCGTGATCGCCTTTTCAAAGTTTGATATTTGGCTTTGGGAAAGTATCAGCGCTCTGAAACGAATTTTCAGATTAACGAGCGAAGGGAGAGCGGGAATTTTCTTTCCTGAAACCGACACGAGCTATCGGGAGAATTCCCCAATATTTGGGAATTCTCTCGATGGCTTGACGAGCGGTCATTCTCCGTTTCGTGTCAGACTTCTGTTCATGAAAGATGCATGTGCCTGTCGGTATTGATGTTAGAGGTGGAGGTTTTGATTTATTTCTTTTGGCATCTTCTTTGCTAAAGGATTCATTGCTCCATTCTGAAAGTGATGGCCCGTTCAAGCGGAGGAATTAGGTGATTGTGATGTCTTTCGTCAAGGTTGATTCAGGCTCTATTTTCGGTCTTATTTCGGGGCAAAAAATCGGGTTTTTACTGAGAAATCCGGGTGTGAAGATGCGCGCGTTTCTCGCTCTCGGAATCGGATTTTTGAAGGCGGGAGAATGGGGAGGGAAGAAGGCCGGATTGATCGGATTTCTTCTTCTCGTCAGCCAAGGGTTCCTGCTGGGGTGCGGTGGCGGTTCCGGCGAAGAGGTCGAAGTGCCGGACTTGGCTCTGTCTCACGGAAAGAAGCTCTACAAACGCCTTTGTGTCAGTTGTCATGGTGTGAATGGGCGAGGAGATGGGAAGGCGGCTGCTTTCCTGTCGATTCCTCCGAGAGATTTCACTCAGGGGATATTCAAGTTCAAGTCAAACCTGGAGGGATTGCCGACCGATGCCGATCTTATGAGGACGCTTGAGGTCGGGATCGCGGGAACGGAAATGAGCGCCTACGCTCGAGTTCCCGAAAAGGATCGGCGGTCTCTGGTCGACTACCTCAAAACCCTTGTTGTCAAGGATATGGAAATTCAGAGCGAGGCGGAACTCGAGGATTTGGATGGGGTCCAGGAGGTTGTAGAGAAAGATGGACAGAAGCTCGCACGGGTCAACCTGTTCGAAATGTGGGGGGTTGGTGATTCGGTTTCTGTTCCTGATCCACCCAAGATGACCAAGGAGTTGATTGCCAGGGGAGCTGAACTCTATAAGAGCAAAACCATCGACTGTGCCCGTTGCCATGGACCCGGGGGGAAGGGTGATGGCCCCTCGGTGGACGAGAACATGAAGGACGACTGGGGGTTCCTGATTCGTCCGCGCGATTTGACCAGCGAGGCGTTCAAGGGGGGGAAGGCTCCGCGCGACATCTATCTGCGGATCGTGGTTGGCATCCCGGGAACTCCGATGCCATCGTTTCTCAATAATCTGCCCGAGGAGGAAGATCGTTGGGCTTTGGTTTACTACACCATGAAAATTGCGGGGCTTATCCCGCGATGGATTCAATGAATACCTTTCGAAATGTGTGCTTCGAGCGCCCTTTGATGATCTGTATACCGGCCCGCACCTTGGTCGCTTCGGTCGTTTTGGGCGCTCTTTTTCTGGTGGGCTGCGGAGCTTCTGATTCTGGCGATTCCGGAGAACTCGGGCGAACTCCTCGCCCGTTCAGTAAGGATGCTGCCGGGAAGCGGATCATCGAAAGAAAGGTTTTCACTTCCGGAGAGAGGCCAGCCCCCTCTTTTGACCTAGTGGATCAGGAAGGATTGGGAGCCGATCTGGAACGCTACGGCGGATCCGTTGTCGTCATGGGATTCATCTACACCCATTGTCCCGATGTCTGTGGTTTGCTGGCTCAAACTTTTGTAAATATGGGGTCGCGGTTTGGTTCTTCCATCGAGGAGGGCGCCCTACAGCTTGTGCTCATCACAACCGATCCCGAGCGTGATGACGCGGAGAGAGGCAAACGTTACACGGCTGCATATGGTGGAGAGTGGACATTCCTTTCCGGCTCTACCGAGAAATGCCAACAGGTCTGGGATGACTACGGAGTCACCCGAACGGTCAATTCGGAAGCCAGTTACGTTTACCACACCTACAAGATCGTTCTTATAGATGAGAACGGTGACATACGGGTGGATTACACGGGCATAGACGATCCGGAGGCCGCCTTGTTCAAGGATGTCGAGAAACTTCTTGAGGAGAAGTCATGATGAAGTTCTGTTACCTCCTGACTGCGTGTGTTTTTCTCGCCTTCTCGCTCTTCTATGTGTCGGGGGTCGATTCGAAGGTTTTGGATGAGGGTGTGTCTTCTGGGTTTGCTCCTCGTAGTCAATTGCTCAATCCGAGGAAGGCGGCTGAATTTACTCTGACCAATCAGGATGGGGCCGAGGTGTCCCTGGCTGGTCTGAAGGGGAAAGTCGTTCTCCTGGCCTTCATCTACACCCGGTGTCACGAAATCTGTCCTTCGATCACAGACCAGTTTTGCCAGATACAGAAGGCATTTGACGAAGAGATGGGAAAAGACCTGGAGCTTGTTCTTATTTCACTCGACCCTCGTCGTGACGACCCCGAACGTTGCCAAAAATACACCGAAGCTTACGAGGGGAAGTGGTTCTTTTTGACGGGAACTTCCGAGCAGATCGACGCCTTGCTTCCTCACTATCAGGTGATGACCAGGCCTTCGGAGCAAAGCGAAATTTTACATAACTGGATGGTCGTTTTGATCGATCGAAACGGTTACATCCGATACCGCTATATGGGTGAGGATGATCCAAAGCGACATCTGGTTTCAGACATCAAGGATTTGATAGGAGAGGACCAATGAGTGGAAAGTGTCCGGCGGTCACGTTCGGGGCTGTGGTGTTGATTCTTTTTGTTCTCACAGGCTGTCAGGAGGAAGAGAAGAAGCAGGGCGCGGTTGGCGTGGCTGAGCAGTATATCGACGGCACCAAGAGGTTTGCGGGAGCCTACCAGCGTCAAGTGGGATTCTCGCGTGTGGCAACCTCGGATATGGGGGAACCTGATGTTCAGGTCGAGGTCAGGGCTTCGATCGACGGTTTCGAGCCGAAGGAACTCACATTCAAAAAAGATCAGATTGTCGAACTCGTTCTTGTCGGTGTTGATGATGGGCAATTGCCAGCTCTGACTGCTTGCAAAATGTTCAGCGGTCACGGATTTCATGTCTACGGCTATGACATCTGGGTCAACGGACTGAGGGCGGGGTCTGAGGTAAAGATCAAGTTCAAGGCGGTTGAGGCGGGGAAATTCCCTTTCGAATGCCCCGTATTTTGTGGCGTCAATCATTACAAGATGATCGGGATGATGACTGTCGAGTAAATGAGAGGATGGAGAATCACCATGAAGGCTTTTGAGAGCAAAAAGAGCGGACGAGGATCGAAGATTGTTGTGTTGGTCATTCTGGTGGCCATCGTCGGAGCTGGGTTTGTCGTGTCGACTTTGACCCCGGCCAAGGGGGCGATTGGTGTCGGAGATAATCCGTATACGCGTCCATATCCGATGAAGCACGGCTACTGGAAGCATCAGGAAGAGTTTTACGCCTTTGCTAGCGGTGGGCAGCAGGGCGGCATCTATGTTTATGGCATTCCGTCGATGAAGTTGTTGAGCGAGATACCGATTTTTAACATCGATCCCGCCTGGGGCTGGACCTTGGCAAACAAGGAAGTCAAGGAGATGCTGACCGACCCCTATACCGGGGAGGTTGTCACGACTGGGGATACCCACCACACCATCCTTAGTCGCAAGGACGCCAAGTACGACGGTCGGTGGCTGTTTGTCAATGACAAGAAAAGTGCTCGTATGGCCCGGATGGACCTGGACACTTTTCGGACCAAACAGATCTTGTGGCTTCCCAACGTCAACGGGGGTATGCACGGCTTTCATTCGGGGCCCAACACCAAACTCCTGGTCGGTAATGTCGAATTCGAAGGGTATCCGGAGAAAAAGATTCGTGACTATCTCAATATCCCGATCGACAAACTGAAAGGACCCTATGTTTCTTGCGTTTTTGGGGTCGAGGTAGCCGAAGATGGGACGATGAAGAACAAGTGGCAGGTCTGGGGCCCTTGGCAGTACGACATGGTCCGGGTTGGCTGGGGTGCCATGGATGGTTGGTTCATCAATACCGCCTATAACACCGAGCGTTCGGTCAATACTGTAGGCATGTTCAAGCGTCCCGAGGACTATGTTTTCTTCTGGAACATCGCCAGCATCGAGAAGGCGATCGCGGACAAGAAGTACATCACGAGCGATGAGGCGCCCGATGTTCCTGTTATTCGATGGAAAGACGTGGAGTGCTATGCCGCTCCCTGTCCTCTCAACCCACACGGGTTGGACCTCGAACCGAGTGGGCGTTTTGCCATTGTCGGGGGGAAGGCCACTACGATCGTCCGGCACATCGACTTTCTCAAGGTCAAGGCCGAGATCGATGCCAAGAATTTCGTGGGTGAAGAGTTTGGTATTCCTATCATTTCAGGCGACAAAACTTCCGGCGACATCGATGCCGGTCTTGGGCCGACTCATATCGAGTTCGATAACGAGGGCTATCTATACGCGGGATTCTTCGTGGATAGTGATGTCAAGAAGATTGCCATGGGAGGACCGTGGACGAAAAAGCACGGCAAAGAACCCTGGTCAATTGTCGATACGATCCCGGCTCACTACTCGGTGGGTCATCTCCTGGTTCCCGGAGGTGATACGGCAGAACCTTACGGTAAGTATCTGGTCATCATGAACAAGTTGACCAAGGATACTTTTCCGCCTCACGGGCCGTTGGTGACCGAGTGTCATGAGTTGGTGCGGATCGATCAGACCCCGTGCCCACTCATCGATCAGATGCCGCTTCCTCCGGAGACTCACTACGCACAGGCGATTCCTGTCGAGATGATCGCCAAGAAGACAAAATTCATATACGACATGAAACTTCCGCCAAAAAAGCCCAACGTCGTTTACGACTACGGCAAGAAAGAGGTTCATGTCGTGATGACGGCGGTGCGTAGTTTCTTCATCCCCGATTCTTTCACCGTCCCGGAGGGCTGGAAGGTCAATCTGACGCTTACCAACGTCGAGCAATCGTACGACATTTCTCATGGTTGGGCTCTTTGTGACCATGATGTCATGGAGAGTATCGATCCGGGTGAGACCAAGGAAATTGTCTACACGGCTTCACGCGAAGGGGTCTTCTGGTACTACTGCCTCTGGTTTTGCAGCGAACTGCATCTCGAGATGCGTGGTCGGATGATTGTCATTCCAGAGAAGGAGTGGTCCCGGGATCTCGAGTGGAAGGCGAAGTGAACAGATAAGGCGCTTTTTTCCCACTCTCGGGCTCCTGTCCGAGAGTGGATGACTCTTAATGCAGAGCATTACTGGAGAATATGATGCGGAGCCTTTCTCTTTTCGTGTCCATTTCACTTGTCTTTTTTTGTGGGTTAACCGCTGTCAATGCCGCCGACGACAAGGTCGATCTCGGGGACGCGGACCGTCATGTGAAAATCCGGTGGCGGACGGAAATCCCGATTCCTGTTGGATCGAAATATCTCCGTCTTTGGCTTCCTTACCCCGTTTCGGATGAAAACCAGACCGTTGAAAATGTCCGGGTTAGCGGAAATTTCGACCAGAGCGGCATCTACCGGGAAAACATTCATGGCAATCTGATGCAGTATGTCCGCTGGATGCAGTTCAGGGGGACGGCCTGGATCGAACTTAGTTTCGAAATCAGGCGAAAGGAAAGGATTCAGCGCAACCTCCAGGATGGGTCGCAGGAAACTCCCACTGAATTGTCTCGATACTTGTGGATCGACCCAAAAACCCGGTTTGATATTCGTGAAGTGCTCGAACAACTCGACTGTGAGGGACTTTCTCTGCTCGAGCGGGCTCGGAAAGTTTACGATCATGTCGTCGATAATTTTGATCGTGATCCCAAGATCGTTGGCTGTGGAACAGGGAACGTGCCAGATTTTCTGCGTAGCCGGATGGGTAAGTGCGCGGACTTCAGCACGATGTTTGTCACACTTTGTCGAGCGGTGGGTGTCCCGTGTCGGGAAGTTTATGGAACTCGAACCGGGAAGTCAGTGAAAGGAGACATCTCGGACGCCTATCACTGCTGGACTGAGTTTTACCTCCCCGGTACCGGTTGGGTTGCCGCGGATCCTGCTGACGTTCGGAAATTCACTCGCAGTAACGGCATGGAACTCGATCACCCCAAAGCGAAGGAAAAGCGGGAATACTTTTTCGGTGGTATCGATAAGTATCGTATACGCTTGGCCCACGGAAGTGACATCCGCCTTGCTCCGGCCCAGGAACTCAGTTCCTTGACCTATTTCATGTGCCCTTATCTCGAGATCGGCTACCAGTCCAGTTGCAACGGTGCCGATATCAAGCATATGGATCTGGTGGGGCTTAAATTTTTCGGAACCTATTATGAGCTTGAAGAGCGTCGCTCCTTGATAGGCGTGGGCGAGAAAGCTCCGATATTCTGCGGTGAGACAGCGGACGGCCAGGTCGTCAAGATCGAAGACTATCTAGGGAAGAAGATCGTTGTCATCAACTTCTTTGCGACTTGGTGTGGGCGCTGTAATTGGGAGTCGAAAGGACTCAATCGGATTGCCAGGGAGTACGCCGACAAGGATGTCGCGGTCTTGCGGGTTAGCTTCAATGAAAAAAGGGCCAAGGTCCTGAATTTCGTAGAAAAGCATGAGATTGAATTTCCTGTATTGGTTGATCCCGACCGAACTCTTTGCGAACTCTTCGGCCTCAAGTACGTACCAACGAACATCATCATCAATACCGATGGGGTTATCTACTTTGTCAGCGGGCTTCTTCCTGAAGAAGATCTTCGGCGCCAGATCGATCTGGTCATCAAAAGCAAAGCGGATTGATTGTTCTTTCATGAAATACGTCAAAGGGATTTCGGTCGCGTGTCTTTTGGCTGGGGCGCTTCTCTGGCTGGCTCCTAACTACTCCCTGTTAAGGATCAGCTTCAATGCGCCCCAGTACCCAAGGGGTGATCCCACCATTTTTCTGTTTGCGAATCGGGTCGAGGGAGAAACGAACGAGTTTCAGGTCATGACTCGCTTTGTCGGGATCCGCTTTCCTCCCAAAGTCCCCGAGCTCGAAACCGACATTATGATTCACCTGTTCCGGGCATTGGGAGCGGCAACATTCCTTTTTGGCTTGGTTCCGTTCAGGTTTAGGCGATGGTTGTGTGTCCTCTCGTTGTTGGGGCTTTTCGGGTTAGCGGGCTGGGGTCAATTCCGCTTCTATCAATCCGGGCACGACCTGGACCCAGAGGCTCCGCTCAGAATGATTGTCAAACCCTTTACCCCGCCTCTGGTTGGCTACATCAAGATGGGCAAGATCACGATCTGTCACTTGCCAGATACGGGGTCCTATCTGGTGGTGACAGCGGCATTTCTGGTCGCTTTGAGTATGTTCGGAAAGGTGGGGAAGGGAATGGTGTCGAATGGAGACATCGAAGGGAAGAGAGGGATAGGATCCGTCTTGAGTGGATGTCATGAGTGATCTGGGCAAAAGGATAAACCGATTGGATGATTGTTGGAGGAAGAAATCATTGAACACCCATTTGATGTGGGTAGAGGCTTTGGTTGAGAAACAAAACCGAATCCAGGAGTCTCTCGTTGAAAGTGTTGAGGAATTGATGAAGTCGATGAGAAGAAGATGCGAAGAGAAAGAGGCGTCGCCAATCTTTCAGCATATTCAGCGTGTTGCTCCCCGATCTTTTGAGAAGATCGAATATTTGATGAGTGAGCACCTTGATCTCCTGGTTCTTCTTCAGGAATCTCAGAGAGCATTGAGCCGAATCGATTTACAGATCCTGCACCGGGCGATCCATAGAGTTCGTCGCTGCGAGACCCTGGAAAATCAAATTCTTCACGACGCCTACCAGGAAAATTTGGACGATTCACATTCACAGAAGTGACTGCTTTTACACAATCCAGTTTGGAGGGGAATCGTCATGCGGTTATTCCCGGCAATGGCCTGATCAAAGGGTTTAGGATTCAAGCCTCGATCCTGTTCCCTTTATATCTTGGTCACTCCGTAAAAATTTGGCCCAATTTCCAGAAGACGCTACCCTGGGGAAATTGAAAACAGGAGAGATGAGATGAGAAGCGTGATGATTGGGCTGGTGGCTGTTCTGTTGGTATCTACTGCCTGGGGGCAGGAGAAGCTCGATCTGTCGGGACCGAAAACCACAGACGAGGTGTTAGCGGAGAAGCTGAAGGGACTCACGAACCTGAAAAGGCTCAACCTGACGAGCACCAAGGTCACCGATGCGGGATTGGTGCACCTGAAGGGACTCACCAAGCTGGAAAGGCTCTGGCTGACCAGCACCAAGGTCACCGATGCGGGATTGGTGCACCTGAAGGGACTCAGGAAGCTGGAAAGGCTCTTCCTGGGCTCCACCAAGGTCACCGATGCGGGGCTCGTGCATCTGAAGGGACTCACGAACCTGAAAGAGCTCTTCCTGGGCTCCACCAAGGTCACCGATGCGGGATTGGTGCACCTGAAGGGACTCACGAACCTGGAATTGCTCTTCCTGGGCTCCACCAAGATCACCGATGCCGGACTGGTACATCTGAAGGGACTCACGAAGCTGAAAGTGCTCAGCCTGCCCTTCACCGATATCACCGATGCGGGACTGGTGCATCTGAAGGGACTCACGAACCTGGAATTGCTCGCACTGGACGAGACCAAGGTCACCGATGCAGGCCTGGTGCACCTGAAGGGCCTCACGAAGCTGGAAGGGCTCTACCTGAGCGGCACCAAGGTCACCAAAGCGGGAGTCCAGAAACTCAAGAAGGCTCTGCCGGGCTGCAAGATCTACGGAAAATAACTGGTTCTAAGGGTCGATAGTCCCTGAAGATTTGCCACGTTCGGATCGTGGGGTACTGTTCTCCCATGACATACGTAGTAGCAACCTGGACGGAATGTGGCGGCGAAGCGAAGACAACCCTGGGCGTTCATTTGTCGGCGGGTTTGGCGATCCGGGGCCGATCCGTCGCGCTTGTCGATCTCGATCCGCAGGCTACGGCAACCTATCACCTGGGGCATGAACCGGACGGGATTTCTCGATTTTTGCATGAAGTCAGGAACGAATGGGGTTTATCGGTACCGACTGGGAGTGAATTGATCAAACGGTTTTTCAAGAGGTTGACCCATGATCGTGCGGGCGGTTAATTCGCCGATGAGGTGGGAGGTAGTCACTCCGTGTCCTCCCAATCCAGCCGACCAGTAGAAGCCTGGAAGCTTGGGATCTGGCCCGATGAGGGGTTGGCGGTCTGGGGTAAAGGTTCGCAGGCAAGCCCAGGATCGGTCGACTGATAGCTCGCGGGCGAGAGGAAGATGTTGAGTCAGTGTATTCGCAAGGTGGAAGGCGGCTTGGGGCGCGACGCGAGGTGGGCAGGGGAGGTGTGGATCTTCATCACAAAAGGAAGCAATCCATCCCCCGGTGTCGGGCCGGAGATAAAAGGATCGCCCTAGATCCCACACCCAGGGCAAATGATCCGATTGCGATGGGCCTGGAGTCAATCGAAAGAGATGTCGTCGAAAGGGCTGAATATTCATAGGGAAGGCATCCGATAGAGAAGCCACCTGGCCGGCCCAAGCGCCGGCAGCATTGATGACTTTCCGGGTCTCAACTGTTTGGCGGGGTGTGTGGATCTTGTGGACTCCCTTTCGGTTGGATCGGATCTTGAGGACAGGTGTCGAGGTAAAGAGGCGGCAGCCGGAGGAGCGGGCTCCACGCAGGAAAAAGTGGAGGAGGCCTTGTAGGTCGAGAATTCCGTCCCTGGGAACATGGAGGGCGGAATCAAAATGGGATCCTTCGAGAATGGACAATTGATCCGTCGATTCGTACGGGGTTAACCATCGGCAAGGACTGTCCTTCGCTTCTTGTTGTTTGACAATTTGATCGAATTGTCGGCGGAGGTTTGTGGAACACAGGAGCAAGGAGCCACAATTACGTTCTACCTGATGTGTCGATTCTGGTTGGCCGAGAATGCGGTCGGCGCCTTTGTTGCAGAGAAGTCCGAAGGGGTCGAGGCCGACGATTCTTCGCAGCATGGCTGCATTTCGCCCAGAGGCTTGTGCCCCCGGAATGGATTCACGCTCTAAGATCAGGATGTCGTGGATGCCCATGCGAGTCAGGTGATAGGCGGTGGAGGACCCGGCAAAACCGGCTCCAATGATGACGACCTCGGCGGACTCGGGAAGATCAGGCATAGTAATGAAAATCTTCTACTCGGTATCGGTGTACTCGGGCTTGAGTAGCCCGTTTGAGGGTCGATTCGAAACGTGTCATTTCTTCCGAAGTATTTTCCCGGGAGAGTGTGGGAAAAGGGTACGGTTTCTCGCGAATTTCGAGAGGGGAGAGATAGATGATGTCATCTCGTGATAAGGGGAGTTGTTCGATCTTTCTGATGCTGGTTTGCCGATGAGTTTTTGCTAGAGCCTGGTCGCCGATACCCACCAGGAAGATCAATCGCAGTCGAATTTTCGCGTTAAGTGCTCGATTTATCGCCACCTCCACTTGCTCCATCTCTCGCCCTTTGCCTAGTAGTGAAAGCAATTGAGGGTGAAAGGTTTCGATCCCGATCGCTAGTGTGGAGAGTCCGAGTCGGTACATCTCTCGATAATCTCGATCCTCTCTTGGTGGAGAGTTTCTTGGATCGAAAAATGCGGCCATGTCATTCCACGATTGTGGAGGGTACATGATCTCGTCTTGAAACGTGGACCGGAGTATCCGGAGGTGTTCAGTGAGTTCTCTTTGTGTACACCCTAGGGCGTTAGCTTGTCCGAGAAAAATGCCCTTTCGTAATCGAGTCCCTTTCCCGAAGAAGGCGAGAACTTCGCGAAGGTGCGCGGAGAATTGATCCCGGTTACGCACCCTGTAGGGATCGGTTTTGTAGAGCGTGCAAAACTTGCATCGATTCCATGGGCACCCGATGGACGGTTGGAGTACCAGGTTTCGGTATCGATCTGGTGGTAAGACTCCGATTGGGTGGTAAGTCGATTTGAATTGAGGGCCTTCCTGGTTGAACCCGGATGAATTCCACTGCTGGGCGCGCTCTAAAAGGTTCAAAATGGGTTCTGGCGCTGAAGTTTCAGGTACAAGAACGATGCATTTCGAATCGATTCTATGAATGGCGATTTCGATCCATTCCTGTACCCGGCAGAGAATGGATCGATACAATTCGCGGGGGAGAACTGTGGTCGTTAGGGATGGGTTTGTGTTTCGGCCCGAGATCACCAGGTAATTGTCAACCGTTCGCCGAAAAACGTATTTTGGCAGGCCGAGGGATCTCCATCGCCCTTCCAGATCGATCAGAAGGTAGAGTCCTTCGCTGGATTGAATGCGAAGGGAGTTTCCTGTCAAACGGATCTGGGTTTCTGGCGGCCAGATGGGGAAAGGGGTCTGGATTGTTCGGGAAATGTGCTGAGCGATGGTCACATAAAACTCCCGATGGGGAATTGGGCCCCTGGGTTTGTCGAAAAATAGGTATTCGAGGGAGTGACCTGCATGCGACTGGAAGCGAATAAAATCAGCTACATCGACATGGGGCTGGAAAGATCCGAGGAAAAGAGATTTGTTTTAGAGGATTTCCTTCGGTTCTTGATTGTGCTTTTTTTTGCGTTTGTGCAGTCGATACTTGATCTGGTCTCTGGTCATTCCCAGTAATTGGGCTGCTCGGGTCTGGTTTCCCTGAGTTCTTTCTAAGGCTTGGTGGACCAAACTGTTTTCCAGGCAGGCGATGTCGATGCCTTGGGCGGGAAGTGGGTAGATACTCTCCAGGTTGCTGGAGGTGGGAGAGGGCCCGCGGATCTCGATCGGGAAGTCATTGGCTTGCAGTTTTGGGTGTGAGCCCAGGATAAAGGCCCGTTCGATCACGTTTTTGAGTTCTCTAACATTGCCGGGCCAGTGGTAGTTGCAAAGGAGTGTCAAGGCCTCCTTGGTGACTCCGTCAACATGTCTTTTCAGTTCATGGTTGAAGCGGTCAATAAAGCTCAGAGTAAGCTGGCGAATGTCCTCGCTTCGTTCGCGAAGTGGGGGGATATTGAGAGGAACGACATTGAGTCGATAATAGAGGTCTTGCCGAAACGTTTCTTTTCGAACCATCTCTTCGAGATTCCGGTGAGTGGCTGCGATGATCTGGACATCAACCTGGATATCCTGGGCACCCCCAACTCTCTTGAAGCGTTTTTCCTCGAGAAATCGGAGAAGTTTGGCCTGGAGGATCGGAGGCATTTCTCCGATTTCATCCAGCAAAACCGTTCCTCCGTTCGCCGTTTCTAAGAGTCCCTTCTTCTGGCCCTTGGCATCGGTGAAGGCTCCCTTCTCGTACCCGAAAAGTTCGCTTTCGAGAAGACTTGAAGCGAGAGCAGAGCATGTGATGTTCATGAAGGGAGCGTCCGCTCGACTTCCTGCGTAGTGAATGGCCTTGGCAAAAAGGTCTTTACCAGTTCCACTTTCTCCCTGTATCAGAATTGTGTTGGCGCCGTGTTGGACGATCTTTTCCACCTGTTCGAACAGAGCAAACATTTTTTCGTCCTGTCCGACGATTCGGTCGAAGCCGAACATTTCACGCTGATTTTTTCGAAATAACCGAACTTCTCGACGAAGTTGAGTGGTTTCGAGAGCGTGATCGATGTTGACCAGCATCTCTTCTATGTTGAAGGGTTTGTTGAGGTAAGTGTAAGCCCCACATTTCATCGCCATGACAGCGTCTTCAATGGTGGAGTAGGCAGTCATGAAGATTACCGGAATGTCGTTGCCTTCGTTTCTCAGGGTTTTCAGTATTTGCATTCCTGTGGTGTCTGGAAGGCGATGGTCTAACAGGAGAAGGTCAAAGTCGTCCTGGGAGAGGCGTGATAGGCCTTCTTCTCCCGTGGAAACAGCTTGGACTTGATACGACTCACGTGCCAGTCGATCTTCGAGCCAATCTTGGATCAGGCAATCGTCTTCGAGAATCATTATTTTTTCGTGACTCATCTGGGAACCCTTTGTTTCTGGAAAGGCGTATCTGTTTTCAAAAAGGGCAGTCGGATCTGAACTCGTGTTCCATTGTCTGGTCGGTTTGAGAAGAAAAGTTGTGCGCTGTGGGCTTCAAGGATCCTTTGTACGATGGGAAGCCCCAATCCGGTCCCACGAGGTTTGGTGGTAAAAAAGGGAACGAATATCTTTTCTTGAATGTCCTGGGGAATGCCACGACCTTCATCCTCGATCTGAAAGACACAAGTAGGGTTGTCTGTATGCCCCGACTCGATGAATCCAGAGATCTGAACTTGTCCATCATCTGGAGTCGACTCGAGGGCGTTGTGCAGGAGGTTGATCAAAACCTGACGCATACGTATCGGGTCGACAAGAATGGTGGGGCAGGACTCGAGAGGGCCGATATCCGTTACGATCTTTTTGGAATGGGACTCACTTTCGAGATCGGCCAAGGCGGAGAGTACTAGGGAAAGTGGAGAAACTCGGCTCGGATCTATCCGTATTTCAGATGAATACTGCAGGAGATCGTCGACCAGTTGGCCGATCTGCGCAACTCCCTGCCGTGCTCGATCTCTTTCTCGATGAAAAGAATTTACTTTTGAATTGATTGGGGGCTCTGAATCCAGTCCAGCTGAGATTACCTGTAGAGGGGTTCGGATCTCATGAGCGATTCCCGCCACCATGGTGCCGATGGCTGCTAACCGCTTGCGATCTTCCGCTTTTTGTTGGTAGGTGAGCATCTGGTCGCGCAGGCGACTGGTTTCGTCGAGATCACGTACAAACGCGTGGCAGATTGTGTCTTCATCCGGAAAGAGTTCACAGTTGGCGATGGCTGCCAGACGAATTTCGGCATCGAAGGATTTTCCGGTATGGGTCAGGAAGGAGCACTCTGAAAGGGTGAGGTGATCTGCATTTGCCTCGCCACAGGCTTGTCGGATGTGTTTCAGTACCGAGGGCCGGAAACTGGGCGCGATGAGGTCGGAAAAAAGGTTGGGAGAGTTCGGGGTGTCGTGGAGCTCGAGTCGATTTCTTGCCGTCTGGTTCATGTGCAGAAGATTCCCATCCCGGCCGACAGAAAAAATCATATAAGGAGAACTTTCTATCACATTGCGATATCGACTTTCGGAACTACGCAATCGGTCGAGTTGATATTCGAGCTTGTTGTGAAGGTCTCGGTTGGATCGAGTTAACAGCCACTGTTCGAACGCCTTTTTTACCGTGAGGATGAGTTCGCCGGAGTGAGTGTCCTTGAGAACGAAGCCGAATATGCCGTTTTGGGTGGCCTGGATCGCGGACTCGAGGGTTGCGTAACCGGTTAGAATCACAGGGATCGTGTCAGGAGATCGCGCGACAATTTCTGAGGCCAGTTCGAATCCATTGCCGGGAAGGGCGAGGTCGATGAGGGCAACGGCATGCAAATCTGGGCGAAGAAGCTCGAGGGATTCGGTAAATGTATGTGCGAGATCGACGTGAAAATCGTGCAAAGCCAGAAGCTCTGCGATGTTCTTCGCATACGATATGCTGTCGTCCGCGATTAAGATTGAGGGCTTTCGGGGCTGGGCTACGGCTAAATAATGATCCGTTAATTCACTCATTGTGAATCTGCGCAGGAAGATAAATCGTGAATTGTGATCCGTGGCCGACCTGGCTCTTGGCTTCTATGCGGCCGCCGTGTTGACGAACAACCTGTTGGGTCATGGTCAACCCCAAGCCGATTCCATTTGGGGTTTGGCTATACATCGGTTCGAAAATCTTGCGGATATTTTCCTCTGCAATTCCACATCCGTTATCAGAAACAGTGATCTCAACCTCTGCGCCTTTTGGGATGAGTCGAACGGAAACGGTTCCTTTTTCATCGCCAAGGGAATTGACCGCGTTGTCTATCAAGCAATGAATGGCGCGTCCGAACGTCTGGCGATCTAAAGGGATGAATCTTGGGTGATCGGGAAGGTCTATGGACAGGGTGACCTGAGGAGGTTGGTCGGATGATTGGATGACAGAATCGAAGAAATCTTTTAGCTCTACTTCCTGTATTCGGCATTTGCTGATTTTGGAAAAATCTAAAAGTTCGTTGCAGATTTTTCCCGCTTTCAGGGCGCCTCGATTGATTTTGTCCAGATGATGATGGGCTCGGCTTTGGTCTGCGATTTTTTCTGTTTCTTTGATGATGGAAAGCGAAGACTGAATCGTATGCAATGGTTCCTTGATCTCATGGTACAAGGAGACGCCAAGTTCTCCGATTGTGGCCATACGTTCGTTCTCGGACTCGCGCTTGACAAAATCCTCCCGATAGGTTTCGAGAATGATCGCGAGTTCGAGATCGAGAAGGGCGTGGAGACTGCGGAGAGAATCCCGCAGAAGAGAGGGTTGATTGCGAAGCTGATCCTGAATAACTCTGGACAGATCTTCTCGGATTACCGCCATGGATGTAAAGGTGAGATGTTGAGGTAATCCGACGGCAACATGTCGTCGGCCGATCGACGCTCTCAGTTCAAAATATTCGTCGTTGTGAGGGCCGGCGAAAAGTTGTCGTACCCAGATCAGAAGTGTCTTCTTTAGACGATCGATCTGTTCTGGGCTATCGAGAACGGAATAAGCTTCTTCGTCCGATACGATCTTTTTATAGAAATGGTCGATAATTGGCAGTAGCGTTTCGTCGGGTAATTGGGTGAAAGGACGAAGCCGGTCGGAATCTTCTTCGGAGAATCCGACATATGTTTTCATGCGATCGAATAGCGACTGACTACTCATGAATGTTCGTGTGGATTTGGAGTTGAGATCGTTAGGGTGTTGGACGGTAATAAGTTTTGGCATCGTATAATGTGTTGTGTCTCTTTGCGAGAGTATTGCTCGTGCTTGGATGGGGGCATGGATAAACGGTTGGAACTTGAATCACCTCATGGAGTCGGTCGTTGATCGTTAGGTCTGGAGGGCTGGAGATTTCGTGATCGGTGCGAGTCAGTCAGATGTTGTGGGCGAACTGAAGTGAATGGAATTGTTTGGAAATCGGAGTCATCGGTAGGTCGGGTCGTCCTCGTCTGAAGATTTGCGCTTTGATCTGTTCGGTTCGGATTTCTGTCCCTGGATAGAGAGGGACAGCCGAAATATGACCGAAAGGTCTTTCTGAGTCGGATTGGGGGTGGGGTCCGACCGCATCGATGGAATTGGCATATCCAGTCCAGGGATTTTGCTCTGATATACCCAGGTAAATAACGAGAAGTCAGCGGGCGTCTCGTTCGGCCCATTTGGTCGACTTGTCCCGGAAAAATACATTCGTCGGGAACTTCTCCCGGTTTGTCGTAATGGACATCGAGTGTTTTGCCCGCCAAGTTGTCGTAGGTAGGTATAGCATTTCCGGAGAGGCGAAATTCCCGAATTTCGCATGCGACTTCTCCGTAATGGAACGGATCGCTCATGTACATCTCATTCATTCAATGTAATGGATTCGGTTACGTGAAGGTTTCAGTGAAGGTCCATTTCATGCCGAGGAGCAATAGTTAATGCAAAAGTTGATCCGTCAATTAACCACGAGTGAAAAGACTTCATTCGGCAAGCCTTTCGCGGCGAGGGGGCAAATTTCCCCAATTTGGAGCGAAATTCCCCACCCAGGACGGGTCTGAACATTGCGCGAAGGGTGAGATTCTCCTCGTTTGTGGTGCAAAAATGGGGATTGCGATGATTGGGGGAATTGGCATTGAAATTGCAAATCCCCTGAATCACTGCCCCTAAATGGATCTTCGAGAAGGCTCGAAGGTAATTTGGGGTGAATTATTTACGTAAGGCTTAAACCGATGATGAAAATTTGGTCTGACGCTTGGGTTCAAATCGTATCTGGGGTGTTTGTAGCACTACTTCTTCTGGGTTGTTCGGGAGGAGAAGAGGGTGATTCAGGGAAGGAGCCTGATCAGGAAACCACCTCCAAGCGCAAGGCGTGGGATTCCGCTTTGGGGACAGCCACGGTTTCTGGCACGGTGAGTTTTCATGGTAAGCCCGTTCCGAGTCGGCCCGTTAATCTGTCGAAAGATGCTCAGTGTGCAAAGCAGCATCCGGATGGGCTTCGGGATAACAGCTTGGTGCTTAACAGCGACAATACGATCCAGGAAGTGTTTGTGTGGATTGAGAAGGGACTCGAGGGGTGGAAGTTCCCGGTCCCCAAGGAGCCTGTGATCCTGAGTCAATTAGGATGTATGTATTCTCCTCACGTTCTTGGCGTAATGGCGAAGCAACCGATCCAAATTCGCAATGATGATTCTGCTGTCCATAATGTGCACTGCCTGGCAAAACGCTCCTCGAAATTCAATATTTCTCAGCAAACAGGAGCCACTGACACCAAAACATTCAAGCGACCCGAGGTCATGGTTAATCTCATCTGTGACATCCATCCGTGGATGAGTGCTCACCTTGGTGTCCTTTCGCATCCAGCGTTCTCTGTGACCAATGATAAAGGCGCTTTTCGGATTACAAATCTGCCACCAGGAAAATACACGATCGCTGCGTGGCAAGACCGATACGGAATTCAGAAGAAAGAAATCACTGTCGGTGATGGCGAATCTTTAACGGTCGATTTTACTTATCCCTCTGCCCCGTAGGAGGCTGTAAGCGTGACTGCACGAAGCCACTTGAGTGCTGGATTCTTAGCTCTATTTTTTGTTCTTCTCGTAATCGCCGTGGTGGGTGGGTTTGGCTTCAAGACATGGTTGCCTCCCGTAGCTTCTGAACACGGAGCCGTTGTCGATAAGGTCATCCGGTATACGCTTCTGACTACGGGATTGGTCTTTGTCGTAGGGCATCTGATCCTCGCATTTTTCATCGTCAAATATTCCAGAGATGAGCGGGGTACAGCCAAGAGGTTGAGCCCCGGAGTAGAGGCCCGTTGGGCCTTGTCGGTCGCATTTGGCATGTCGATCATTGCCGAGGTGGGCGTGTTGGTAATCGGTATGCCCGCATGGGCCGCCGTTTACGGCGAACCCAGTCCCGATGACGTGGTCGTAGAGGTCGTCGCCCAGCAATTCGGTTGGTTTATTCGCTATCCAGGTAAGGACGGGAAATTTGGGGCTTGCCGGCCCGAATTGATTCGTAGAGGCGATAATCCCCTGGGTCTGGATAAGAAAGATCCCGCTTCCGCCGATGACATCATTGTTGAGGACGAATTGCGTCTTCCGGTGAATAAACCGGCAAGAATCGTCCTCCGATCACTTGATGTTTTGCACAGCTTTAGCGTGCCTGAAATGCGGGTCAAGCAAGACATCATTCCTGGATATACGGGGCGGACTCGATTCGTCCCGAATCGAGAAGGTACCTATGAAATCGCATGCGCGGAACTGTGCGGTTTGGGGCACTACAAGATGCGTGGACTTCTCCAGGTTATGGCTCCTCAGGATCTCCAGAGGTGGCTGAGCGAACAGGTTCCTGCCATCACCTACATCGTGGATTGAGCGAGCACTCTTGAACTTGAAGTGAAACTGAAACGAGTCCTGACGATTTAAAGAATAAGGCGAGGAATATCTTGAGTCATTCGCACGAACCGACAACCTTCCTGAGCAAGTATGTTTTTAGTTTTGATCACAAGGTGATCGGGATTCAGTACTTGATCACAGCTTTGTTCATGGCCGTGATCGGTGGACTTTTGGCATTGACTATTCGATACCAATTGGCCTGGCCGTCAGAAAACGTTGTGAGCGCAGAGTCCTACCTGAGTCTGGTCACAATGCACGGTACGATCATGGTCTTTTTTGTTATCTCGATGGGTCTGGTAAGCGGATTCGGAAACTTGCTGATACCGCTTCACGTTGGGGCTCGGGATATGGCCTATCCTTTTTTGAATATGCTTTCCTACTGGGTGATGGTTCCGGCTTGCCTCCTCATGATCGGTTCGTTTTTTGTCGAGGGGGGTGCTGCTGCGGCCGGGTGGACTGCCTACCCTCCCCTCTCAGCGCTGAAAGATGCGGTTCCGGGGTCAGGAATGGGACAAACGCTTTGGTTGCTCGCCATGGCGTTGTTCATTGTCTCCTTCACCATGGGAAGTTTGAACTATCTGACAACGATTCTGAACGAGAGAACCCGGGGGATGTCCATGATGAAACTCCCCTTGCTAACGTGGACTTTTTTGATTTCAGCGATTATTGGCATTCTCGCTTTTCCGGCCCTGACCGCTGCGGCTGTCATGCTCCTTTTTGATCGTCACGCCGGCACGAGTTTCTTTCTTCCGGCCGGGATGTACTTTGAAGGGACTGGGGTCCTTCCGAATATGGGGGGGACGCCTCTGCTTTTTCAGCACCTTTTCTGGTTTCTCGGTCACCCAGAGGTCTATGTCCTTGTGTTGCCAGCGCTTGGGATTACCTTTGAGATCATCGCGGCCTTTGGACGCCGCTCTCCGTTCGGGTATCGAACTACGGTTTATTCCCTGCTTTGCGTAGCGTTCCTCAGCATGATCGTTTGGGGACACCATATGTTTACAAGCGGAATGGATCCTCGAATTGGTGAGTATTTTTCCATTGTTACGGTCATGATCACGGTTCCCTTTTCTGTCATCGGTCTCAATCTGATCGGTAGCCTCTGGCAGGCGCGAATCCGAGCGGAAACACCGATGCTATTTGCGTTGGGGGTGATCTCGGCCATGGGGATGGGGGGACTTGGTGGACTCTACTTGGGAACAGCCACTTCCGATATGTATTTCCACGACTCTTACTTTGTGGTTGGTCATTTCCATTTGACTATCGGTACGGTGACCTTTTTGGCTCTTTTCGGGGGGATATATCACTGGTTTCCCAAATTCATTGGGCGGAAGACCAATGAACTTCTCGGCAAGACACACTTTTGGCTCACCATCATTCCGATGTTTGCGATGTTTTTGCTGATGCATTTACAGGGTATGGGAGGCATACACCGACGGTACTACGACGTCACCCAATACAGTTATCCCAACGCTTCGGCTATGGCGCTCATGCCGTGGATTTCCTATTTAGCTTTTGCCCTCTTTGCTGGTCAGCTCGTTTTTGCGTTCAACGTCATCTGGAGCATTTTCAGAGGTGAAAAGTCGAGCGAGAATCCGTGGGGAGCCACAACTCTGGAATGGACAGCCCCCTCACCGGCTCCTCACGGTAATTGGCCTGACAAGGTGCCGGTTGTTCATCGCGATCCGTATGACTACGGTTCCGATGGCGTTTGGGCTCAAAATGTCGAGAACGCAGAGGGACAAGCATGACGGCAGAATCTCTTTCACGTCCAGTGGATCCGCTTTCGGAAGCTGAACTCAAGGAGAGTTCTCGAAAGGTTGGGTTGCTAGCCTTTTTGTCTTCCGTGGTCATGCTCTTTGCGACTTTTACAGCCGCCTTTCTCGTGCGCAGGACGGGAACGGACTGGAAGCCTCTGGAGATGCCGGAAATCATGTGGATTTCTACCTGGTTGCTCATTGGGAGCAGTGTGACCATTGAGATTTCAAGGGTCACGGGTCGCAAAATGGGTCTTCTGGTAACCCTGGGCTTGGGGCTGGCTTTCCTCTTTTGTCAGGTGAAAGCTCTTTCTGAAATGGGGGGGTTTTCAGGCGCCTTGGCGGAGAATCCTCACTTTTCATTTATCTTTGTTTTGTTGCTCGTCCACGCTCTTCACCTCCTGGGGGGCATAGGGGGGCTCTTTCTGACATCCCTATCCAGTTCGCGTTTTGGGTGGGTTGTTACTTACTGGCACTTCATGGGATTGGTCTGGATCTACGTCCTTGTTTTGCTCTTTCTTTCATGACTTTCTTTCAGGATCTTGAGCTGCTATGAGTGCTACGAATCCTTCGGTTGTTCAGGAACGTTGGGGTGGTGGAAATTCCCCATACTCCATGAGTTGGCAAAAGTTGTTGATGTGGTGGTTCATCATCTCCGACTTTCTGATTTTTGCCGGCTTTTTGGCCGCCTATGGTTTTAACCGATTGGCCGTTGGGAACGCCAACTGGCCGGATCAAACAGAAATATTCCACATGAATTTCATCGCCGCGATGACTTTTGTGCTCATTACGAGTTCGGCTACCATGGCTACGGCGGTTGCTGCTGCGAAGAAAGAAGACTCAGCCACAGCGAAGCGATTCCTCTGGTTGACCATTCTAGGCGGCATCACATTTCTTGGGATGCAGGCCTTCGAGTGGAAAGGGTTTATCGAGGAGGGAGCTCGCCTTCATACCAATCCCTGGGGTGTTCCTTCTTTTTCCGCGTTCTTTTTTGCCATTACGGGACTGCATGGGACTCACGTTTTAATCGGCGTGATCGTTCTTCTCGTTGTCACTATCCGGGCAGCTCGCGGGCGTTACACCGCGGGGGGAATCGAGTTGGCCGGTTTGTACTGGCACTTCGTCGATCTGGTCTGGGTTTTTGTTTTCGGGTGCTTTTATCTGATTTAGGGAAAAAACGATGACCGAAGCTTCTCACACAGTGACTTCTTACAGGACCTACTGGATCTCCTGGGCCTGTCTTCTCACATTGACCATTATCATGATTTATGTTCCAAACTTTTGGATGGTCCTTACGGGGATCACGATTAAGGCTGCTGTCATTTCGCTTGTCTTTATGCACCTGAATCATGAGAGAACAGATTTCATGCTAACGGTCCTTCTGGGGATTTTTCTTACGAGCCTTGTTCTTTTCGTGTTGATGATTCCCGATGGCATAGCAATGTGAAGAATTTCAGGTTTGTAATTTTCGTCGGTATCTTCTTGGGGCTCATCGCTTCAAGGGTCTATGCCGCCGGCTGATGAGTGGAGTTGGGGGCTGAAGAGGGATCTTCGGTTCCTGGCCTGGCCGTCGGTTTCAGGCACGCCACGTTACTCTTGATGATCCTTCCCTGGATTTTGGTCCTGGGTGTTGGTGGGTGGTTGTGGCGCCAACAACGCAAGGTCCAGCGCTTCTCGCAAGGACACGAACTGTTAGGTAGGCATGAGGAGGAGGTTTCTTGAAGTACTCAACGCTCTCAGGTGCTTCACTCGCATCCTCTCTCCTCACGGTTCATGATTGGCACATAATCCGACTACCCTCATGATTCAAAAGAGGGATGTTTTGCCACTCCCTTGTGATCGAATTGGTGTCGATGGGTCATGACTGAGGACGTTACTGGCTCGGGCCTATCCCTCTAAGTCAGGGACCATCTTGAGAGGGTTCGATAGTGGAGTCAGGGAAGAGTGGAGGCGAACTGTTGATCCCATTCCTCCAGCTTCGGATTTATGATTCGAAACCAGAGAGGGGGGAAAAGGCAGAGCACGATTGTGCTGAGGTAACCGTATGGCATCTGCGGCGCATCCGGGTATGGGGCGAGTTTCCAGAAGGGTACGGCTGCTCGCTCATGGTGGGCGGAATGGCGATTCAACGAGAAAAGAACGATTCCGCTGACCAACTTGTTGGTGTTCCACGAATGGTGGGGATGAACCGGCTCATCTTTCTCGCGGTGCAAGCCATAGTGCTCCATGTAATTGACCACCTCGAGAATAAACCGGGCGAAAAGAGATTGACTGAAAAATAGCAAGATTCCAAATGGCCCCCCAGCGATTCCGCCCAAGGCCATCCAGGTTCCGCTCATCAGGTATCCGCGTATCATTCGGTTTCTCCAGAAAAAGATTCCATGCCCTTTTTTCCGGAGTCGTTTGTTCTCGATATTCCAGGCGCTTTGATGGCCGCGCACGGCTGAGCGAACAGAGAAAGCGTAGACGTTTTCACCCCGTCGAGCGGTGGCCGGATCTTCCTCCCAGCCCACGCGAGCGTGATGGCCGTAAACGTGTTCGATGGCAAAATCAGCCAGGCAACATAGCGAGAGTACCCACCGTCCCTCTGCAACATAGCGGGGTGAAGTGACTCGATGACTGAATTCGTGGCCCGCATTGATCCCGTAGCCTGCCATCAGGAATCCGACCCCGAGCACCCCGCCGAAAAAGTCGAGTAGGGTATTTGAATCTCGGGCTTCAAATACGTCGTATTCGGTCATTCCGGCGGCAAGAGATCCGATATAGAGGAAATCGTCTGAGCCCGTACCGCAAGACCAGAAGAGGGTCATGAGGAGAAAAGCAAGCAGAGGGAGCGCCAGGTGTAAGGGAACTTCTACGATAGAGGGGTATTTGATTTTGGGAAGGCTTTCGTCAACTCCAAAGATTGAGTCCCCACCGATCACAACAAAGAAAATGACTCCGATCCCTAACCACAACCAGTGGCCTCCCAGGAGTATTCCTATCGGGACTGATAGGGCCAATATAGGTGTTGTGAAATATTTGATATAGGGCGACATGCATCAATCCAGTGGAAAAAGAACTGAATTATAGTATTCGAGAATAAATCAAGAGGGCTTTGTAGGGCAACGAAATTCCGGTGTCGGAATTCGTGTCACTGTGGACTGTTGATCTGTCGAGAGGGGTGTCTACGCTCTAATTAAGATGATGACTCTAGGGTCTCCTGAAACGCCCTCAATAGGTCCATCTCGGTGATCATTCCAAGCGGTTTCCCGTTTTCCACGACTGGCAAGCCGCCGATCTTTTCGGTACGCAGGATCTTGACCGCTTCCAGGATCTTTTGGTCAGGGCGAATCGTTATTGGAGTACGAACCATGAAGTCGCTCAGCGTACTCTCATTCAAGACCTGTTGATATTTTTCACGCGTCATGTCTTCGTCTAACAGGGATGGAGTGGCACGCTTGAGATCTCGGTCGGTAACCATCCCCTGAAGTTTCCCGTCGCTCAAGACGGGCAGGTGGCGAATTTTGCGCTCCATCATCAAGAGGATCGCTTCCTGGATCGTCGATTCTGGGGCCAAGAAGGTGATGGTCTTGCTCATGTAGTCTCGAACCAGAATAGCTGTCATCTATTATCTCCTGAACTTTGGGGGGATCCTCTTCCATCAATCATAGTTCCTGTCCTGTCATTCGGCTATTTGGGGCTTTGGGATTGGGAGGGAATTGTTGTGATTTTGCTTTGTTTTACTGGGGACTTTTTTAGATCGAGATTTTCGCTCGTAACCTGTTTGGGGTTGCTCTTTAATGCGAATTTTGTGCCGGATATCGGTTTATTCCGGGTGGAAGTCCACGTATGTTCGTGTTTGGGTTGTAGTCGAGCCCAAATAGCTACTCGCGATGATTTGGAGGCCGCATGGATTCCGGAGTGAATAGCGCCGCGTGGACCTTCTCGGTGTTTTGGGATTTTTCATATTGAGGGCGCCATGTTTGAATTGAATTCACCCGGTACATACCTGCTTCATTTCTCCTGTCCTCGTCGCATCAGGACTCAGGTTGGCGCTTTGAAAGAGGTTGAACTCGAGCGGGGTTCGGTGGTCTATGTGGGAAGTGCTCTGGGGCCCGGGGGGCTGGCAGGACGTTTGGGTCATCATGTAAGGCCGATTCGAAAACCCCGCTGGCATATCGATTACCTGCGGCCGCATGTTTCGCTCGTGAATGTCTGGTGCGTGGAGGGGCGATGTCGACGCGAGCATTCGTGGGCGGCGGTGATTGGGGGGATCGAGGGCGTTTCGATTCCTCGTGCTGGGCTGGGCTCTTCTGATTGCCGATGTTCAACTCATCTTTTCCAGTTTTCGCGCCGTCCGGCAGACTCCTTTTTGAATCCTCTGCTTTCCAAGGCCTCCGGGGGAAGGTCGGTCCGGTTCTTGCGAGCCAGATTGCTGGAGAAGATGTTCCTGTAGACCGTTCGTTGCTGTGGATAGCTTTTCGGTTATGACGAGAGAGATAGGGCATAGTCGTTCTGGGTAGGAGGCGGATTTTGCCCAAACAGATAGAACTCTCCAGGGAACAGCTCTCGCTTATCTTTCTTGCGACTGGAAACGACGACTTCCCCGGATCGACCCTACTTTTTGAAATGTCGACCACAGATTTCGAGAGTGAGGACGCCGAGGGCGGTGGTGTACACTCGGCCTCCGGAGGAGCCCCAGGGCCCGACCGGATTCCTCCCCGAACTAGGGTGCCAGCCCGATTTTCTTGAATAGGCATTCATCTTCATACATTGAGTGATGATCGAGCTGGCGTTCCACTCTTTATAGGTTCCGTAAGGAACGAAAGCTGGCCACCCACCTCTATCCAACCGGTTTATTGGCTCCGCGTCGGGATCTGGACAGACCTTCCCCTTGGGGAAGAGCACTCGCTTCGGTGTGAATCCACCACCTAGGGTTGATCAAGCCACCTTCCGGACCCACGGTGGAAACGATCCCTTCGGAAACTCCACCTCGTGGTCCCCACCCCGATAGAGCTCTGAGGCCTCTCGATAGGAAGCGAGAAAAAGCCGGCGCTCGTATCGATAAGCCATCCAGGTCTCGATCGTCGCGGCATGACAGAGAGGCCTATTCGATCGATTGGTACTTCGAGGCCGGGAGCGAGGTGACTGAGCGAGTACCCGTGCTCTCCCCATAACCGTCCTGTTCTCCCTGAGACGGTTCTCTCGGTATTCCGCTTCGCGTGCCTCCAGATGCTTTCGGATCAGAGCGGTACGCTCTTCAGGATCCATTCGAGCAAGAAACTCCGGCAGGGCGATCTCTAGCTCTCCCTCCTCGAGGTACGGGGTTCGATCCTCGGGGCAACCTGCAGCGTACCAGGCGGTCCGATCGAAGAGAGTGAAGCTGACCTTCTCGTCATGCAGGAGTTGCGGAGACGAGATCAGGCCGGGCCAGTCCTCTGAACGGTTGACCAGGAGGGCTGCTGCTGGGTTGGAGAGAATGTAGAGGATCCGGTCCAGGATCGCGCCTTCCCCTAATACGGGCTCACAGGAGTAGCGACGCTGATAGAGCGTTCCCCGGCGGTCGCCTCGATGGCGATTGATTTGGCGGGAAGATTGGCTCTTGAAGAGACCGACAAAGCGATCGAGATTGCGCTTCGGTGCGCGACAGAGGAGATGGAAGTGATTCCCCAGCACCACGTAGGCGACGATCTCCACTCCTGTTGTCCTCTGGGCACGGACGAGCCACTCACCCAGAGTCCGATTCACCTCCGGATCAGGGCGGAGGAGGAATTCGGAGTCGATACACCGGCTCGTGATGAAGTAGTAGGTGGCACTGTCCAGGTGACGAATCGGGTTGCCCATGAGGAACCGGATGGTAAGTCACCAGTGCGACCATCTAGGACCATGGGGGCGACCGTTTTGAACAAACCCTACTGATAGACCGGACTTACCCAGACGTTACGAATCAGCCTGGCACCCTTTTACCGCACCGGCTATTGGATTTTTCTGCGAATCCAAGGACTTGCTTGACAACCCGGGCAAAGGATGATACTGTGTTTGATGTTAGCATGCTAATGTCGTTCAGAGTGACTCATGCCTCGTCAGAAGACAGCTCTCCACATCCTGATGCATATAGGCCGTCTTCTGCAGCAGGCGATTGATGGTGAATTGCGTCCGCAGGGCCTTCATCACGGCCAGGGGCGGGTTCTCGCCCTGCTGCAGCGCGAGGGCAGGATGACCCAGGCGGACCTCGCCCGCCGGGCCGGCCTCAGGCCCGCCACCGTCACCAACATGCTCAAGCCGCTTGAAGGGCGTCGGCTGATCAAGCGAACGGTCGACCCGAAGAGCAATCGCGCCCTCGTCGTCTCCCTGACCGGGGCGGGGAGGAAGCTGGTCGTCCAGGTCGAGAAGGCCTGGGGGACGATCGAAGCACAACTCGCCCGGGATCTGGCTCCCGGGGATCGAAGGACGGTCTTCGCGGCCCTGGAGGGGTTTCGTGACCGGCTCGGGGGTGTCGCCCCTGCAGACGAAGAGGAGGAATGATCATGCGTATGCTCGTTGGATGTCTACTCATTTTCGCGGGGCTCTTTCCCCTCCGGGCGGAGGAGCGCTCCTACCCGATCGTCGATACCGGGCAGGTCCGTTGCTATGATGACAGGACGGAGATTGCCTTTCCCGCAGCGGGAGCACGCTTCTTCGGGCAGGATGCCCATTACGAAGGCCATGTGCCGGCCTACAAAGAGAACGGCGACGGGTCGGTGAGCGACCTCGTCACGGGCCTGACCTGGCAGAAGGATCCCGGCAAGAAGCAGACGCTCAAGCAGGCGCTCGCCGGGGCCAAAGCCTGTCGCCTGGGCGGTCAGAAGGACTGGCGGGTCCCGACCATCAAGGAGCTCTACTCCCTCATCCTCTTCACCGGGACCGACCCCGATCCGATGAGCCGCAATGCGAAGGGGCTCGTCCCCTTCATCGACACGCGCTACTTCGTCTTCCAGTACGGCCGCGAAGACAAGGGGGAGCGCATCATCGATTCCCAGTATGGTTCCTCCACAAAATATGTGAGCACCACCATGCGCGGCGACGCCACCCTCTTCGGTGTCAACTTCGCCGACGGGCGCATCAAGGGGTACGGGCTCATCCATCCCCGCACCCGGAAGGAGAAGACCTTCTACTTCATTTATGTCCGCGGCAACCCGGCCTATGGAAAGAACAAGTTCCGCGACAACAAGGATGGCACCATCACCGACAGCGCGACGGGCCTCATCTGGATGCAGGCGGACAGCGGCTCGGTCAAGGGAGGGCCCAAAGGCGACGGTCGCATGAACTGGGAGGAGGGGCTTGCCTGGGCGGAAGGTCTCACCCATGCGGGGCACTCCGACTGGCGCATGCCCAACATCAAGGAGCTCCAGAGCCTCGTCGACTACACCCGTTCGCCGAAGACAACGAAGTCGGCCGCGCTCGACCCGCTCTTCAAGCCGACGAAGCTAACCGACGAGGGGGGCAAGCCCAATTATCCCTTCTACTGGGCCTCCTCCTCCCACAACAGTTTGCACAGCGCCAACGCCGCCGACTACATCGCCTTCGGCGAAGCCCTCGGGTGGATGCAGGACCGGCGCAGCGGTTCCCGCAAACTGCTGGACGTACACGGAGCCGGTTCGCAGCGGAGCGACCCCAAGGCGGGGGACCCGAAGCGCTTTCCCTTCGGCCGGGGCCCGCAGGGGGACGTGATCCGCATCTACAACTATGTTCTCTGCGTCCGCGGAGGAAAGGCCACCCCTAAGACGAGCGGGCCCGCCATCGCCATGAAGCCAGGCAAAGGCCCACCACAGCAGGGGGGGGCGGGCAAGAACAAGTTCGTCGGACGCCTCGACAAGAATGGCGACGGCAAGATCTCCAGGGACGAGTTCGATGGGCCCAAGCGCGCGTTCGGACGCCTCGACAAGAACGGTGACGGCTTCATCAGCGGCGAGGAAGCCCCGAGCGGTCCGCCCCGGCGGCGATAGCCTTCGGCCCTTCGACCGGCCAGGTCATTTGCAGGAAGGAATATGACGCCAATGATTACGGACCCGGAGGACCGGGTCCCTCCAGATCCGCTCCTGGAGGGACCGCGTCCCGCGGTCTGCGGTCCGTCAGTCCAATCCCATAACGATTTCTGAAGTCAAGCACCCTATACAAAGGACTCACCCCATGAACCGAATCCTTCTCTTTGCGCTCACCCTCCTGATCGGCCACGGTGTGATGGCGGGAGAATCCGCCCCCAACTTCCTCCTCATCCTCGTGGATGACATGGGCTGGACCGGCTCGAGCCACCAGGTCGATCCGGACGTGCCGGAGTCTAAGAGCGACTTCTACCAGACCCCCCACATCGCCCGACTCGCCACGGAGGGGGTCTCCTTCTCGAATGCCTATGCGCCGGCCCCCATGTGCACTCCGAGTCGCGCGGCCATCCTCACCGGCAAGAGCCCCGCCCGCCTTCACATGACCTGCCCCGGCACGGCCAGGAAGGCACAGGCCTGGCAGAAGGTGGCGCCACCCATGCACGTGAGCGAACTGCCCGAAGACGAGACGACCCTCGCCGAGGTGCTCAAGGCCGAGGGGTATGTGACCGCGCACCTTGGCAAGTGGCACCTCCACGGGGGCGGCCCCGGCAAGCACGGCTTTGACGTGCATGACGGCGACACGGGCAACGAGGCCCCGGAGAGTGAGGAGAACCCGAAGGATATCTTCGGCATCGCCACACGGGCGAAGGCCTTCCTCAAGGAGCAGAAATCGAGCGGCAAGCCCTTCTATCTGCAACTCTCCCACTACGCTGTGCATTCTCCGGTGGCGGCGCGCCCCGCAACGCTGGAGGCGGTCGCAAAGCGCACCGCCGGCGCCCGCCACAACCGGCAGGACTATGCGGCCATGACGCAGGACTTCGACACCTCGGTGGGGCAGGTCCTGGAAGCACTCAAGACCCTCGGCCTCGCGAAGAACACCTATGTGATCTTTACCTCGGACAACGGCGCCGGGGCCCGAGGCGCGAGTAAGGAGAACGTGCCCCTCGCCGGTGGGAAGGCGAGTCTCTGGGAGGGAGGCGTTCGCGTGCCCATGATGATCACCGGGCCCGGCGTTCCGAAGGGCGTCAACAGGTCCGAGTCGGTCATCGGCACCGATCTCTTTCGTACCATCAGCCAACTCGCCGGGGTGAAGCAAGAGCTCCCCGAAGGCCTGGAGGGGGCGAGCCTCGTGCCGCTCCTCTTGCCCGAGCCGGGCGCTTTTAAGCGGGCGCGCCCCTTCCTCGCCTTCCATTTTCCTCACTATGGAAAGGGGCCGAAGCAGAAGCCCTACTCCGCCATGCGCAAGGGCAACCACAAGCTCCTCTGGAATCACGAGACAGGGGCGGTGCAGCTCTTCGATCTCAAGGCCGACCTGGGGGAGAAGAAGGACCTGGCCGAAGCCATGCCAGAGAAAGCGACTGCTCTCAAAAAAGAATTGGACGCCTACTTCAAGGAAATCGAGGCGCAGATGCCGAAGGCGAACCCCGACTACGATCCCGAGGCGCAGGCGACCAGTCGCAAGCAGGGCTTTGCCGGTCGCTTCGACAAGGACGGGGACGGCAAGATCTCCAGGGAGGAGTTCTCCGGCCCGGCCCGCCGCTTCGATCGACTCGACAAGAACCGGGACGGGGTGCTGAGCGGGGACGAGATTCCTTCCGGCCCGCCCCAGCGGCGCTAAGCCGTTCGCAGGAATGACTGACGAAATGAGCATGGAATACCCAGCAAGGATGACAGCGAAAAGAAGCGATCCTCTCGTAGCCCCGTTCTTTGAACGGGGAGCAATTCCCTTGTCTTCCGGCTTCAAAGAAGCCGGCTACGAGAGCCGACAGCAACATCTGATGCTCTTCTAGGGCGGGCCGGGACTGGCACACCTTTGGGTCGTCTATCCCGGTGACCGTGCCTACGCGCTCGAGCCGAATGACGCGTAAAAGGGTGCCAGCCTGAATAGGTGATCGTTTGATCTCTTGATTTAGCTTGGACTTACACGTTCATGGTTAGCCTTTACTAATCGGGCTGGCACCCTAGTTCAGGCACGGTTCCTTATAGCAGAGGGGAAAACGAACCTAATCACTCCAATATTCTTGGTCGTGCGAAACCCTACATTTGGGTAGAGCTACCTGGACACGTTCCATTTTCTCGATGGGCCTGGGAAAGTAGAGGCGCTTCAGGTTTGTAAATTGCCTCAGATATTCCAGTCCCACGTCGTCAATCGGCGTGTAGGGCGCAAAAAGGGTGTCAGCCTGATTAGTAAAATTGGAGCCACTGCTCAGGACAACTGTGTAAACTGCTGTCTCATTAGGGGATCGACCTGGTGCACTAATCGGGTTGGCACCCTTTTACTGGTGGTGCACTAATCGGGTTGGCACCCTTTTACTGGTGGGATATAGTTCTTGCTCGGATTGATTTGGAATCTTTTTAACTCTTCTATGTTTGTGGAGACTTGGATATGAGACTGGGCTCGTTCATTCTGTTCCTGTTTTTTGGTGTGATTTTGATTCCAGGCTGCGGTTCAGGCAATGATCGGACTCCCACCGAAACGGTGAAGGGTTTTCTCGATTCGGCAATCCGGAACGGCAAACCTTCGGAGGCCGAGGCCGAGTTCTGCACCGAGAAGGCCGGAAAGGCCTACCGTGAACTTGCAAAACATGCAGGTGACAATAGTAACATTACAGTTATCAGCGCCAAATACGGCGAAGAGAAGATCGATGGAGACAAGGCCACCGTCAAGGTGCTCACCGCCGAGAAGAGTGGGGAGAAAGCTCCGAAATCCGAGTCCATTTATCATCTCGAAAAAGAGGGTGGCAAATGGGGGATCGTTGGAATGCAGAGGGAAGGAATGAAAAAAGTGATCCGCTTCGACGGCGAGGAATTCGCCAAGATGATCTCCATGATGAAGGCGATGAATGAAGCCACAGAAAAGTGAGTTCATGTAGAGGATATACCCCGAAAATAGGGTGCAAAATAGGGTGCCAGCCTGATTAGCTAACCTGCCCCCTAAAAGGGTGCCAGCCTGATTAGTGGAGCTTAAGTAAGTCCAAGGTGTCAGAAGGGTTTGTTTAAAACGGTCGCCTCCATGATCCTCGATGGTCGCACCAGTGGCTTACCATCCGGTTCCTCATGGGCAACCCGATTCGTCACCTGGACGGCAATACCTTCTACTTCATCACGAGCCGTTGCATCGACTCGGAATTCCTCCTCCGCCCCGACCCGGAGGTTAACCAGATTCTGGGCGAGTGGTTCGTCCGTGCCCAGAGGACAACAGGGGTGGAGATCGTCGCCTACGTGGTGCTGGGGAATCACTTCCATCTCCTCTGTCGCGCCCCGAAGCGCAATCTCGATCGCTTTGTGGGTCTCTTCAAGAGCCAATCTTCCCGTCAGATCAATCGCCATCGGGGCGACCGCCGGGGAACGCTCTATCAGCGGCGCTACTCCTGTGAGCCCGTATTCGGGGAAGGCGCGATCTTGGATCGTATCCTCTACATCCTGTCCAACCCGGCAGCAGCTCACCTGGTCAACCGATCAGAGGACTGGCCCGGCCTGATCTCGACCCCACAACTCCTGCACGACGAGAAGGTCAGCTTCACTCTATTCGATCGGACCGCCTGGTGCGCTGCGGGATGCCCCGAGGATCGAACCCCGTATCTCGAGGAGGGAGAGCTCGAGATCACCCTGCCGGAGTTTCTTGCTCGGATGGATCCTGAAGAGCGTACGGCTTTGATTCGAAATCACCTGGAGGCACGCGAAGCGGAATGTCGAGATACGCGTCGCAGGGAGAACAGGACCGTGATGGGGAGAGGACGGGTTCTGGCGCAGTCGCCTCGGTCTCGGCCCCGAAGTACCAATCGGTCGAATAGGCCTCTCTGTCATGCAGCTACGATCGAGGCCTGGATGGCTTATCGAAACGAGCGTCGGCTTTTTCTCGCTTCCTATCGAGATGCCTCAGAACTCTATCGGGGTGGGGACCACGAGGTGGAGTTTCCGAAGGGCTCGTTTCCGCCGTGGATTCGTAAGGTGGCTTGATCAGCTCGTGGTGGGGGATGCACCACGAAATGAGTGCTCTTCACCATGGAGAAAGTCTGTCCAGTTCCCGACGCGGAGCCCATAAAGCGACTCGATAGAGGTGGGTGGGTCAAATTTTGTTCCTTACGGAACCGATAAAAATGGGAGCACTAACTGGATCATCACTCAATGAATGATGATGAATGTCTATTCAAGAAAATCGGGTTGGCACCCTATTTCGCGCCCGCCGAAGAAATCGTCTCGACCCCTAGCCGATGGGGATAGATTAGAATAATGCGTAGATGAATGGCGCAATGGTCGATCCTTCGGCAAGGACAACCAAAGCTCCGAAAATCATAAGGAAGATGCATATCGGCGCCAACCAAAACTTTTTGCGCACTTTGAGAAATTCGTAGAATTCCAAAAAGATGGACAACTTTGACATGACTGCACCCTTTGGCCGGTGAAATTCTCGAGAAATTGATTTCTTGCAGTGACAAGAAAGGACGAGCAACTTCCTATTCTATACCAGAACTTGATCTAGGCCGACAAAACAATTAAAGCTTATCATTATGAAAAATATGATGGGAGGCAAGGTGCCATTTCTTAGGATGGTTTTCGCAAAAGTGTCTTGAATGGCCCATCGTCGTGGTAATCGGTCATTCTGGTGGTTTCCTCGAAGCGAGATCCCCGCCTGATCGATGAAGATCGCCGAGTCGGGTTTTCTGCTCCAGCCCGTACACTATCGAAGACACCAAACCGCTTTGGTCGATGGCGAGGCGTGTTGCAAGCTTAATTCGTAGCGATCGCTCGACATCGATTGGATGACCGTATCGTCAAGAATTTAGGCAACTTAAACTATATCCACCTGCCTAAGAGTGTTTCCCGCATCAAGAAAGACTATTCGACAGGTGGTACGGATTGATTTCCAAAGATCGCATGACGTGGTAAGGATTGTGCCTGCGCCGATCGATGATTTGCCGAAAAAGAATAAGCTCGTGCAGAAAGGATATTCCGCTGCAGGGTGTAACGAGGTGCGGGCCAATTTCTCTACGGCCAAATGATAGATGTGCAAAAACCGCGCACTCTTTACAGTCATTTGTTACCGGGTGGCTTGGGAATCTCAAT
>JASMLP010000019.1 GCA_030748635.1 Planctomycetota bacterium
TCCCCGGAAAAGGTTTTTACCCACACGAAAAGGGTTTCAGCCCGATTTGTGGGGTGGAGTTGGGGGACAGCGGGTGGGAATACGTGAGGGTTTCCTGGGATTCGTCTCTTCTTATATGTAAGGACATTAGGAAGAACGCTTTCTCTTGAAGATGCGTTTTTGCGCCTTACAGCCGACCGGGTCTATCCCGAAGTCGGCGATTTTCGGGGTTCCAAGGCGTTTAGATCCCAATCTCTCGGTCTCGGTGGAATCCTGGCAAACCGTTAGACGAGTCGGAGCGTCCCGTTTGTAGCAACCCGTAGATCCAGATCGAGAGGACGGCGAGATCGATGCCCACGTGAAAGTTGCTGAACGGATTGGGAGGGGCGTGGCAAAGCGCCCGCGCCCCTCCGTTTCGTAGACTTCGAGTCGCGAAGGAGCCACGCAAAATCATCTCATCACTCTCTTCAGGTAGAGCCTCTACCCGAGGATGGACTTACCGCAAGGATCGGACCACGAGGGCTGTGAGGCGGTCGCAGGCCTCGCGGGCTTCCCCCTCGAAGGCGGGGTCTTTGCAGCGGGCCAAGAGAGTTTCGAGTCGGTCCGCTTCGGCAAGGCCTTCATCGTCTCCGGTCTTTTCAAGGCGTTCTCGGACCTCTTCGAGTAGGGGGGTAAGAGTTCCTTCACGGCTGATCGCTCGGAGAGCGTCGAGAACCAGGATGTTGGTGGTTCCCTCCCAGATGGGGAGAACTTGCGCATCGCGCAGAAGTCGTGCGGTCACGAAGTTCTCGCAGTAGCCATCGCCTCCGAGAATCTCCATGGCTTCTAGTGTGGCCTGAACCGCCGCTCGCGCGGTGGTGTATTTCACGAGGGGGGTCAGCAGTCGGACGATCTGGGAGCTTGTTTCATCGCCGGTCGCTTCCATCTGTTCGTAGTGGTCGATGGCGTGAAAAGCCAGGCGGAAGTTGTCGCGCCAACTCGCCTCGAGTTCGGAGAGGGTTCGGGCGCAGAGAGGATGGTCGGCGATCCTTTTGCCGAAAGCGATTCGTCGAGAGGCGTGCTCTTTCGCCTCGACATAGGCACGTCGCAGTACGGCGACGCTCGCGACCGCGTTGTAGAGGCGGGATAGATTGAGCATTTCGGTCATCACCCGAAATCCATCGGGAGGGGAGGCCACCCGATAGGCGAAGGCTCCATCCAGACGAATCTCTCCGGTCGCCATCGAACGGGTACCGAGCTTGTCCTTGAGCCGGAGAAGGTGACATTCGTTGAGGCTTCCGTCGGGTTGCCAACGAGGTACGGCAAAAAGGCCCAGCCCACCGGTTCCGTCGGGCGCTCCCTCGGGACGCGCCAACGCCAGCGCGAGTTCGGCGCTGGCGTTGGAGCAGAACCATTTCAGGCCATGAAGTCTCCAGCCGACTCCATCTTCGACCGCCCGGGTCTCGCTCCGGCCGACGTCCGATCCTCCTTCTCGCTCGGTCAAAAACATGGCGCCCTGCCAGAGATCTTCGTAGCGACGGGCCGCCAGTCGGGGGAGGCACTTTTCTCGAAGGGATTCTTCCGCGTGTCGGCTCAGGACGGTCGCGGTGCCGTCGGTCAGGCAAATAGGGCAGTAGAGCCCCTGCTCGGCTTGGGCAAACAGGTATCCGAGGGCGAATGGCACCTTTCGTGGAACACGCCCGTGTTCGGAGGTGAAGGCGGGGTCGTGATGCAGCCAGATGAGGCCGGTCTCTTCGAAGGCGATCCGCTCCATCTCACGGTAGGCCGGATGGTAGTCGACTCGATCGATCCGTTCACCCCGCGCATCGTACCGTTCCAGTCGAGGTGGATTTTCGTTCGCGACTCGGGCCAGCTCATCGAGTTCGCCATGAATTCGGCCGGAAAGGCGGTCGATACGCTCCTCCGCCCAGGAGGGAAACTCGGCCCGTATTCGTTGGAGTTCCGAATCCTCGGCAAATGAACGGTCGTTTTGGCTCGAATCGAACACCTTTCTCCTTCCGCTGCGAGAGCTACGAGTCCTCTTGAGAACATCGTATCCGAACGTCGGACCGACTGTCATCCCTGAGTCGCGCTTGTCCGACTCGATGAGTTCGTTCACGTTCACTTCAGGCCTGGTTATCCTCATGGGCTGAAGTGGGTGGCGGAGGCTCGGTGTTTTTCGGATAGTATGAAAAACGTGTCCAGCGAGAGGCTTCCGAGGACTTCGGGTCGTACCGCATTCTGAAGGTGTTGTGTTTTCGGGGCAGAAAAGATATGAATCCGAAACTTATCGATCTGTTGAAGGTTGAATCGCCACTGTTTGACAGCCTCATCCATGGCGTTGGGCATTGGAAGGTGGTGGAGCGTAATGGTCACTACTTGAGTCAATTCAATCACGCAGACAAGGAGATTGTTTCCTATTTCGCCTATTTTCACGACTGTATGCGTGAAAATGAGACCGAAGACCCTGAGCACGGTTTACGAGGCGCGCGGTTTGCTCAGGCGCATAGGGAGTTGATCCTTCTGGATGACGATCAATTTCCGATTTTGATCGACGCTTGCGAGAATCATACCTACGGAAACCGTTCCGATTGCGTAACCATCCATACTTGTTGGGACGCAGGCCGACTTGACATCGGGCGCGTGGGGCTCGATGTCAATCCCGATTATTTGGCTTCGAAAGAGGCGAAAAGAATTGCGATAGAGAAAGACTTCGGCGTGCTGAGGCCGATTTGACAAGGCGCCTATTTTTCAGGTTCGGGGAAAAGGGATCGACGCCTGATCTCTTTTGGGGGGCGCTGAATTTTCATGACGATGTCGACTGGGATGTGCCATCCGAGAAATCGGGAATCATGACCGGTCTCTTTTTGATCCTGTGGGCGTGTAGGTCCTCGAAAACCTCGTTGATCTGATTCATCGGGCGCTTTTCAACAAAGGGGTCGAGTTTCACGTTCCCAGCGAGTACGTGATCCACAACGGCCGGATAATGCTCCGGTAGACAACCCCAAGTGCCTCGCATGGTCGCGTCAAATGCCATGAGGTTGCTCAGTCTCATCTCGATCTTGGCTCGAGTGTAGCCGACCACCGCGAGGTGTGCGTCATAGCCGAGAAGCGCCACTGCAAGGGTTTGGCCCCCTGGGTGACCGGAGGTTTCGAAAATCTTCCATCCGGTCGAGGGGTATCGATTCTGCTTGGCCCAACTCTTGACCTCCTTCTTGATGGAACGGGTGTCTTCACTAGACCGGATCGTGTATTCGGCTCCAAATTCTTGGATCCCCTGGAGACGTTCGGCATCGACATCGATTGCCATTACGTGTGCTCCCATCGCCGCAGCTAGCTGTACGCCGAAATTGCCGACACCGCCAATTCCGATGAAGATGGCGAGATCGCCGGGCTTGAGGTCGGAGTTGAGGATGGCCTGGTAGGGGGTGCTGACAGCGTCCGCAATGACAGAAAGTACGGCGAGATCCACCCCGGAATCTGCCAGTCGCTTTTCGTCGACGACACAGAGTCCCTTGCCCGGCACCAGAACATGCGAGGCGAATCCTCCGTGGTCATCGTTTCCGGGAAAGAACTGAGTGGTGCAGATGGCGCCTCGTCCCGCTTGGCATGGAGCGCAGTCACCACATGGGATCACCGCTGGGACCACTACGGTCTTTCCGAGAAGTCTGTCCATATCCTTTGCGGTCGAAACTACGCGACCCGAAATCTCATGTCCGAGGCAGAGGGGAAGTTCATGTCGGGTTCGAATCCCGTCGTAGTAGAATCCCAGATCTGTGTGGCAGACACCGCAGCCGACCACTTCGACAAGAACTTTTCCATCCGCCAGGGTTTCATCTGGAAAAGGATCGGTGGTTACCGTCATGGGTGCGCCGGTTTTGTTCATGACGTATCGGTAAATCTGCTGAGACATTGGGGCTCCGGGTCGTTTGATTTGAATGGGCAAAAGGAAGGTGCGGACTCTCGTCACGCGGGGATGGGAGAGGGCGTATTGCGAGCATCGATGGACTTGCAAAGCGAGGCAACCATCGCTTTCACGGACTGGCCCGAAGTGTTTTGGGTGAGATCGGCTTGCCGGTAGAGTGGCGTACGAGAGTCGACTAACCGACGAAGTTCCACCATGGCGTTGGAAAATCCTTCCATGGGGCGTGTGTCTCCCTGGGCATAAACGCGTTGCAGGTATTCTTCCGGGGCCGCGCTCAGCCAGATCGAATAACAGGATTCCTTCACCAGTTCAAAAGCTTCCCCATGGGTAACGATTCCGCCAGGCAGCGCGACCACGCAGGGTTCTGAAGAACTCAGAAGTTCGGTAAGGGCTTGGAGTTCTAATCGTCGATAGTACTGTTCACCGTGAAACGAAAAGATGGCGGCTTGGGGGATGCCGGCGAGAGTCTCGATTCGGCTCATAAGTTCGACAAAAGGGATCCCCAGGGTGCTGGCCAGGGCGGTGCCTACGGTGGTCTTGCCTGCTCCTCGAATGCCCAGAAGCGCGATCGCTTTGGGACGTTTTTTGCCCAGCACGATGCTCGCCAGGGAAAGTACTCGCTGCAGCGATTGTTCGGTGCACTCCTCCAAAAGCGCGTCCATTTCTTGGCGGGGGTTCGGCTTCTTCGTGACCGGAATAAGAGATCTCAGTGGAACATTGAGCGCGATTGCGATCTCGTTCAGTTTGCAAATGGAGATATTTCCTTTGCCCCGCTCGACCTCCGAAATATATCGGGTACTGAGTCTCGATAGTTTTGCAAGGTCCGAAATGCGAAGTTTTCGCTCGCTTCGCTGTCTACGTACGCGTTTCCCGATGTTCTGGAGCAGACTGTTACTCATTTCTGTTTCCATCGATTCCTCCCTTGGTGCGGGAACTATAATGCATATAAATTGGGAATGGAACCACATATTTCTGTTTTTTATTTGATTAATAGTTCCTTTTTGGTTAAAAGATCCTCAACCAGGAGAAAAATCATGACCAATCGACCTCTAATTTTCGATTCGTGGCGAGACTTGCCTCTGGAAGAGGTTCTCAGGATCTGCCGGGATACCATCGAAGAAGGTGATTTCAGTCCGGTGCTCAAGTGGCGAGAGACCGGTGGGAAAGTTCTGGGACACTTTCAGGTCTATTTCCCGCAAGAGCTGGCTCACGCGGCAGGAATGCTTCCCGTCATGGTTCGGGGAGCTCCGGTGGATTTGCTCCACGCCGATTCCCGCTTTGGCTCCTATCTCTGTTCCATTCTCAAGAGCTCGCTAGACCTCGCGCTGAGTGGAAAGATCGAACTGGATATGTTCGTTTCCCATCCCATCTGTGATGCGGCCCGAAATCTTGCGGCAGTGTGGTCGAGGAATTTCGACTATCCCTGCCAGATCCTCTACCTTCCCCAGAACGCGAACTCCCAGGGGACCATCCCGTATCTACGGGATGAGTACGACCGCTTGTTGAGAAAGCTGGAAGAGATTTCTGGTAAGAAGGTGACAGAGGAAGATCTGCGCAATTCCATCGCGCTCTACAACAGGAGTCGAGCGCTCGTGAGGGAGTTGTACGACCTCAAGAGAAGTGAACCGTGGAAAGTGGCTGCAGAGGATGCGTATAGCCTTGTCGCGATTGGCGGTTTGATTCCTGTGGAAGAACACATCGCTTTGATGGAGTGGGTCGTCCCGGAGATTCACAAGATAGAACGAAACAAGGAGGACCGCATCCGTGTGGTTTTTGAGGGAGCTTTTTGTGAACAGCCTCCTCTCGATATGATTCGTACCATTGGGCGCTCTTGCTACGTTGTGGACGACGATTTCCTTATTGGGCTCCGGTGGCTCACCGGGGATGTGGCTACAGAGGATGATCCACTTTACGCTCTCGCTGAAGCCTATATCGAGCGTTCCAGCTACAGTCCTGTTCAGCACGACAACCGCAAGACCAAGGAAGCGATGCTCTTGAAAAGAGCGGAGGCCGCCGAAGCGGAGGCCGTGGTGCTCGCTTCGGCCAAGATGTGTGAGCCTGGGCTCGAAGAGCAGGTCGCTTATGTCTTGGCGCTCGATGAAAACCGCATCCCGTACTTCCTCTCGGAGTTCGAAGAGAACATGAGCAGTTTTGGGGGGTTGGAGCTGCAGGTGGAAACCTTCGCCGAAAATATCCTATTCGCATAGACAAGACCGATGGAGATTTGGAGATGACAGTGCAAGAGACATCCATTGTAGGACGAGGGAACAAAGAGGGAGGGGCGCTTTTCCGGCGTTGGTTCAAGTCTCTCGACGATGCCGCTCAACGAGGAGAAAAGGCGGCTTATGTTTTTGTGATGGGAAGCATGAATGAGGTGCTCAAGGCCTTTGACATGAACATCACTTTTCCAGAAATCACCTCGCTTCAACTTGCGGTACGTCATATCGCTCACGAATACCTCGAAGAAGCCGAGGACTACGGGTACTCACCAGATATTTGTGGATATGTAAAGGCGGATGTCGCCCTTCAGCTTCGCAAGGGGGAGCACCCGATGGGGCGAATCCCAAAACCGAACATGACGGTCTTCACCAACGCTTGCAACACGTACATCAAGTGGGGCGAGATCTGGGAGCGACTGCACAAGATCCCGATCTTCACCTTTGATGTGCCGGGTCATCGTCAACTTGGCGTTCACACCCAGCCAGGGGACAAACAATTCGAGGTGGATCGAAGGTACGTTGAAATCCAGATCAAGGAACTGATCGCCAAGTTGGAAGAGGTGAACGGCACGAAGTTTGATATCGACAAGTTGCGTGAGACGATGGAATTCACCAACCAGATGAGTCGATCGTGGGCTCGTTTGCTCGAGCTCAATCGGAACAGCCCATCGGTCTACAACGCACTGACAGATGGCACTGTTTTTCTCGGGGTCGCCAACGGCTTCCGTGGCACCAAGGAGGGAGCGGACTATTTCGCCAATCTCGTAGAGGAGATGGAGTACAAGGTCGCCAACGGAATCGGAACCACTACCGACGAGAGTCATCGGCTCGCATTTGTTGGTGTTCCTTGTTATCCGATCTTTCGGCGTTTCAGCGAGATTTTTGCCGAATGGGGTGGGACCTTTGTGCAGTCAACCTATCTGTGGTTCGCCTCCGGCGGCACAAATCGTGGATACCAGTATGATCTCGACAATCCCATTTCGAGTCTTGCGGAAGGAATCCTTCTGAGTGTTCGTGACGCGATGGATAGCATGTTCGACCAGACGACCATGTTGAGAAATGCCATCGACGAATACGATCTCGATGGTGTCGTCTATCATCCCATCAAGAGCTGCCGAACGGTTTCAACGGGTCTCGCCGACAGCCGACGCCAGTTGATGAAAGATACGGGGATTCCGAGCCTTCTCATTGAGTCTGACATGATGGATCGCCGGGTTGTCTCTGAAGCCCAGCTCAAGAATCGTATTGACGCCTTTTTCGAGGGACTCATCTCCCGGAAACAGCAGGCCGCCGCATCGAGGAGGATATAATGGGATACGCAGCAGGAGTGGATGTCGGGTCTACTCAGACCAAGGCCGTGATTATCGATGAGGAAGGCCAGATCGTGGCTCGGGGCCTGGTGGATACCGGCGCGAATGTTGTGCAGGCCGCAGAAAACGCGTTTTCCATATCGATGGAGGAGGCGGGCATCGACGAGGGAGAGGTCGATTACGTTATCGGAACGGGCTACGGCCGATATCGGGTCACCTTCGGCAACGCGCAAGTCACCGAGATCAGTTGCCATGGGCGTGGCGCCGTTCACCTTTTCCCACAGACACGTACCGTCGTGGACATGGGGGGTCAGGATACCAAAGCGATCCGGGTCTCTGAGTCGGGCGAGATCGTCGATTTTTGCATGAATGACAAATGCGCTGCCGGAACAGGCCGCTTTCTGGGAGCCGCCTCCGCCGCTCTCGAGATCCCTCTGAACGATCTGGGGGATACAGCGCTCAATTCTTCTCGTCCAGTGAAGATCAGTACGACCTGTACGGTGTTCGCGGAATCCGAGGTGCTGGCGTGGCTGGGTAAAGGAAAGAAGGTGGAGGATATTCTCTGGGGGGTTCACAAGTCCATCGCGATGCGTTCGTCAGGTCTGATGCGACGCGTGGGAATCGAAGGAGCCATTACCTTCACTGGGGGGGTTTCCAAGAATTCGGCGATGGTGGCGGCACTCGAAGAAAGGCTAGAGGCCAAGCTCAATGTCAGTGAGGAGTGTCACTATATCGGCGCACTCGGAGCAGCTCTCTTTGCTCTGGATCACATCAAGGCCAGTCGATCGCCTGTCACCAAGGAGGTTTCCGCATGATCACTGCAGGAATAGATGTTGGATCTACCTACACCAAGGTTGTATTGATGGACAGTGAGGGAAATGTTCTGACTCGCGGTATTCGGAACACCGGTTTTCAGTTGACCCGGGTCGCTCGCGAGACTTTCGAGACCTGTCTCGAAGAGGTGAATCTTGCTCCCGGGGACTGTTCTTATGTCATTGCTACCGGCATTGGGCGTCATCAGTGTGATTTCAAGGATCTCACGGTGACCGAGTTGACGGCGGGGGCCCGGGGCGCAAAGTTCTATTTTCCCAGGACATGCACGGTCCTTGATATTGGGGGCCAGACCATGAAGGCGAGTCGAGTGGACGCGAGTTCGAAGGTGGAAGCCTTTCGAATGAATGATAAATGTGCCGCGGGGACCGGGGCTTTCCTGGAAAAAACTGCGCGGTATATGGGGTATACCTGCAAGGAGATCGGTCCGCTCATGGAGACTTCCCGCCAATCTGTACCTATTTCGGGGGTTTGCGCTGTCTTTGCGGAGTCTGAGGTTATCAACCAGCTTTCACTGGGCACTCCGCCTGGTGACATCATGCAAGGAGCGATCGAGTCGCTAACCACTCGTTCCGTACAGTTGATGAAGCGAATCAAGGGGCAGCCTGAGTACACCTTGATCGGAGGACTTCTACGTTTCAAGAATATGGCTCTCGCCGTAAAAGCTCAGCTGGGAACAGAAGTCAATGTGCCTCCCTATGGAAGCTGTCAATTCGCTTGTGCGGTAGGGGCCGCGAAACTCGCTCAGATTCGCGCAAATAAATTAGGGCTTACGGGCCAACAAAATGCCGGGGTCGCCGTTTGATGGCGTTACAATCTCCTCACGATTCTCTTAGCCAAGAGGAACTTCTCTCGGAGGGGTGGAAGCGGCGCGCCATGCTTTCCTCCGAAAGATTGGTTGAAGTGAAGGATATTTACCATGAGCTTGGACTCGAGATACTGGTCCGCAAGCCTGAAATAGATCAATTCAAGCCCGAATGCGGTGCTTGTCGATCTCAGGCTTGTCGTGAATATTGGGTCCTTTTTACCCGGAAGAAAAAATCATGATTCAAACTACGCAAAAAAGTTCGGACCGAGTTCTGCACATTCTGCTCGACAAACCAAAGGCCAACATCCTGGACGCGGGCATGATTGGCGAGATCGTTCGGGCTCTCGACGAAATGGTGAGTGAGGAGACCTGCCTCATTGTCTTTGAAGGAGAGGGAGACCACTTCAGCTTCGGAGCTAGCGTGGATGAGCATAAAGCGGAGGAGGCAGCCGGCATGCTGGAGGCCTTTCACGGCCTCTTTCGAAAGCTTGCCAGCCTCTCGGTGCCCACATGCGCGGTGGTTCGGGGTCAGTGTCTCGGGGGTGGGTTGGAGCTCGCGTGCTGGTGTACTTGGGTTGTTGCGACTTCCGACGCGAAGCTGGGTCAGCCTGAAATCCAGCTGGCTGTTTTTCCGCCCATGGCCACCATCTTGTTGCCCTGGAGAGCGGGTGGGCAGGCCGCGCTTGATCTCTGTGTTTCTGGGCGATCTGTGGGAGCTGGCGAAGCCTTGAGCCTCGGGGTGATCAACGCTGTCACGGAGGATCCTACGGCCTGGTGGGAGCAACTCGTGGAAAAAAAACTTGCTCGAACCAGTAGCTCCTCCTTGAGATTTGCAGAGCGAGCCGTACGTCTTCAGTTGATCAAGCAACTCGATGACGCCTTGCCCGAACTCGAGCGGATCTACCTGGATCAATTGATGAAGACCGAGGATGCGAATGAGGGGATTCAAGCCTTCATCGAGCGACGGAGTCCGGTCTTCAATCACCGATAGGCGGAGATCTTTGGACACACAAACGGATGCAAAGAGGACTCGTTACATGACCAGCGGACAAGCGATCGACTGTCTCTTCCCTCTCATGCTAAAGGAGTGGAAACACTCATGGGTTCAGGCTACGAATTCACCCGGAGAGCTTCAGTGCCAGGTTGAAGCTTCATGGGGTGAGGGGTATGAGAATGGAGAAGAGCTGATTGCGGCGATGGATGCCGCGGGTGTTCAGACCGTGCTTGCCACAGATCTTCTGGCCTGGTCCTATAAGCGTCAGACCCGTTTCGCGATCGATATGACGGAGAAGATCCATGAGTTGACCTTGAAGTATCCAGGTCGGGTCTATGGTCTTGCTGATTACGATCCAAACCATATAAGGGCCAGTCTGGAGAAGCTGGAAAAGGACGTGAAAGAGCGTCAATACAAGGGCGTTTATGTTCACATCTACGGCTACGATATCGGGTTGGACCACCGCAAGATGTATCCACTTTACGCGCTATGTGAATCGCTGGGAGTCCCCGTGTCGATGCAAGTCGGGCATGTTCTCGAGGCGATGCCTAGTGAGCACGGCAGGCCCATGCAAATCGATCGTATTGCCTGCGACTTCCCAGATCTCGTCTTGATCGGAACCCATACCGGTTATCCGTGGGTAGACGAGATGTTGGCTGTGGCCACCAAGTGGCCTAATGTTTATGTCAACATCGCCGCCTGGCTGCCCAAGTACTTCGGACCGAACCTGGTCCAGTTCGTGAAAGGGCGAAATAGCCACAAGAAGGTGATTTTTGGAACCAATGGACTCGATTGGTCTCGCTACCTTCAGGAGTTCGAAAAATTAGGGCTTCAGGAAGAGCGAGCCGAAGCGGTTCTTTGGGGGAACGCGAAGCGAGTACACGGCCTTTAGACGATGTTTGTGTGGCGCGGGATGAGAAATTTCTGGCCGTACATCAGGTTGAGCCTGTGCGACGCCAGGGAGCCGAGAGGTTGGGTGTCGGTCGGAAGGGAAGTCAGAATCCGGAACGATTGAATCGGATTTTTTTGCGATCCAGGATACTCAGGAGTCGGTTTTGGGGGGGCGTCTGTCGTTTAGCCAGTTCGTGCCTTCGACCTTGCCTACCGTGCCGGTCAGGACAGAGAAATGCTCTCGACCGTCAATTCCCAGGAGTTCGTGGACCTGATCGTCATACCATGAGCCCATGATGCAGGCGCCCAGGCCCATCGCCGTGGCGGCGAGTAAGAAGTTTTCGCCGACCATCGCTGAATCCCACCAGACATATCGATAGGATCGCTCGAAGTACTTGGCTCGACAGCGCTCCATGGCTGCTGTCCAGATCACATTGACCGCGGCGTGACGAGTCATCTCCTGCCCCCGAAGAGCGCGGCATCCGATGTCTCGGATATCCCCCAGATGCAGGCCTTCGAGTGTCCAGTCGCGGATACTGAGATGATAGAGGCCGGGTGTCAATTCATCCACCTGGTTAACAATCAGATAGGTCTCGATGGGGTAAAGAGCTCCGGAAGATGGCGCGGTACGCAACTGGTAGTCGCCCATGTCAGCCGTTATGCCTTGACCGCTCCACAGCAACAGGTTGAGTTCATTCAGGCTCAGAGGTTCGGGAAGGTAGTTTCTCTTGGAACGTCGATTGTCGAGAAGTGTCCAGAAGTCAGGCGTCTCGGTTCTGCGAGGTTCTCCCAGTTCGATTCGGACCTCGGCGTCGGGATAAGACAGATAGGTTTCCGGGCGATTTTCTCGATCGTAGTGACGGTCCTTCCACCCGTCTTCGTACTCCAGTTCGGAATAGGAGGTGGCTGTCAAGAATTGATCACAAATTCGACGCCAGTCAGGATGCATCTTCATCTCCTCGAAAGAGTTGCTCGTACTTGAATCGGAATTCTATTCTGAAATTTGGGATCTCAATTTTCGGAGAACACAGGAGAAGTGTAAACAGGCAGATTAGACCATCGGATGATGTTTGAAGAGGGGTGCCATCAAAGAAAAGTGGAATGGGGATCGCAAGCGCTGCGCCTGCGGAGGAAAACGACAAGGTGAATTTGGTTACGAATCGCTTTTCGAAGAGGCCGCAGTCCGTCCAGTCTATCTAGGCAGTCAGGGAGTTGTGAGCTTCGCGCGTAGATGCGCCAGCATGGCGCTTTCAAAGGCCTCGTTGTTTTCGTACTTCCATCCCAGAACATCTTCCCAGAGCCTGGGCTCTTCCATGCAGATGTAGAAGAAGACCTCCTCGCGCCACGGCTCAAACGCTTCCCACGCTGCCTGGAAAATCTCTCGCTTCATGGCATAGGGGTAGCTCCATTTTCCCGCTTGCTGTTC
>JASMLP010000020.1 GCA_030748635.1 Planctomycetota bacterium
GCGGCCTATCTCGACGATCTTCCCACCAGCGGGAACGAGATGGGACGCGCTTTTCGGGATACACAACTCGAAGAGACGCTGCTGCGGGAGGCTCGACGGTGTGGTATCGGGGCTCAGTTCGGCGGGACCGCGTTTGCCCACGATGTGCGGATCGTGCGTCTGCCGAGACACGGCGCTTCGTGTCCGGTCGGGATGGGGGTTTCGTGTTCGGCCGATCGAAATATCAAGGGGCGAATCGATGGGGATGGCATCTGGCTGGAGCAGATGGACCACGACCCGGGACGGTGGCTGGAGGGGCTGGAAGGGGATTCACCGACCAGTTCGGTGGTTCCGGTCGATCTCAACCGAACGATGGAGGAGATCCGGGCGGAGTTGAGCCGACATCCGGTGCAGACCCGGCTCGCGTTGAGCGGAACACTCATCGTGGCTCGAGACATTGCTCACGCCAAGATCAAGGAGCGTCTCGATCGAGGAGAAGGGATGCCCGATTACATGAAAAACCATCCGGTCTATTACGCCGGTCCGGCCAAGACTCCCGAAGGAATGCCCTCGGGCTCTTTCGGGCCGACCACGGCCGGGCGGATGGATCCCTATGTGGAACCGTTTCAAGCGGTGGGCGGATCGATGGTGATGATCGCCAAGGGGAACCGCTCCCAGGCGGTGACCGATTCGTGCCGGCAACACGAGGGGTTTTATCTGGGCAGCATCGGCGGACCCGCCGCGATCCTGGCTCAAAACAACATCTCGAAGGTTGAGACGCTCGATTATCCCGAACTGGGAATGGAGGCGGTCTGGCGGATCGAAGTGAAGGATTTTCCGGCTTTCATCCTGGTGGACGACAAGGGGAACGACTTTTTTCGAAACATCTGTTGACCGTGAGTAGAACAGATTCTGTGTTAGGAGCTACGATGCATTATCTATTGGGTGGTCGAGTGTTTCGGCGAGACCGTCTTTCGCTTCTCGGTGTCGGGTTGCTGTTCTGCGGATTGTTCGCTCAGGCGCAGGAGCCCACATCGGAGAACGATCCGCGTTTGCAGCGCGGGTTGGAAAAATTTCCCGAAGCAGATGCCAACGGAGATGGGGTTCTCACCGAGAAGGAGGCCGAGGCGTTCCAGAATGCGCGGCGGGACAAGAAAAAACCGACCAAAAAGAGATCGACAAAAAAAAGAAACCAGTCTCGTTGCCCGGTTCCCGCCCAGGCAGTCGGGAGTTACGAAGCACGGCGGTGGAGCGATTCGAAGGGGCAAGGACTTCGATACTGGTTGCTCCAACCAGCCGGGTACGATTCGAATCGACGCTATCCTCTGGTGTTGTGTCTCCACGGTCGAGGAGGAAAAACCGAAGCCAGTCAGGTTTTGGCCAGCAAGAAGTTTCGTCAGCGATATCCCGCTTTTGTCGTGGTTCCAGCCGCTTCGCAGGACAACCGATGGGCCGCACCAACATCGAGGACGAAGGACTCCCGAGGATCTTCGATCTCGGTGGTTTTCGAGATCCTCACTGCGTTGCAGAAGGAGTTTTCGATCGATGCGGAACGTCTTTATGTTACCGGTCAGTCGATGGGGGGGTTCGGTTCTTTTGGCGCTGTGGCCCAACGTCCGGAACTGTTTGCCGCGGCGGCGCCGATTGCCGGTGGTTGGACCCCAGAAGATGCTCAGAAGATGACAAAGACCGCCTTCTGGGTGTTTCACGGAGATGCGGATCCGACCGTCAAGGTCACCAATTCGCGGCGAATGGTCGAAGCCCTGCGCGCAGCGGGGGCTTCGGTGCGTTACACCGAATATGCCCACGTGAAACATAACAGTTGGAGTCGGACCTACGCTTCGCCCGAACTTTGGGCCTGGCTGTTTAAGCAGCGGAAAGGGGCCGTGCAACGAACGGAAAACGGCCAGGAAAAGGAATAGCGGGCGGTCCGTAAACAAGGAGCGAAAGCTTATAAGCGGCTACTTGGCAGTAGCTTCAAGGTGTTTTGCCCGAAGCTTTTTCTGGACTCGGAAATCCTGTTGGGGCGAGAAATCGACTGTTGGGTTGACCCTTGATCTTCATTTGTTTAGAAGAATAATCCTTCTAAACCGTTCCTCGCCAGGGTAGATATGTCGGCTTGATTTTCCCTTTCACCCAAGAGTCCTCCTCGATCGAGTTCGGACCACCGCATCTGGAAGAGTCAGGGGATCTTTTCCTTCGAGCCTATCTCTTGACGATTCCGAATGAAGCCCTGACAACGGTACATTCATAACATACCCTCTTGATTCGTCATCTATGATCCAGGTTGAGTATTCATCATTATTGCGTCTTAAATCGCAACAGGAGAAGCCATCATGTCCGAAACAAGAACGGATGCCATCACACTCCAAGGCACGCCTTTCAATGTCAAGGGAACCCAACTCGAAGTGGGTGCGAAGGCTCCCGATTTCCTGCTACTGAACTCCAGGCTGGAAGAGGTTTCCATCTCTTCTTTTCCCGGCAAAATTCGCATTATCGCAACGGTCCCCTCTCTCGATACACCGGTCTGCCAGCAAGAGACGAAACGTTTCAACGAGGAAATCTCCGGCAACGACTCGATCGAGGTTTTGGTCGTCAGTGCGGACCTACCCTTCGCCCAAACGCGCTGGTGTGGGTCTGAAGGCGTCGAGAATGTCACCACTCTCAGTTGTCATCGCTCCACCGCCTTCGGCGAAGCCTACGGAGTCCACATTGATAATGGACCTCTCGAGTGCTGCCTGGCCAGGGCCATATTTGTCGTCGATGCGTCCGGAATTCTCACCCATGTCGAATACGTGACCGAGGTGGGAGATCTACCCAACTTCGATACCGCACTGGGTGCGGTTACCGCCTGAAAAAAATCTGCCGAAACAGACGGCAGGAACCCACGACTCCTCATTTGAATGGCTTCAACAATGGGGGGCAGATCAACCCGTATACAACGAATGAATGAACATCTAGAAAGCGATTGGAGAGAATGTGAATAACGAAGGCAAGTGCCCAGTGATGAACGCATCCCAGAGACACACAGCGGCTGCGGCCGCGTCGAATCGGGACTGGTGGCCGAATCAGTTGAAACTTCAGATTCTCCATCAGAATTCTTCCCTGTCAGATCCTATGGGCGAAAATTTCGACTACAACGAGGAGTTTAAAAGCCTCGACCTGGATGCTCTGAAGAAGGACATCGATGAGTTGATGACGACGTCGCAGGACTGGTGGCCGGCCGATTACGGTCACTATGGACCTTTCTTCATTCGGATGTCCTGGCACAGCGCAGGCACGTATCGCATCGCCGATGGTCGCGGCGGCGCAAACTCCGGCACTCTTCGTTTCGCGCCTCTCAACAGTTGGCCCGACAATGTGAACCTCGACAAAGCCCGTCGACTCCTCTGGCCAATCAAGCAAAAATACGGCCGGAAAGTCTCCTGGGCCGATCTGATGATCTTTACCGGAAACTGCGCCCTCGAGTCGATGGGGTTCAAAACACTCGGTTTCGCTGGCGGACGAGAGGACGTGTGGGAGCCCGAAGAGGACATCTATTGGGGACCTGAAAGTGAGTGGTTAGGAGATGAGCGCTACAGCGGCGACAGAGACCTCGCCAATCCTCTCGGCGCCGTACAGATGGGGCTGATCTACGTGAATCCGGAGGGGCCCAATGGTCACCCGGACCCGGTCGCGGCCGCTAGAGATATTCGGGAAACATTCAGCCGTATGGCGATGAACGACGAAGAAACCGTTGCGCTTATTGCCGGCGGACATACATTCGGCAAAGCACATGGGGCCGCCGATGCGGACGAACATGTAGGTGTCGAACCAGAGGGGACTAGCCTTGAAGAGCAAGGTCTCGGCTGGAAGAGCAGCTTTGGCAGCGGGAAAGCTGGTGACACGATCAGCAGTGGGCTGGAAGGAGCGTGGACCACCGAGCCAGCAAAGTGGGACAACAACTTTTTTGACAACCTGTTCGGTTACGAGTGGGAGCAGGTGAAAAGTCCTGCTGGTGCTACCCAATGGACTCCCACGGATGCGTCTGCAGTGGCCACCGTGCCAGATGCTCACGATTCGTCCAAAAAGCACGCCCCCATGATGTTAACGACGGATCTCTCACTGAGGATGGACCCGGTCTATGGGCCGATATCAAAGCGCTTCCACGAAAACCCGGACGAGTTCGCAGACGCCTTTGCGAGGGCATGGTACAAGCTGACACACCGGGACATGGGACCCTACTCGCGCTGCCAAGGCCCTTGGGTTCCTGAGCCGCAGTTGTGGCAAGATCCGGTTCCCGATGTGGATCATGAAATGATTGGGGAGCAAGACATCGCCGCTCTCAAAGGTCAGATTCTCGCGTCTGGACTGTCCATTTCTCAATTGGTCTCGACCGCCTGGGCATCGGCGGCAACATTTCGCAATACCGACAAGCGCGGTGGGGCAAATGGAGCGCGAATTCGACTTGCTCCGCAGAAAGATTGGGAAGTCAACAACCCGGCCGAGCTGGAGAAGGTGCTGCCAGCGCTGGAGCAGGTCCAAACGGAATTCAACGGTTCACAGTCCGGTGGGAAGAGAGTTTCACTCGCTGACGTGATCGTCCTGGCCGGCTGCGCGGCGGTCGAGGAAGCTGCGAAAAATGCCGGGTGTGAAGTGCAGGTCCCCTTCTCCCCAGGGCGTACGGACGCGTTGCAAGAACAAACGGATATCGACTCTTTCGCTGTGCTCGAACCGACCGCAGATGGGTTCCGTAACTATGTCGGAAACGGACATCCTAGGCCGGCGGAAGAGCAGTTAGTGGATCGAGCGCATCTGTTGACGTTGACCGCTCCGGAGATGACAGTTCTTCTCGGCGGCATGCGGGTACTGAAAGGAAATGTCGGGCAATCCGAACTCGGCGTCTTCACCAAACGGCCCGAGGCGTTGACTCCTGATTTCTTCGTGAACTTGCTCGACAATAACACGAAGTGGCAGGTGTCGCCGCACTGCGATCACGTGTACGAGGGGCGTGATCGTGGTACGGGCGAAGTCAAGTGGACCGGTACCGCTGTCGACCTCGTCTTTGGTTCGAATTCCCAGCTTCGAGCCATCGCGGAAGTCTATGCTTGTGACGACTCACAGCCATCGTTTGTACGTGACTTTGTGGCTGCGTGGGACAAAGTGATGACTCTGGATCGCTTCGAACTCTGATCAATGTCTACCGAATAGATTCAAACCTATTCGGTTCGCTTCCGCAGGGAAGGGTTTCAAAACGTCAACCTCGTTCGGGTCGCTACCCGGACGGGGTTGATGAAATTCGGAACGAGATGTTCAGATTTCGACGAGACTCAAGGGCTCACCGTGAGATTCTGGACCAATCCTCGAGCGCACCGACCTCAAAAGGGGGGGCGGTGTATGACCCAAACGTTCTCCATAGGGAAAACTAAGTACTCTTTGATCGAAGAAGCAGGGATTCCTAATCCCTACCTCCGGTCGATTCATAAGCATTCGCATGGCTATAGGTTGAGTTCGCGGCAACCCCGGACTCCCCAAAAAATCCGCCTCGTCACTCCAACTGTCGATGCAAACTCCCTTACTTCACACCCGCCAGCTCCTGGAGCATGTGCCAGAAATCGAGTCGCTCCTGGGCGCTATCGACGATGGCGTTGCCCACTTTGATCTTGGTCAGCTTTTGTTCTCGGTCGGTCACCCAGAGGAAAGGGTTTTTGCCCTCACGCTCCTCGTCAGTGGCGGCCAGATAGTCGCTGAAGAGAACATATTTTTCGTCGTCCATCTCGTCCGCGGGAATCGGTCCGAAATGCTTTCCGAACCGCCCTTCGGTCGCGGCAAAGTCGGCGAAAGTCATCGGGACCTTCATCGACTGAGACTCTCCCTGGTCATCCACATACTCGAGCTTGTAACTGGGCCAGTCGGTCTTGACCGAGGGGTTCATCGCCAGCGTCAAACGATCCGCAAAGGTTTCTCCCCCATCCGGATCGTACATGAAAAAGGGGAAGGCCCGTCCCTCGAGAGCGAGTTTCGCCTGGCGTGCACTGGAGTCATCGGCCACCCCGTGCTCTGGCTGACAGGTGGTGAAGGCGCTGAAAACAGCGGGTCGACGACTATTCAAGCCGAGAAGGAACGACTTGATCATATGATTCGTATGTGCGGCTGATGTCTGGGCGGTAAAAACACCTCGGTGGGCGATTCCGATCAGGCCAATCTCTTTCCGAGGCTCCACTTTGCCCTTCTGGTACTCTCCGTACGTGGCCATATCCGAAACCTGGCCGATGAATCCGCTGGTGCAGATCTGGCCTCCAGTATTGGAATAGACCTGGGTGTCGACTATCAGCACCTTGATCGGTCGACCGGACATCAACATGCGAGAAAGATTCTGGAAACCGATGTCGAGCATCGCTCCATCGCCTCCCAGAACGATTAGAGGAGGGCACATCCGATACTCTTCGTCGGTGAAGTCCTGCCAGCCGAAGAGTTCGAAAAAACGGTCGTGAGTGGTTGGATCGTACTCCCCGGCCAGTTCGAGTTTGGCGACACGGATCGCCCTGAACCCATCCGCCATCTTGCGCATATGCCCTTCGAAAACGCCCATGGCCACCGAGGGTCCATCCTGGAAGAGATGGTTGACCCAGGGAAAGGGATACGGGTTGTAGGGATAGGTCGACCCCCAAACCGTCGTGCAACCGGTGTTGTTGACCATCCCCATGGCGGTGCGCCCCTTGCCAGTGGGACCGGACTGGTAGCGCCAGGCAAGATCCTCCATCACACCACGGGCAGCTTGAAGACGTTCGATCCGGGCCGCATCCTCGGGGCCGGAAAGGGATCCAAGCAGTGCATCGATCTGGGTCGTGAGCCCCTGCACCCTCTCGATCTGTTCGGCCACTCGCGGCTGCATGAGCGCCTCGGCCGAGGCGCAGAGAAGATGGATCGGTGTTTTCTCGCCACATCCCATGCAGGCCCCATCCCCGCCAACATTCGCGTAGTAGTTGGTCTTGTTGAGTAACAGCGAACTGAGGACCCCTGCAGCAGAGTCGAGATCGTTGATCTTGATGTATTTGGCGGCGGTGTCGGGAAGATCTTCCCAGAGGTCCCATCCGCGACGGAGTCGTTCCACATCGTCGTCGGTTTGAGGCACCGGACGCAGGGCATCGTCGTCGCAGACCTCGACACACTCCATGCAGCCCTTGCAAGTTGTCGGATTAACCGTGACTGCCAGCAACGCCCCGGCCCCCTCTTCCTTGCGCTCAGGAGCGACAAAAAAGGGCTTGGTCTTGGCCAGAGGCAGGTCGATCAGGGCGGCTTTGACCGCTTCGGCTACTTGGGCGAGTGACGGATCTTCAACCTCGGTCGCCACGGCGCAAATCGTTTCGTGGGCCAAATCGGCCACGTTGGGAGTTTCTCCCGCTTCCCCGAGACGCACCCGCAGCGCGGCCCCCACCGCCTCCCGGTGTTTCGACAGCGTGGCTCCACCCCCATTCAGTCGCGCCGCCACCTTGTCGAGTAGCGAATCGATCTCGACCACGAGGCCGGGGATGGCCGAATCGGGACACTGGGTCCAGCATTTCGAGCAGCCGGTGCAGTTCTCCGGAATGAACTCCGGGAATTCAAAACGAATCTGAGTCATATCCCGAAAGGTCCCGGTCACCGCGGGAACGAACGAGAGCCCGACAAAGGGATCTGCGATGCCATCACTTCCGGAACCCTCGGCGTAGAACCTTCCGACCTGTTCGTAGAACCGATCCGCCTGGGTGAGTGGTGTTTGGGTCCCTGGAGAAGAGGTCTCGGCCGCCTTGGGCTTCTGGGCCTTCAGCGGTTCTTTGTAGGCGGCATCGATGGAGCGCCAATCGAGTTCCTGAACCTCTTCGTACCCGCGCCGGACAGCACGCAGGTTGTCCGCAACCACCGATTTGCCCTTGCTGCCAAATTTGGAGTCGAGAACCCCTTCGATCGAATCGAACAGACGGTTCTCATCCAGGCCATGCTGTTTCACCAGCGGCGAAACCCGGAAAAATGCTCCCTGGAACACCGTTCCCTGCATCCGCAACTCCAGGTCGGGGTTGGTTGCTTCCTCCTTGGAGATGCCAAATGCGTCCAGATACCAGACACGTAGATTCTTCTCCTCCAGAGTCTTTCGCGCCCAGTCGGGAAACTGACTCCAGACCGCTTCGGGTCCACCAGGAATCGACTGAATTACGATGTGACCACCTTCCTTGAGGCCCGCCAACGCGTGAGTGTGACGAAAGACATTGGGATCGGGACTCAAGACCACATCGATCGAGCGAAGTTCATAGTTGATCCGAATACGTTCGTTGGCGAACGCGGCGTAATAGGTCGTGGGAGTACCCTTTTTTTCTCCTCCATACTTCGGGTTGCTCTTGACATGAAGATCGAGGAGGTCGAAGAGAGTTCCGGTCAAGTTCTTTCCGGTCGTGATCGCCCCCCAACCGCCAATCGAATGCATGCGCACAGCAACCGCTCCATCAGGAAGCAAGCTCGGGTTCTCGCTCCCCTGAATCGCAAGATCCGCCAGGTGTGGATAGTCAGCCAGAAGCTGTTCCTGGTAATGTTTACGCGCCTCTGAAGGTGGATTCTCCTGGACGAACTCTATTCCCAGATAGTAGACCCGTTTCCCTTTCCCGCCGGGCATCATGTTCTCGATCGCACCGATAAGCTGCGAAGGTTGAAGATCGCGGCTGCCCAGGCCGTAGCTTCCGCTATAAAGTAGCGGCAGATCCTCGGGCTTGTGGAATGCGGGGTACCCCTCGTGAGCGACTCCACCTCCTTCATGACGAGATAGGTGAAGTCCGTTCTCGTACGCCTTGGAGAGAGCGGCTCGCACTTCGCGTACCAGGGGTTGGTCGCAAGCCAGCGGCTGATCGGTACGCTCGAGAACGGCGACCCCCTTGCGCCCCTTGAGAACGCGAGCCAGACGAGCCCCAGGAAAGGGTCGGAACCAGATCACCTGAACCACTCCGACCTTGAGGCCTCTCGATTCGCGAAGATAGTCCACGACGGCTTCAGCATTATCGGTCATCGACCCCATGCCGACGATCAGATATTCGGCATCCTCGGTACGATATTCCAGTACCTGATCGTACACCCGTCCGGTCAAAGCTGCGTATTCGGCCATCGCTTGATTCGCGAGTTCCTCGATATGATCGAAGAAAAACGGTCGCTGAGCGGCTACTCCTTGCGCGTAGGAGTCCTGGTTCTGAACCACCCCAAGCTGGGCTGGATTGTCGACATCCCAAGAACAGGGGACGCGACGGCGAGTTGGACCAAAAATCATCCGCTGAGCGGGCGTTGGGCAGTCGATCATGTCGTCCGGACCGCCTAGGTACTCGGCGACTAGTTCGGCTTCAGGCACTCGGGCCGTCTCGAGGAGGTGGGTGGTGAGCCACCCATCCATGGCGTTGATCCCAGGGGTAAGCGAAAGTTCTGCCGTGCGGTGGGCGATGAGACAGAGATCCGCCGCTTGCTGGGCATTTTTGCCGAACACCTGGAAAAATCCGGTGTCGTCGGCGCAGTGAAAGTCGTCATGACCCGCATGGACATTGAGGCTCTGTTTGGTAATGGCCCGAGCCCCGACGTTCAGGACATAGGTCAACCGCTTGCCCGCCGCCGCGTAGAGCGACTCGTGCATGTACGCGACTCCCTGCCCACTCGAAAAATTTGCGCTTCGCAGTCCGACCATCGACATTCCGGCAGTGACGCCCGCCGCCGCATGCTCGCCCTCGGGTTCGATGAAAATCAGCGGACGTCCGAAGGCGTTGAGCTTCCCTCGAGCCATCGCATCAGCGAATCCCTCCCCCATCTGGGAACTGGGAGAAATCGGGTAGGAACCGGCCGCTTCGCTGGCCGCCGTCTCCACGAGAACCACCGCCGTGTTGCCGTCGATGGCCATCAACTGGCCGGGATACTTGACTGTCTTAGCTGGTACCGCCTCGGTGCTCATCTTTACAATCCTCATACCTATGAGTCGGAAGGGTCTTCTCCCCACCCGCACACAGTATCTAATTTCCACTCCAGAACTTAATCGAGTGGGCCAGTATAACCCAATGAGAGTGCGAACGCCTACTTGAGAGAGGATTCAACTTTCCTGGAGAACCACCGGAATCCGATCGATCTTGGCTGCGAGAATGAAATCGTTTTCACTCAAACCGCCGATCGCATGAGTCCAGATTTCGATCCACACATTTCGATACCCCTCGATATGGAGATCCGGATGGTGCCCATCCTCTTCGGCCACTTCGGCCACTCGATGAAAGAACTCCATCCCCGCCATGAAATGCTGAACTGTCCACTCTTTTCGAATTCGCTGTCCTTCCCGGGTAAGCGTCCATCCTGACAATCGATCGAGTTGGTTTTGGGCTTCTTCCTGTGTGCAAGGGTCGACCCCGCCTTCACACGGTTTGCACTTTTTCGTAATCAGTTTGTTCGCCGGCAGAATCTCCATCGCTCCTCCTTCGAGTTTCCGTTACGCAAAAACAAGCCGAACACGAGAATCCAATCACCTTCGCATTAGCGAGTCAACACTCAGGAAAGGTCGAGAATTATTTTTGAGTCGGATTTGATCGGTTCCCCATTTTCTTCCTCTCGGCTCCCCACGTGTATGCGCGACTCGTACCCGGTCCGGTTTCTCTTTAAAATGTATTTCATCGATAAAGCGACCTGAATTGCTCATTCTTCCCTTTGGACCCTTCCGTGAACGGACCCTTTGCAATATGAGACATTCACCCTTTTCTATATCGGGGTTCATGTTTCGAATCGGTATGGATTTTGGTGCCGTTTTCATGATTAGGCGGAGAAATAGGGCGAATCAAGGAGGAGTTGAGCGAACGGGGTTCGCTTGATCGAGGGCAAACGGTCAGGGTGTTGTTCGTTTGTAGAGAAGAATCATTTGTTTGGCACGGACAAATTCCGATGATAGGTCGATCCCTAACCTGGGTGGGAGTGTGGTACAGTCCATGGCCAATGTTAGAAACGTTACTACGGGAATTGTGATTCGGAATATTTGATGATCCGGCGAGCTGTACTCAATCCCGTTTTGGCGAACATCCTGATGGTTTTGTTTGTCGGGGTCGGTTTCTATGCCCTGTCCGATATGCAGCGGCAAACGTTTCCTAATTTCTCTCTCGATCTGATTCGCATCCAGGTCAAAGATACTGGAGCGAGTCCCGAGGATGTGGAAGAGGGGATCTGCTCCAAGATCGAAGAAAAGGTGCAGAGTGTCGAGGGGGTGAAGAAGATCGAGTCGACCGCGCTTGAAGGGATGGGGACCGTTCTGGTGCACCTAGAGTCCGGGAAGCGTGACCTGAACAATGTCATGAACGAGATCGATTCACTCGTTGATGAGATCGATTTCCCCGAAGGTTCCGAATCGCCAAGTGTCGTGGAGCAAAAGTTCTTGTTTCCGGTTATTCAGCTCGTGCTTCACGGAAAACTGGATGAACGACATCTGAAGCTGCTAGCCGAAGATATACGAAAAGATTTACTCAAGAAGGAAACGATCAGTCAGGTCGATATTTTTGGAACCAGGGATTATCGGGTTCATATTCAGCTTTCCTCTGAACAACTCGAACGCGTGGGTCTTACCTTCGAAGATGTTACAAATAAGATTCGGGCAGAGAGCCTTACCTTGCCGGCTGGAACCATTCGCGGTCCAAATCGTGAAGTGAGTGTTCGCACCGTTGGTGAGCGGAAAAAGGCTAGGGAATTCGAGGATATCGTTCTGCTCGGCGCGCCGGGTGGAGGCCATATCACACTCGGGCAGGTGGCTCGAGTTGAGGACGGATTTGATAGTGATGAAATTCGGAGCCGATTTGACGACAAGAAATGTGTTCAGGTGTATGTCTATCGGACCCAGGACGAAGACACGATAAAAATTGCGCAGGTCGTACGTGATTACCTGGAAGAAAAGAAGTCTGAACTTCCGCCACAAGCTGAACTTGACGTCTGGTTTGATGCAGCCCCCATGCTTCAGTCACGACTCGATGTTCTGTTCGAAAACATGCTCGCCGGACTGGTTCTCGTCTTCTTGGTTTTGTTGGTATTTCTCGGTTTTCGTCTTTCGTTCTGGGTTTCCTTAGGCATCCCGGTCTGTTTTCTTGGCTCGATGGCGATTGTCTATTTTTGTGGGGAGTCGCTGAATATGTGCTCCTCATTTGGTTTTATTCTTGTGCTGGGCATGCTCGTCGATGACGCCATTGTGATCGGAGAAAACGTCGATGTGCACTATCAAGGAGGCAAGTCTCCTCACCAGGCTGCGATCGATGCGACTCGAGAAGTCGCTGTACCGGTTGCCGCGTCCTCTCTAACGACCATTATTGCGTTTGTGCCCTCGATGTTTGTCGAGGGAGATATCGGGAAAACGATGAGAGTCATGCCCATTGTTGTGGGTGCGGCGCTCCTCGTTAGTTACATCGAATCCATATTGATATTGCCTAACCACCTGGCCCACAGTTTTCCGAAGAAAAGGCCAGCGGGAGAACCGGCCAAAAAGGGAATTTTGGGTCGTATTCGTTCGCGGGTCGATCGCCTGCTCGACTGGTGTTTGCAGCGTGTTTATCTGCCCACACTGGAACTGTGCCTTCGTGCGAAGGGGATGACGATCGGAGTGGGGGTCGCTGCTTTGGTGATTGCGGGCATTCTGGTTGTTGGAGAGAAACTTCAATATGTGATCATGCCCGAAATTGATACGGAAACGATACGCTGTCGATTCGAGCTAACCGCAGGCTCGACGATCGAAAAGACAGAGACGGTTTTACGCAATCTCGAAGACACCGTTCTTGAGTTACAAAAGAAAGTAGGCGGTGGCCTGGTGAAGCATCGCTCTTCGATTGCCGGGGCATGGACCGGGTCCGATGGTCTCAAGGGAAGCCGATACGGGGAGTTGATCGTTGCGCTCGAACCGTATGAGAGCGGTCGGCCGATGAACGCGATGGAATTCAAGGACGCCATACGACGGTCGATGCCCCAGATGGCTGGGGTGAAGCGTATCGCATTTGACAATCTCGATGCGAATCCGGCGGGTATTCCCTTCGAGGTGCGACTTGTGGGCGTGAACATCGAAGAATTACGAAAAGCTTCTGTGGAGCTACAGGAAGCATTCCGGGCCTATGAAGGGGTCGTCGATGTTCAGGATGACGACCAACTTGGACCGCTTGAATATCAGTACCACCTCAAATCTCGTTCCCCTCGGAGTGACATTACGGGAAGTGAACTGGCCAAGCAGCTTCGACAGTCCTTCTCGGGGCGTTCTTCGGTGACGATCCAGCGGGGAAGAGAGGATGTGGATGTTGTGGTCGAATTGCCGATCAGTCGGCGTTCGAAGGAGGGCCAACTCGATCTAATAAAAATACGCGCTCCAGACGGGAAAGCGATCCCCATTGGTCAGGTCGCAGATCGAAAACTGACAAGAAATCAGCAGGTGATACGGCGGGTCGACCGAGAACGATCCATCCTGGTTTCGGCCCGGATTGACGAGCGTATTGCGAATACCGAACAGATCCTTCGAGACCTGGAAAAAACCTTTTTGAAGGATCTGTTGCGTCGATTCCCCGGTGTGTCCATTCAGTTTGGTGGACAACGCAAGCAGACCGAAGATGGGATGCGGAGTCTTGTGGGTGGGTCGGTGATGGCTTTCGCAGGGATTTACTGCATTCTCGCGTTGACATTTCGGTCGTTTATTCAGCCCTTGATCATCATGTCCATTATACCTGTCTCCTTTTTCGGAGCGGTGGTTGGCTTGCTTTTGATGGGCTACAAACTTTCTCTCATCTCCGCGGGGGGCCTGATCGGTCTCATGGGGATCGTGGTGAATGATGCTCTGGTGCTCGTTGAGTTTTTTAACGACTCGATCGCACGAGGGCAGTCCGTGAAAGAAAGTCTTTTGGAGTGCGGAAAAGCACGATTTCGGCCCATTTTTCTCACCAGTTTCACAACATTTATTGGGCTGGTTCCGATGATCTTCGAGACAAGTCTCCAGGCTCAATTTTTGATTCCCATGGCGGTGACCATCGCTTTTGGAATCCTTTTCGAGACCGCATTCATTTTGCTTTTGATTCCCGCTCTGCTTTCTTTGACCAACGATTTGCGCTGTGGATTCCATCGCCTTTGGAAGGGAGAAATTACCGCCCCGGAATTCGTTGAACCCGCCTATCAGCGTGTCCTGGCCCTGGAGGAAATCGAAGCTCAGCAAGAAGCGGTTGAATTGCCTCAGGAAGTTGCTCAGTTTGGACCGAGCACATTGCCCACTGGGCTCCATCGGACGCGGGAAACCGGACTCGTGGTTCCGGGGGTCGAATCCGCGACTCCGGTATCTGCGAATCGTCCCAAGGTGACGGGTGGTGGCGGAGTGACACGGATTTTCAGGCGCCACCAAGGCATCGACGATCTGCTTCAAATAGCTTCCGATCTCAAAGATAAAGAAGACCATGCTGGCGCATTACTTCATTATCTGGCGGCACTGCGTCACGATCCGAACCGGGTCGATATTCATGTTTCGATGGGTTTGGTCCGGGCGCAAATGGGAGAAGTGGACGCGGCTCTCGCCAGCCTAGATCGCGCGATTGAGCTAGATCCTGAAGATCTGGATATTCGAGATTATCGCGCTTTTACCGCCCTTCGAGGTGAAAGATATGAATTGGCGATTAGCGATCTGAGTTTTCGGATCGATGCCGATCCAAACAACTTTTTGGCTTTGAAGGCGCGGGCCACAGGCTATCTGGCGACCCGGCAGTATGACTTGGCCATGCAAGACCTGGAAGAAGCTCTTGGGTTGGCACCAGAACACGCCGAGGTCCTGTATTTGAGCGGTAATGTGGCTCGTCAAAAGAGAGAATTTACTCGAGCGATCGAATTCTATGATCGTTCGTTGGCGCGCAAGCCTGATCAAGCTCGCGCAATCTTTTTCAGAGGATTGTCGCGAGAAAAAAGAGGAGATCTCGAAGGCGGAATGGCCGATTATCGCGCCGCGAGAAAAATGGATCCCGATCTCAATGAAGCGCAGTTCAGTATCGCTCGTTGTTTACTCAAGGCAAAGCAGATGGAAGACGCCGAGGTCAGTTTTTCGAACTATCTGGCCATTTGCCCTGAGCGGTCGTATGCCTATTTGTATCGTGGAAAGGCCCGCAGTTCTTTGGGAAATCGCCAAGGTGCGGTGAGCGATTTTTCCAAATTCCTGGAAATGAACCCCGAATCGAAAGAGCGTCCTTCGCTGGAACGATATATTCGCCAGCGAGGGGCTCGTTGAGGTCACCTCGGAGTCTCCGGATACGATAATGCTCGAAGAAACCCAAATCCCTTCCTCTCTCTTCGGTAACGAGGAACGACCGGAGGTGCGCACCGCTCAGCGGCAAGAAGTCCGTTGGCGTTTTGGGCAGGTTGTTCGTGAACTGTTTCCTCTTTTCGTGAAAATACTTTCGGGCGTGGAACCAGAGGAGGGATTGTCGCTAGGAAGGCGTTCGCGGGACTCTTTCGACCGACTTGGGGGTTTGTGGTTGTGGCTGGCTGAATACTTAAGTCTTTTTGACGACGCGCTGGGGCGCGATTTTTGCTTTTCGCTTCAGGAGCTTTCAACAAGAAGTACAGGGTTTTCGTTCGATCAGGTACGGCAAATTATCGAGGAGAGTTACGGACAGAGGATGGAGACTCTGTTCGAGGAATTCGATCGTGTACCTTGGGCTATCGGTACAACGAGTCAGGTTCATAGGGCGCGACTGTCGAAGACGAATACCCTGGTTGCGGTGAAGGTGCGACGTCCGGATGTCGACATGACCTTTGCTAGAGACCACAAGATTTTTCTCGGCATGCTAAAGAGAATGAATCGGTTTCGCCGTTTCGATTCACTTCAGATCGAAGACGCTCTTTGGGAGTTTGAGCAACAGTTTCGAGAGGATCTGGATTTTCGTAGGGAGTGGAGTTCACTCCGGAAGATGCGACGCACATTACGCTCGCATAGCATTTATGTACCACGTACATGGGACCGGTTCAGGAGCCAACGTGTGGTGGTCATGGAGTGGATCGAGGGAGTTTCACTCATGGAGGCAATACGTTGTAGCCATGAGGATGGGGAGCGGTTCGAGCGCTGGTCCCACGAGAACCAGGTAGATCGGGTGAAAGTCGCCAAGAGGCTTTTTCAAACCTTTCTCCGACAAGTGCTGGAGGAAGATCGTTATCACGGCGATTGGCACCCCTCAAATATTCTTCTTTTGAAAGACAGTCGGATCGCACTGGTAGATTTTGGTTCAGTGGGTAGGAGTTGGGCTGATTTTCAGGAGTTGCACCAGCGATATTTACAGGCGATTTCCGAGGCTGATTATCATCGGGCTACTCATTCGTTTGTCTCCTTACGTGAGCCTATTCCGCCTGTGGATCTGGATCGATTCCAACGTCGACTCCTGGCCGTATTTAGGGCCTGGGATGCAAGAGAAAGTATTCGCAGTTTGCCATTCGAAGGTCGTTCCATGATCGCTCTCAACGAAGATCTGGCTGCGGTGACACGAGAATTTCGTTTTGGTTTTGAGTGGTCACTTTTCCGGGTGGACTTGGGATTCAAGGCTTTGGATACGGTATTCAGGAATCTGGCACCGCAGATTCGTTATCGTCGTGAATTGCAGCGTTATTTCCAAAAATATGAAGCGAGAACATTTCGAAAAACGATGCGTGATTCTCTGGTGTCGGTCGACGCAGGCATGGCTTTGTCGTCGGCAGGCCAACTGCCTCGAAATGTCGGGGATCTGCTCAGGTCGATGGATAACATGTTGTTGCGCGGAGCTATCGGCTTGGAAGAATCCACCAATAAGATGGCTGTGGTCATGCAGGTGTTTCTCGCTCGGGCTCGACAGGGGGTTTTGTTGGTAGGAGGAATATTATCCATCCTGTTTTTGCATCAGCGCTGGGATGGTTTCTCCCTTCCTTCCGAGTCGTCGGCGGTATTGTCCTGGTTTTCTGACGCGCCGATTTTATCGGGTTGGGATTGGATCATTTTGTTTATCGCTTGGTGGTTCTTGTATCGTGGTTTTGGACACATTGTTTCTCGTCTGGCGAGTCGTCAACACGCTCATGTGAAGATGTTGGGGTGATGGGATGAAGCGGATTCGACCCGAACATTGTCCCACTTCACTGATTTCTGACTCAGAGCAGGCCAAGATTGAAATCAGTTCGCCTAGGGAATCCCGTTTCAGGAAAGTGAAAACATTCGCTTCTTTGATGTCGTTGGGCACACGACTAGCTGTCAGCCAATTCCTGAAAAAGAATTCTCCAGAGAAAGCGGGTCAACAGGTTCGGAAAACCGCTGAAAGATTGGGTGGACTCTGGACCAAAGTTGCCCAGATTCTCTCGCTTCGTTTCGATCGGTTTCCACGCGATTTTTGTCTGGAATTGATGAAAGTTCAGGATCGATCCGAGGGTTTTTCGCCTGAGATTGCTCGACAAATCATCGAGGAAGATTTCGGTCAACCCATCGAGGCGGTGTTTTCGGATTTCGAATCCTACCCTTTCGCTGCGGCGTCGATTGGGCAGGTGCATCGAGCTGCTTTGCGTAATCCGATGGGTCAGAAGGTCGCGGTAAAAGTCCAGCGACCGGGAATTGATGAGGTTTTTGATGCGGATCTCCGGATTTTGAGAAGTTTGGTTTGGTGGATCGAGCGAATCCCCACTCTTCGGTATTGGCGATTAACGGAGGCAGTGAGTGAAGTCGAATTGATTGCCGAAGAGGAACTCGACTATCGGCGGGAGGCGGACTCTATTCGCCGTATGCGAAAACAGTTACGAGAACATGATGTTTATGTTCCCAAAACATGGAGTCGCTACAACACATCCCGAGTTTTGACGATGGAGTTTGTTGGGGGGGTTCTGGCCTCCGATGTCATTTCTGTACGCGGCTCCGATCGCTCGCGCGTCGACTCCTGGTTGGAGGAGAACAACATCGATTTGAAAAAGGTGGCTCAAGATCTTTTCATCTCTTTTCAGCGACAACGCTTGGACGAACCCCGTTTTCACGGCGATCTTCACGCTGGAAATATCGTGTTGCTGCGAGATAGTCGCGTAGCGCTGATCGATTTCGGAACGATTGGGCGCCTCTATCCTCAAGATCAGAGAAAAGTAAATCGCTACTTTCAGGCCATCCTGAATCGGCAGTACAAACTGGCGGCCGAAAGGATGCTTCTGTTTTTCGAACCGTTTCCGCCGATCGATCTGAATGGGTTTCGAAAGGACTGGGTTCGAGTTCTTCGGCAGTACATGGGAGATAGTGAGGTTCGAGGATTGAGTCAGGATGAACGACTGGGTCTCGGCTTGTTTTCGATGTATGCGGTTTTGGGACGTCGGCACGATGTACCGACGAACTGGGCTTGGCTTCAGATGTCTCGAGCCGAATATACGATGATGGCAGTTGTTCAGAATTTCGATGACGACTTCGAGACAGAAACCGCTCTTCGTGCATACTTTGAAGCCACGACTCGACGAGCGGTTCGCAAGATCGCCTCACCGCAGTGGCAAGCCAGAATGGGGCGATCTGTGTTATCTCAGGCAGCTCAAATCCCGCTGCAACTCGATGTTTGGGTCCATGAGGCGGGAACGGCTATGGAGCGAAATGCCCTGCGGTTCCAGGCGACCTCCTCGAAACTTGCACAGGGATTTGAAGGGGTTGTTGGACTTTTCGTTCCGATCTTTAAGCTTTTTGGTGCATTTCTTTTCCTGGTATTTTTGGTCCAGAGGGTTCCGGTGGTGGGGAACTGGGTTCCTGCGGGGCAGTGGGCGAAAATTCTCAAATCACTTCCGGAATTTTCTTCTCCCGACTGGATGATCGCGGCAGCGGTTTATCTCTTCTTCTTACGGATGCTTTTTCAAGTGAGATCCAGCCTCTCTACTCACGATTCTGCTCGTTGAGGATTCGAGAAATCTGGGAGGTCGGATATCAAATCAAGGAGATTGCTGCCAAGGCAGGGATCGTACACGCATGCCAGGTACTGCTTGCGAAAGCCCGGAGACGACCAGGAATTCACCCGCTTCGAGGTTCTGTTCTACGAGATAGGAGTCCTCCGTGATTCGAACGGGCTCGATTCTTCGCATTACCAGTCGTTTATTCTTTACGATGTATACCGTTTGGTTTTCGTGTATTGCGCTTCGAGGAATTACGAAAATATGTTTGGGGGCTCGGCTCTGAATTCGAACCTGACAGTACATTCCGGGCGATAAGGGTATTTTTTTACCGGGAATGATCTCGTGGCCGGGGTCTTCGATGCGGACGATCGCGGTCGTCATTCGCGTCGCTTGGTCGAGTTCGCGCAGAAACCGATTTATGCGTCCAGTCCACATGTAATCAGGGTTGGAATACAGGACGATTTCTACATCGGGAATGGATTGAAGGTATCGGCTCAGATCGACACTCTTTGTTGGGGAGGAATCCGCCGCGCGGATTCCTCGGATCCAGAGGGCGTCTTCAATTTGGATCGAGATCGGGATCTCGATGCCTTCTTCGGTGGGCATGATCCATCCAAGGTCGACTCCTGCTTGAATCACATCTCCCCTGGAGAGCTGCTTGACGGCTTGTCCGGTTTCCCTGTTTTTGAGGATAATCACGCCATCAACCGGAGAATCAACGGAACACCGTTTTCGTTGAAGTTGGCGGCGTTCGAGTTGGGTTTGAGTCACTTGCCTTTTGGCTTCAAGGACTTTTTCAAGGGAGAGAACGGCCTTTTTTTGGGCAATTTGGGACTGGATGATGATAGGGATCTGGTCGACTCGGCTCTGGACCGGCAGGAGCGCCTGTTGGTGCTGATTGAGATTTTGTTGAGCCGATTCCAGAACACTGCGTGAAGTCGCACCACTTTTGAGTAGTTTTTGAAGCCGTTCGACCTCCGGTCGGGCGAGCGCTACGGATTTCTTTTTCGCTTCGAGAGATTTTTTCTGGTCGATTAACTCTTGTTCGAGTCGGGCGATTTCCACGTCGAGTGGACCGATATCCGCACGTAATTTTTCACTACGGGCGGCAAATTCGAGAAGTAAAGCGTTAAGTTCGGCGATGGATAGATCGGTCTCTTCGTGATCGACTTGAAAGAGATTTTCATCCTGTTTGACTTCTTGGCCTTCTCGGAAGTGACCAGAAACTTCTTTGATCTCGCCAGAAACTTGTGAACGGATGGAATAAACCTGGGGAACGCGAGCGGTACCGTAGGCGAGAATCGGCATGGGAGAAGAACCGGCTTCGAGTTGCATTACGCGGACGATGGGGGAACGATCCGCACCCTGATCCGCACGTTTTTCGGGAGGAGATGCAAGGCCGACGATTCTTGCGATAAGAAGCGCTCCAGCGACCGGAATCGCAAAGAGGATAGCCTGCAAACCAAACCTGGAGGTAGCTTTCATGATAAAATGAAATTTCTTGATTGCTGCCTCAAGAAAAGAGGCACTGCTCGGATACGAGAGGTTAATTGCTTCAATTTGATATGATAACCTGAACAGATTCAATTAGGTGGTCTTCTCGGGAGGTTTTCATGCAAAACGTGCGTGCGTTTCCAAAAGCGGTTAAGCGGGTTTCGGTGATCGACTCGGATGGTGAATCGGTGGTTTTTCGAAAGAACCGGAAGAAGAAAAAAGAAGCCACACTCCTTCGTCCGGTGGCTCGAATGATTCGAGCATATGCTGACGCATTGGATGCGGGAGCAACGGAGTTCAAGGGGCGCAACACTCGGTCCCGTCAAAAAAAGAAGAACGGCGTTTTTGTCGATTTGCCACAGAATGTCTTCAAGGCAGGCAAAAAAGGCGCAAAAAAATTGAGAAAAAACATCCTTTGAAGAGGGGTGTATATCTCGGTGACTGATGTGAGACACCGGATTCTATTTTGGAAGAGAGGTTGGTCGGGGTCGTGAAGGAATTTCCCTGGCTACGTGTTGATGGGGTAGATGTAACGACCACCGATTTCGTCCGGGCGTTGAAGCGGACAGGTCAGTGGGACCGTATCCTGCAAGAGGTCGTTAATGACCGTTTTGTTCGAGAGGAAGCGTCAAGGCGCGGAATCCAGGTTTCGGATGATGAGTTGCAGAAACTTTCAGACACGGTTCGGCGGCAACTTGATTTACACGACGCGACCGCTACTCACGCCTGGCTCAAGTCACGGCATCTGTCGGTCGAGGACTGGGAAGAGGCTTTAGAGCAAGACCTTCTATCGCGCCGTCTCGTTTTTGCAATTTACGGCGAAAATATTGTCGAAACTCGATTCGCTGAAACCATCGACCGCTACAGTCGGGTCTGCCTTTCAAGGCTCTGCTGCGATGATGAGGGCCGAATCGACGAAATTGCCGAACAGATACGTCGGGGTGAAGCGGCGTTTTCTTCACTGGCCCGACGGTACTCGAGTGATGAGAGGACTCAAGAACTCGGTGGACAGATGGGGTGGGTATTACTTTCCGACCTCCCCGCTCAGTTGCGAAGTGCGATTGACGGGTCTTCAGGGAAAGGGGAGTTGGTCGGTCCCCTGAACACTTCCGAGGGGTGGGTTCTTTTGCGAGTGGAGGGTGTTCATGCGGCAACTCTCGAGGAGTGGATTCGAGAGGAAATTCTGGCCGACTTGCTCGCCGAGTGGGTTCTTCAAGAAGGAACGAATCGGCCTACAGAGTTACTGGTTTAGTCTCGCCCTAGAAGGTTGTTGTACACCGGGTGGTTGATTTTCAGGTACTCGTGATTTTGGCACTCGAGGAGTCGCCCATCAACAAGGAGCGCGATTTCGTCGGCTTCTCTGGCATCTTGCGGGGACGAGGGGGCAAAGATAAAGGTGGTATGATCACGAAGGAACCGAATGATATCGCGAAGTATCTCCCATCGCTCACCACTAGGGAGGTCGGAAAGAGGGCGGTAGGCGATCAGAAGGTCTGGGCGGGAGTACAGTGCCCGAGCAAACTGAATTCGTTGCCCTAAGCCGCAATCTATCCCCTGAGAATCGCGCTCGAGTTGTGTCTTTTCTCCTTCGGGTAATTCCGAAAGCAGTTGGGGAAGTCGAAGAAGTTCCAAGACGGTTTGATAGAGGTCATTTCCCAGAGATGGGATTGCCGAGGACAGTAAGATATTTTCCCGAATACTTATGGGGAGAATGAGTGGATTTTGGGTGATTGTGTGAACACGACACTCGCTCATCGACAAGCCATCGGGACCTGTCCTCTCTAGAGAGCCCTGCGCGATTTCGGAAGGGAGGCAGTTTGAGTCCAGGATACGTAGAAGTTCCCAGCTTCCATTATCAGGCGGCCCTACTGTTGCGAGACTTTTTCCGGAGCCCACATGTAAATTAATCCCACGTAACCAGCCGACATGGTTTTGTCGGGACATCGGAGCGTGAAGGTTTTGGACTTGGATTGTCGGAGGTGTTGGGGCGAGTGGGGGTGTTTTGTCGGAAGAGAGGATTTCTGAATCGGACTTTTCACTCGAAGTGTCCAGAATCTCTTTGATTCGGTCTAGGTCAGACTGAATCGTCCAGTGCGAGAGAAGGGAGGACAGAATTTTCCAGGTGAGGTAGGGAAGCAATAAAGCCTCGAGTAGAAAGAAACCACCAATTTTTGAAGTGGATTGCGCAAGAATCCACAATGTAACGAAAGGTGTGACACCGACAACTCCAGAGACCCATATCGACCACTGGGTGGAATGGATACGAGCATTGGCTGATCGCCTCGCTTGATTGCAATGTTTCAGAGCCCATCCCAAAAGACGAGCCAGACGATACTCACTTTGACGTAAGAGAACGTGGTTGAGTCGATTTGCGCTTTCGTGGAGAAAGTATTGGCTGGAAGCGGCTTCCGAGCGAAACCGCAGGAATCCCGCATACCAGATGCTTCCGGAAAGTGCGGTGGCAAGAAAGAAAAGGATTCCCCAGAAGGGGGCGGACGCAATGAGATGAAAAGAAATTCCAGTTAGGATCAATCCTTCGCGAATCCATTGGGCTAAAGAACTGCGGGCCCAGGTCCGAACTCTTTCGACCGAACCAGAATGCAAAATGACATCGTGCAGTGTGAGGCGTTCCCAGGTTGTTTCTGGAAGCGAAAAAAATTGATTGAGAAATCGAGGATAGGCGGTAATCGACCAGTGAAGCCAACCTCGGTCGAAAAAAAGAGGACAGGACCCTTGCAGCGCCATCCAGGTGACAGCGAGGGTTGCGATTCGAAAAATAATTTCAGGAGATGGGCCAGAGGATTGAGCAAGGGTTCCAAATAGGTAGATCAATCCCAAGGTGGCAAGGGCTTCGAGGAAGAGTAGAGCAAGCCAGTATTTCAGAGCCGATCCGATTCCCAGGAGCCACTGATGGAGAGGGTTGGTTTGGGGGTGGTGATCGAGAGGTTCGATAAGATCCGCGGTGGGTGTCAGGGCGAGATGGATTCCCGTCCACTGATTGATGAATTCTTGTACGGGAAGGGTTCGAATCCCTATGGCGGGGTCCATGATCTGCACCCGGTCTTTGGATGCATGAACAAGAACTGTGAAATGGCTGCCTTGCCAGAATAGGATGGCCGGATTTTCGAGAGAACGTAATTCAGCCAGGTTTGACCATCGAGTCGCTGTTTTAAAACCCATCGAAGAGGCGGCTTGAACCAGGGCCTCAAGTGATGAGCCTTCTCGAGAGGTCCCGATCTGATCACGAACCCATGAGAGAGGTTGTTTGCGACCATGGGATTGAAGGACCGATGTGAGGCAGGCCGCGCCACAATCCATTTCATTGTGTTGCAGAACAACCGGATGGGCGGCTCCCCAGAGGAACGGATTCAATAACCGTCGGATTCGACTCGGTTGGATGAAGGAACTTGTTTCTGGGGTGGAAGAGGCGGAGTCGATGTCAAGGGGCACGCCGTGTTGTTGGTCCATCGCTTGCTGTTGCATGTAACGCGAAACTTCGTCGACGAGCTCTTGGCGAATGGAGGGTTTGTTCCCCAAAAGGGACTCGAAGTCGGAACGGTTGAGGCGGTAAAGGATCATGGGTGTTTTGGAGACGACCGTTGCATTACGGCGGTCGCCCGTCAGAAGGGAGCGTTCGCCGAAGTAATCACCGGCCTGAAGCGAGCGAATGGGACTCACTGACTGCTGGCGCTGTGGATCCATCTCGTAGACGAGAGCTTCCCCTTCGTAAATGAAAAACATGGACACCCCATCTTCTCCGGTTCGTACCAGTGACGAGTCAGGAGGGGTTTCCATTCGTTCGAGTCGATCGGCAAGAGTTCGGGTGTTCGCGGGAGTAAGACCCATCAGTTGTCGGATCGACTCCAGGAAGGTACGGACTTGAATGAGTTCGAGGTTGAGAGTCAGAGCTTTGCGAATCTCAGGAAACTGTTTGACGAATTGAAGGAAGTCTTGACGGTCAAGTTTCCAGGCCGAAAGGTCGCTTGTGCTCCGCACCGAAGCGTTGCGTGGTGCGGCGTCGATGACCCCAACCTCACCGACCAGATCACCCCGGATTCTGCGTCCCAGGTTTCGGCGGGATCCGGTCGGTTCGTCGATTTGTACAATTCGAGCGGCGCCGCGTTCGATTACGAAGAGAGCCTGGGCATCTTCTCCCTGGTGAAAGAGATAATCGCCCATCTCCAATTCAATCCGTTGCCACAAAAGGGACAGACTGCCTAGTTGTTCGTGGGTGAGGCACCGAAACGCCGCAATCTCCTCGAGCAAGCCAAGAATCGTTTCGGGGACCGCAGTGATATCAGGCTTTTCCTGTGTCATTGTGGAAGAGTCGGTTTCAGACGGTAAGCCATGTGATATAAAGCTTTAGGTAAAGAGTAGATGGCAGTGGAAGGGGTGGGTTCTGGACAAATTGACGAATGGGTGGCCACAATCATATTTTCTGGATAATTCGCTGGAATTATTCTGCTCGGGATTTCGTTTAGTAATATTGTAGACGCGAATTTTGAAGCTTCTGGAACACCAAGAGGGAAACGAGGTCGCCATGGCACGAATAAAAATAGAAAATATCGAGCGGAATCCCGAGCTGGATGCGCGTCTTCGCCAGAAGTTGATAGGCGGTTCCCTGGTTTCGCCAGTCGCTTTGCTCGGATCTTCCCGCAGAGGAAGTCGCACCGGAGTCGCGGGTAGGGTGGGGCTTAGCCTTTTTCGTCTGTTGCTAGCTTGAGATCAGCAACCAACGCATAACAGAAGTAAAACCAGGTTTCCTCGGCCCTCTTGGATCAAAGAGGGTCTGGAGGATGAAAAATCAGAAAACCTTGGGCCAGGGCGATTCGGCTTTTTCTCGGACCACAACGATAATCGGTTGAGCGTTTTTGTTCACGGTGCCATCAGCCTGAAGGACTTCGATGGTTTCGTTAATGGTGTTCATCAAGCGTCCCTCACCGCTACGGAGCTTTTTGATCTGCTTTTTCTTTTTCTTGCCTAGGTCGATAATTACTGGGTTGACAGCTGTTTCGGGCATGGGAGCCTCCTGTTTATTCGGTGTGACGTCATTCGGGAACGCGTCCGGGTAAGGAATTGTATCGTGGGGAGCGGAATAAAGTCCATCAGAACGCATAGCCTTTTGGCTTCTTTTGCGACCTGTGTTCGATTCAGGTCCAGATGCGTTTGGTTTTGAGGCCGACGAGACTACCGTCGGCGGCACGTCCGATGATGTAGACCTCGCCCTCTACCACGTCTTCTCCACCGACATTAATGACTTGAATATCGGTCAGGTTGGCTTTCATGAAGGCTTCGATTTTGGCGTAACGAGCCTTTTCCGCCTCCTCGAAGATCGGGGGATCGGAGAAGAAGGAGGATGCGGGTTCAACGCGGATTTCCACCGACTCGTCGAGGCGCATCAATTTCCGAAAATTTTCCGCGGTGAGCGGTGTCTGAGGCTTCATGGCCCGATGGAATTTTTTGTAGGGGTAGTCCGATTCGCTGATGTAGTACAGGTCTTTGGCGAGAGTTTCGAGTTGGGTGGACAATCGAGGGGGTGAAGAGGTGTTGGCTCGGTTTTCGGAAGTGGATGGCGTGGATTCTTCCTCAGAACTGCCCGTTTGGCGGACAGGCGGTTTGGTTTGCGAAGGGCGCTTAGGGCGAACTTTGGCCTTGTAGCTGAGTTGAATGATCTTGCCTAGGATGGCTTTGCGTTGCTGAGCTGTTTTGGCGGCGTGAAACTGTTTCCAAAGCTTCTGGCGTTCCTGTCGAACCGATTGCTGTTGGGAAGGGTTGGCCTTTTCCGATTGGGCGGTGGCGGACCCACTGAGGGTGAGCGCAAGAAAGATAGTTGCCAAGATCGATTTTCTCATGATGCCCAAACTCCCTCTGCCAGTTGACGATTTGCTATCCATCCACCCCTCCATGATGGGGGTTAGAGCGAAAATCATAGGGTACCCCCAGAGAAAAGAGAAGGGTGGGGTGGTTTGGGGATATTGTCTGGAAGCGCGTGAATGCGAAAAATCTGGATAAATTCAAGAGCTGAGAGACGCCTGGGATTGGTTTTGTAACTTATATTCATGTAATGGTTTGTGTTGTTTTGAGTTCGTCCGTTATGGAGGAATGAGATTATTTTGATTTTCTTCGTCGAGATGGCCAGAAGGGGTGCTTGTAGGGATGTCAGGAAAACACCAGAACGCTCAAACTTTTTGGATTGCGGGAAAACTACCATGAATCACTCCAGTGTGAGTTCGATCCGGGATGGGGCGATTGTCGGCGGAACTGCGGGAGTGATTTCTGCTGGGACTGTGACGGCTGTGGTGCTTACTTTCAGCGAGGCTACGGCACTGGTGGGTGCAGTGATGTTGGTGGCGCCCGTTGCGGTCGGAGTCACGGTGGGTGTTGGTACGGGGGCACTCATCGGCTGGATCATGGAATAAGCTCAAACAAGGAATCCTGGGCACTAGGGAAGTTGTATTAGCCCGAAGAAAAGAACAGCTTTTGAGTTGCGGTGTCAGGTGGGTAGGTCGCGAGTTCGGACCGGTTGTTTGTAGAGGATCGTTTCAAAAATCCCCCCCGGGTCGCCATCGAGCGGCCCGTTTTATCCCTGTCGCCTCGAACAGGAAGTTCGCTTCCTGTTCGAGGCTTTTTCTCTCGAAATATTTTTGTGTTTTATTGCGTTGAGATTCGAGGCAAGGGTGCTTGTAGGGGTGTCAACGAGAACGAGACACTTTCAGTGGGGAGATACAGGATGAAGCATTCGAAGTTTGCCTCCTTGGGCATAGGATGGATGAACGTTGTGGGGCTTTTTCTGGGAAGCGTGTTGGGGGGCGGCTGTTCGCCTCATGTTGAATTTTCGGAAGTCACCTCGATGTCGAGTGCGGGGTACGGAGGTGATTGCGCGCCATTACCTGGAAGACTGATCCGGGCTCATCAGGCAGCGATTGCCGTGAGTCTCGAATCGGACCGAGAGTCCTCGGTTTCCGAGGGTCTGGAGGTGGTGACCGACGACGAAGGCAAGAACTCCAGTTTAGTCATGGTCGAAGCTCTCGAGGGCCAAGAGATCGACAACATTCAGATTCGTCTCGACGGTCCCCGAGGGCGTCCGGTGTCCCCGACCTGGCGACTCGATTCGATTGTGTCTACCGAACCGGTTCTCTTTCGTCGTCTCGACTGGACCTTTCGCGGAGTTCAGGGTCACCACGATTTGACGTTGCATGTCTCCTACACGACGGGGGGTCGCACCGTCCGGTATGTGCGTCCCTGTCTGCTGACGTACCCCTTGGAGTGAGCGGAGAATCGGACTTGAGTCCAATCGATTTTCGTAGATTGGGTGATCAGGCCGAGGTTTTTCGAGTCGCCCGTGAGTTGCCAAGGAGCAACTTGCTTCTTCCTGACGCCTCGAACGGGAAGTTTGCTTCCCGTTCGAGGTTTTTGGTTGCGAGGGCAAACTCGGCTCGAATGGGTTTTCATCGATTTTTATAGACACCGTGTAAGTGTTGGTTAGTCAATGGGTTTGATGTTTTTTCCAATTTCCTCGTTGAGATCGGTTGTGAGCGGTGCTTGTAGGGGTGTTTCGGAAGTCAGGAAAAGGTCGTTCATCCTCGGTAGATCGGAGAAACCTCATGAATCATCCCCTGAAGACCCGAAGGCGAGAGTCTTTGGGCCGTCGAGACGCTTTCACCATCATTGAGCTCCTCGTGGTGATGGCAATCATTGGACTTTTATCTGGGATGCTTCTTCCGGCGCTCCAGAGCATCAAAGAAAAAGCCCGTCAAGCGCAGTGCAAATCCAACTTGAAGCAGATCGGTCTTGGATTGGCGGCCTACCAGACCGCCTACGATCGCTATCCCGTTTCTTCGGGCGCAGCCCTTCTCGGCGCTCTCTACGCCACCGATCATGTTCCCGACAGCGCAGTTTTCATCTGTCCCAGTAGCAATGATCCGTCCAGCGACACCTTGCTACTACAGTCCTTTACCGCCAACCGTACCGGCAGTCGACGGGCGCTATCCGACGGCACGAGTTATCAGGCACGGAACAACCGTTCCGGTTCCTCCTGGCAAATCAATGCACGGGCAATCCGCAATGCGTCGAAGACTTCGTTGGCCAGCGACGACGACGCCGCCTATCACAGTGGGGACGCGGATACTATTTTCATACTGCTTTTCCTCGACGGACACGTGGAGGAGATCAATAACCAGCGGGTGGACTTTACCGCTTTGCTTAAACCCCTGGAGCCCTAGGTATCGCGGGTTTGCATCGGGGTTCCATTTGATTCCGATATCCGCATCTGTCCGGGTTTGTTTTCGGGCGGAGAATGCGGTTTGGAGCCGTCGTCTCGGTTAGCGCTTTCGGCGAGATCGAAATTCCTCGATGGCTTCGCGATGAGGAGAGTTGGGCAAGATCTGGAGATGTCGCTGATAGTCCTTCTCGGCCGCATCGAATCGGTTGAGTGTTTCGTGCGCCTTCCCACGAGCGAAGTGTGCACTGGCATGGTGCGGTTTGAGTTCGATGGCGCGGTCGAGGGAGGAGATGGCTTCTTCGAATCGACCGGTTTCTGTCAAGGTGTTACCGAGATTGAAGTGGGCGGGAGCGTAATTTTCATTCATGGCAATTGCTTGGCGGTAGTCATGAATGGCTTTCTTGATCTGATCGAGTTCCAGATAGGCGTTACCTCGAAGCATGTATCCTCGAAAAAGCTGTGGTTGTAATTCGATGGCCGTGTCGAAGTCTTCGATTGCTTGGTGGGGGCGGTTCGAACGCAGATAGCAGGTTCCTCGGCCCAGATATGCTTCGGTGAATTGCGGATCGATCTGGAGTGCCCGATCGAAAGCGCCAATGGCGGCTTGGAATTGACCGAGTTCATACAAGGTGTTTCCCAGGTTGATCCGGGGTTCGACGGTAGTCGGGTCGAGTTCGATGGCTCGTTGGAAATGGGGCGAGGCTCGGTCGTAGCGACCCATGAAAGCCAGAATGATGCCGGAACTGTTCCACGGACCGGGATGTCGAGGGTTGAGTTCCTGGGCCCGTGAGAGGTCGGCAAGGGCGGCCTGGTACGTGTCTGCTCGATGACTGAAAAGCATTCCACGACCGTACCAGGCTTCGAAACAGTTGGGATCGAGTTCGAGGCAGCGTGTGTAATCGGAGGTTGCTCGATCGGCCTGCGAAGTCAGGCGAAAGGATTCTCCGCGAAGAAGTCGGGCGCGAAGGTGATCGGGCTCTCGATCGAGAACCAGGGTGAGATCTTGGATCGCCCCGGCTACATTCCTGCGGGCCAGTCGGAGGCGGGCTCGATCGATGAGACCTTCGGTGGAATCGGGGGTTTGCTTGGAGGTGGATTCGGGTATGTTTCCGAAATGACGTTCGATCTGTGTCCAGGTTGCGGAGTCGGATCCGAATCGGTCCCGAACGCGCACCAGATAGGGTTCGGCCAGAGGATCTCCTGTTTTGCACAGCGCGATACCGGTTTCCACGACCAGTTTCCGGTCCTGGAGCACATCGAGCCAGGGGCCGAGCGCCTTGGCGGTTCCGGGTGCGTGGAGATGGGGAAGAATACGTCCTATAAACCGGGAGAGGTCTCGCTCCGACACATCCCAAAGGGTGGGTCCGTCTTGGCCTTTTGCCTTTGCGATGAGTGGAGGAAGACATTGGGTGAGGAGCAGGAAGGTCTGACGATCTTGGTAGCCGAGAACTTCCGCAACCAGATCTTCAAACGACGGGGCGTTCGCTGGACGATCCTTGCGAAAAAGCCCCCGCTGGATATCTGCAAGAATGTTGACCAGTCGTTTTCGACGCCACACCAGAAGTTGGGAGCGCTTGTGCTCGATGTTCTTCTTCCAGTCGAGAACGCGTTGTTCACTGACTCCGAAGGTGGTCAGTCTTCGGAACGTTTCCTCGGCAAAAAGATAATCACGACCGGCCAGGGCCATCTGAGCGATGGCCAAACCGAGTTCGAGGCGGAGAGTTCGAGAAGCTTGATGGTTTGGATCGAGAACCATCAGATTGTCGAGAGAACGGGTCATGGACAGGTATTGGTGGATGGTTTGATTTCGACGTTCTCGCTGATGGATGGACTCGTGGATCGATCGACCGCTGAGGAGGTCGACGATTGGATATTCAGTGGTCAGGTCCTGAATCGACCCGATGGCATCCCTTTCGCTCTGGATCTGGAGGACGGTTTCGTCGATTTGCTGCTGCTGGAGGTTCGATTCATACCGACGGAGTCCAAGAAGAGAGAGGAAACCCAGCACGAGTATGGTGATGGCCACAGCCAAACTACGGCGATTGCGAATCGACCACTTGTACAGAATTCCGAGCAACCCATAGCGATAGGCGGTCAGAGTTTGTCCGTCGAGATAGGAGCGAATGTCGGCTGCGAGATCGGAAACCTCGGGGTATCGATTCTTTTTGTCTGGGGCCATCGCTTTCAGAACGACTGCTTCAAGATCGGCCGGGATTCGGGCCTGTGGGGTTCGAGTGCGCGGTGGGATCAGAGAACCGGACTGAACCGCGACCAAGGTTTCGTACGTGCTCTGAGTCCGGAAGGGGGGTTCGAGGGTGAGAATCTCGTACAGAATCGCTCCCAGGGAATAGAGATCACTTTGGGTGTCGATCGCGTCCAGGTTGGATTCGGCCTGTTCGGGCGACATGTAGATCGGTGTGCCCAGAAGAGCCCCCTCTTGGGTTTGGAGAGAATCCCAATCGCATGATTCGTTGCGGGTGGGGGTCCTTTGTTCGGACTCTGGTTGCGAGATGACTGATGGGTTGGAAGTCAGGGACTTGGACAGTCCCCAATCCATGACGAGAACTTCTCCGAAGGCTCCGATCATGATGTTGGCCGGTTTCAGGTCTCGATGGATGACTCGACGGGAATGAGCGAAGGCCATCGCATCGCAGGCTTTGAGAAAGTCCCCCAGGTCTCGGGTTCCGTCGTGTGTGCTGCGGAGGCGGGTGATGCGATTTCGAGTAGACTGTAGTTTCTGGGCCAAGGACTCGCCTTCCACGAGTTTCATGCAGAAGAAATGGGTTCCGTCGGAAGCTTGTCCCATATCGTAGATCGGAACGATATTGGGGTGTTCCAGTTGACCGGTTATGCGTGCCTCTTGCTGGAAGCGCCGAAGGGTATGGGCGGTGGTTTCTCGATCCGGCCGAATGGTCTTGATGGCGACGCTGCGGCCGATTTTGGGGTCGGTGGCTCGTAGAACGAGGCCCATCCCTCCCTGGTCGATGACCTGGATGTCGGTGTATCGGGATAAGGGCAGGGTTGTGGGGTCGAGGGCGGAAGGTTCTTCTTCCAGGACACTGCGAATGCGGTCCCCTAGGCTTTCGGCTTCGGTGTCGGAGAGGTCCTGGAGGGAGTCCGGCTCGGGAGAGGGTTGAGTGGGGTTCATCCGAAGAGTTCGCTCATTTCGGACTCGTAATCTTCATGGGAGGAAACCTGCTCCCGGATTTCGGCTTTGAGGATTCGGGTGAACTCCGAGCTCGCCCACTGCAGGCCGTAGTTGACCTGGGGTTCGGTCAGCCCGAGTTCCCGAGAGAGTTCTTTTCTTGTGGGCCGTTGCCCGTAGGTGTATTCGATTCGATAACGAGCAAACGCTTCCGCTTGTTCCGGTTTGCCTATTTCCTGGGCATATTCGCGTAGACGCTTCAAGGCGTTGTGGACCACCGTTTTCTTCCAGTCCTCATGAAAAAGGGTTTCCGCTTCCTCGGGAGACGGGGCAGGGTCGGCAACGTCGAAGGGAATGTCTTGGTGAAGCAAAAAGTCGATCGAGAGAAGAGGGCCGCTCTGTGGATGTCGCACCTGGCGGTTGGCGTCTCGTCGGACGTTGCTCAGGAAATGGCGCAAAGTTGTACAGACAAAATTCCGAAAACGTCCCTTTTCGGCGTCGACGGAGCGGACGAAGTCTTTCTCGAGAAATTGGAGAAAAAAGGCCTGGCAGAGATCTTTGGCCTCTTCGGGATGCTTGTTCCAGTTGCGACGGATATAGAAATAGACCGGTGGCCAGTAGCGGTTGCAAAGGGTTTCGAGGCTGACTCGAAAGTGGGATTCCTCGGGGTCCTGGCAGCCTTCGATAAGGCTCCAGTGGGTGGATGGAAAGGGTTGTTTGGATTGGGTTTCGTTTTCGGCAGGGACCGGTTTTCGTGGGGACTTGGATTCATCGGGGAGGGAAGAGTCGTGTTCGGTCATGGGTGAAATCAGTATACCGAAAGGATCCGTTTTCTCTTGGATGGGTAAGGAGGCGAGTGGTGCAGGAAGACGTTTTGAGAAGGTCAAACCAGAGGAATCGGGATCCGGTCGACTCCACCTTTTTCGTTGCGACGCAAAAGAGTGAGCCGATCGTGGCCGGATGCGATCAGGGTCCGGCGGCATTGGTGGAGGTGGCCTCCCACCTCGTCGGGTCCGTGGCTGTCGTCTCCCAGGGTGACTTCCACTCCAAGAGCACGAGCCGATTCGAGGATGTTGCGTCCCGGATAGGGCTCGGAAAGTCCTTTTTTGAGGGCTCGTCCGTTGACTTCGATCACCGATCCGAACGCTCGCGCCGCCTCGAGGGATCGTTCCACTCCGCGGCGAAAGGTCGGGCTTTCGAGCGGTTCGGGTGCGAAAATCTTGATTAGATCGAGATGGCCAACGACTTCGGGGCGCAGAGTTTCGATCATCGTGACGACCGTATCGAAATAGTCCTCGACCAGACGCAGGACACTCCCGCAGGTGTCGGCGGCCTGTTGCCAGGACGCCTCGTTCATGTCGATGAGGACTTCCCGCACATAATGGACCGAACCGACGAGGTAGTCGAGGTGGTGTCGGTCTCGAAGAAAAGCGACTTCTTCAGCGTAGCGTTGCGGGGGAACCACTTCACACTCCATCCCCTTCAGGAGAGGAATCTGGTGGCCGTACCGGGCTTGGATCCGGTCGAACTCGACCGAATAGTTTTCGAACATCGCGACCAGGTCGTTTGGAGTGAGGCCCGCTTCGACCTCGTCTTCGGCCAGATCCTGATCTCGAAATCGAGGCATGTGTTCACTCACCCCCAGAGCGGCGAAGCCCTGGGAAATCGCGGACTGGACGATCTCTTCCAGAGTTCCGTGGGCGTGATTGCAGAAAGCCCCCGAATGTCCGCCGTGAAAGGAGACTAACCAAGGGGTCGTCACGAGAGCTTCTCCAGGGTTTGGATCGCGTACTGGAAATCGTCGGGGGGGGGGGCCTCGAAGCGCATTTGGTTGCCGGTTTGAGGATGTTCGAACTGGATCGCCTGGGCGTGGAGCGCGTGACGATCCAGGAAAGAACACGGCGATCCGTAGAGAGAGTCGGAAAGTACTGGATGTCCCTTGTGCGCGAGGTGCAGTCGAATCTGATGGGTTCGGCCGGTGACCGGTCGGGCGAGGATCAGGCTGGCCTGGCTTCCAAAGGTGCGCAGGACCTCGAAGTGGGTGGTGGAATCCTTGCCGCCGGCAACGATTCGGCGTCGATTTTTCATCTCGGGGTCGCGGTCGATCGGTGCCTCGACGGTGAAGCGAGTTGCAGGAGGAATGCCAGTCACCAGAGCAAGGTACTCTTTGTCCATTTTGCGTTCGCGAAAGAGTTGATGGATGGGGGCGACGATTTGCTTGCATTTGCCGAATAGAACCACGCCGGAGGTGTTCCAGTCGAGACGATGGAGAACATAGGGTTCTCGGCTCAGGTAACCGACGACCCGGTTGACGAGGCTACCTCCGAGGTGACGATGAGAGGGTTGAAAGTTGATTCCGGGCGGTTTGTCTAGAACGAGGAGTTCCTCGTCCTCATGGAGGATCACGATCGGGTCATGATCGGCGACCAGTGGACCCCCGGGGGGATGGGGGAGTTTGAGGAGAATGGTATCTCCCAGAAGAACTCTATCGGATCCGGCCGGTATTTCGCCGTTGAGCAGTACATCTCCAGCTTCAATACGCTTTCGGATGAATTCCAGCGATAGAGAGAGGTATCGACTCTGGAGATATTCGTCGAGAGACCGACCGCGGGCACGACGGCCGGCACGGAAGGTGAATGTGCGCTCTGGATGATCGGTCTGGGAGCCGGACACAGGCTATTCTTCGGGCTGGTACAGGGTGGTGTCGCCAGCCGCCGACCAGGATTCCCAGGAAACAACCACTCCACCGATGGGCTTCAACTGGGCACCGCGTAGAGGACCCCGAAAACAGTATCCCAAAAGATCCCAGAAGCTGCCGGTGGAGCGATCCTTGACCTGAAAGGTATCGGTTCGTTCGCGGTCGAAGACCAGGATTCGTTTACCCAGGCGTACCTCATAGGCCAGAGCGAACGATCCACCTGGAGGGCGAAAGATCGCCACGGGCCTTTTTCCAACTCGCTCAACCACGACGCCACGGTCGAGTTCGATCAGAGGGTAAAATCGTCGTTCGTCATCGAGAGCGATTCCGAATCCGATTCGATCGGCTTTCAGTCGAGTATCGTTGCGGACAACGGTCCGGGCGGGATCGTTCAGACGTCGGCGCTGGCGCTGTTTTTTCTCGAGTAATTTCTGGATTTTCGAGGAAATGCCGACCGTGGTCGATTTGGGCCGAAGCTCTTTCCAGTTTTCCCATGTGGCGCGAAGGGTGGGGACTGGAGTCAGTTTTCGGCCCACCATGGGACCGATGAGAGCTTCCCCGGTTACAGCAGACCAGAGGGTGCCTGTTTGTTGATCGCGGATCAGAAGACCGGCGTTGTAAACACCGAAAAGACTGAAGGTCAATGTTCGCCCGGCGACATTTCTTCCGAACGCGACCATCGAATCCGCATAAGGGTCCGCCAGAAGGAAAATCGAACGGCCGCCCACCTTGTCGGGAACCAGTCGATAGCGCGTGACGAGACGACTTGGATAAGACCGAAATGAATTTTCGACTCGTATGGCGATCATCGGCTCTTCGTTTTCGAGTTGAGTCCGCGAAACCGGGGCGGAAGTTACCGAGTATACCGGGCGGGTCATCGACCCTTCGATTCGGGGAAAGATCTTCTTGGGGTCGACTCCAGGAAGAACCTTTTTCCCTCGGGTCGATAACGTCCCCAGCGCATTCTGGTCCTCCTTGTTCACCTCCTGTACGGTTTTTTGGATCAGACTCAAGGCCGACTGACCTTTTCCTCTTTTCAGGAGTTTGCGAGCTTCCTTGATTGCTTGGTCGAAGGCACGAACCGAGACTCCCGCGTTACGCAGTTCGCCCACGGCCTTCTCCAGTTCGAGGATTTGCTGTTCGATCTTTTCCTGGCCCTTTTGGGCGGTTGCCGGAAAAGAAAAACCGAAAACCAGGAGAAGGATCAGAATCTCAAGGGGGTGTATACGGCTTTTGAGCGGCCTTTGCGGGTATTCAGGAGTGTGTGAATCGGGAGTGAGTCGGGGTAAAAACATGATTCCGGCATCATACCGGGAATCGAAATTTTCGGCAGGTTCGGTCGGAACTTTTCTGGACCCCGGAAGCCTGGTCGGGAATCATGACGTTCGTCACTTTTCAACGGTTTCTGGAGTTATCCCATGCCGCGTTGCCCCGACCTCGTTCCTCGTTTTACTCCACTGGGCGTCGCTTCTTTTTCGCGATTGGCTCACCGAATGTATTCCTGTTCGGGTCCAACCTATCCTCTACATATCGGTGATACCTGGATGGAGCCTGCGACAGGGTGTCGTATGGAAGATCTCAAAGTCGAGGAACATCCAGGGATGCATCGGTATGCGCCGGTGGGGGGGGTGCCCGCACTGCGAGATGCGATTCTCGAAAAAACACGCAGTGGGGAGGACCTTCCGGCTGAACGGGAAAATGTACTGATCACCGCTGGAGCGACCGGAGGACTCTCGGCCGTTTTGATGACGTTGCTCGATCCTGGAGATGAAGTGCTTGTTCTGGCCCCCTACTGGCCTCTTATTGTCAATTCGGTCGAAGTGGTAGGTGGACGCGCGGTTGCCGTGCCGTTTTTCGAGACGAGTCACGATGCGAATAGTGCGGTGGAAACGGTGGAAAGATATCGGACCGAGGCAACGGTGGCGATCTACTGGAATACTCCACACAATCCGACCGGTCGGTTGCTGCCCAGGGATTGGTTGGCAGCTCTCTCGGACTGGGCCTGCAAGAAGGATCTCTGGATCCTCTCCGACGAGGTGTATGAAAATTACTCCTATGCTGGACCCCATGTCTATTCTCGCCCCATGGCGCCGGAACGAACGGTTGCCGCTTACTCTTTTAGTAAGGCTTACGGGATGGCGGGAAATCGGTGTGGGTACGTGGTGGGTCCAGCAGAAATCGTGCGTGCCGCCTTGGGGGTGACTCGAAATACTGTCTATAGCATTTCTACCGCCGCTCAGCTTTCGGCTTTGAGTTGTTTGCAAGGAAAGGCTGACGCTTGGGTGGCTCAGGCGTCCAGGCAGTATCGGGAATTGGGAGAGGCCGCGGCCAAGCGTCTGGGGACCTCGCCACCGGAGGGCAGCACGTTCCTCTTTTTGGATGTAAAGGACAGTTTGGATGATCGGGGCCTGGAGGGATGGCTGGCTGATTGTGCAGATGACGGTTTGTTGGTGGCACCGGGTATGAGTTTTGGCCCCTATCCGACGCACATCCGGGTGTGCTTCACCTGCGTGGAACCGAAGCGAGTTGAAGAGGGGGTCGAGAAGCTGGCGACCCATCTAGGGCGATAGAGGAGACTTTCAAAGTTCTCGCGGTTTGAGAACGAATTGTAGGGTTCCGGAAAGGTTCTCGATTTCGGCCCAGCTTTCTGTTTTCAGGTCGATTCGGACCAGGCATGCGGTGGGCAAGAAGAGGTCTTGGTCGGTGAGTCGGGCCACCAGTTCTTCGAGATCGGGATTGTGACCAACGAGCAGAATCGACTGGTGCTCTCCTCCTTCCTCGGCGGCAACCTGTAGATAGGACCGCGAGCCTTCGAAATAGAGTTCGGAGCGGATGACTAGAGGGCATTGGGGATCCAGTTGGTCGAGAACTCTCTGAGCGGTTTGACGGGCACGCTTGGCCTTGGAACTCACGATGACTCCGGGAGAGAGGTTTCGGTTTTGGATCTCTTTTCCCATCCGGGTGGCCGCGCGGCGTCCCCGTTTTTTCAGAGGGCGTTGATCGTCGCTGAGAGTTGTGTCCTTCCAGCTGGACTTTCCGTGTCGTAACAGGAGAAGTGTTTTCATGGGGCTTATTACCTGAATCAACCATTTTTAATTTTCATGTGGAATCTGTCCATATTCCTGCCGGATGGATGGAGTTGAAGAGCTCTTCGACTTTCAGGATTTGGAACCGATGGGGGTGGATCGGGTAAAGTGTATTCATGTCGGATTCTTCCTCTTACTGGACCCCCGTACAGTCGGTGCAGCCATCCGGATCTCGCTGGACTCCGGTCCTGGTCCTTTCCCTGGCGGTTCTCGCCTTTTCGCTTTATATCCAGACTCGACAGGAGCGAGGTTCGGGAAATCCAAGGCAAGTGACGGCCAGAGGAGATCTGGCTTCGGATGAACGTTCCACCATCGATCTGTTCGAGCAAGCAGCGCCCTCCGTGGTCTTCATCACCACGACCGAGATGCGTCGCGGCTTTTTCTCCTTTTCCGATCGGGAAGTTCAGCGCGGTACCGGATCCGGTTTTCTCTGGGATCGAGCCGGAAATGTGGTGACCAATTACCATGTCATTGCCGACGCGCGCCGGGCTCAGGTTACACTCTCCGACGGTTCGACCTGGAACGCGAGTCTGGTCGGCGCTCATCCTGACCGGGATCTTGCCGTTTTGCACATCGACGCGCCCGGAACTCGTCTGCAACCGATTCCGATCGGAGTTAGCCACGACCTCAGGGTGGGGCAAAAGGTGTTTGCGATCGGTAATCCCTTCGGTCTCGACCTGACCTTGACGACCGGAATTATCAGCGCCCTGGGAAGAGAGATCAAAGCGGTAAGTGGGCGTACCATTCCGGGGGTCATTCAAACCGATGCGGCGATTAATCCAGGGAACTCCGGTGGACCCTTGCTCGACAGTGCCGGTCGGTTGATCGGGGTCAACACGGCGATTGCAAGTCCCACCGGTTCTTACGCCGGAATCGGTTTTGCTGTGCCGGTAGATATCGTGAATCGGATTGTTCCGCAGTTGATTGCCGGAGGCAAGGTGGAGCGTCCGGGCTTAGGTATCCGGATTGCTCCGGATCATGTGAGCCGTCAGTTTGGTGGCGGAATGGGTGTGTTGATTGTCGAGGTATACGAGAACAGTGCGGCTCATCGAGCGGGGCTACGAAGTCTTCGGCGGAATGTTCGCGGGGCCTGGGAAGGAGATGTGTTGGTGCGGGTGGGGGACCATTCGACGATGGATGCCAATGCGCTCTATAACGCGCTGGAGAATTTCGAGGTTGGGGATTCGGTTTCCTTGACGATTCGTAGAGGTCAAGAGGTTTTGGAACTGACAACGGTCCTCCAGTCGATCGATTGAGAGGATCGAGTCGTACGGTGAATCGTCTGGAAGAGATTCGGTCCAGGTCGCGCTCTCTTGAGGAGTGGGTGCTGAGTTACTCGGATACACTGGAATTGCTCTACCTCTGTGCCCTGAAAGATATTCCGGTGTATGGATGGGAGGGGTGGGTCGGGCTGCCCACCGGAAAGCTAACTCATTCGAAACGTTATCAAGGCACGGTGGATCTTGGATCCATGTCCAACGAATCTGCTCTGGCTTGGCTGAAACAAACGGTTATGCGGGCAAATCGGGAATGGCAGGATCAACCGGAAATAGAGGGAGGCGAATTGCTGTTTTGCGTAGAGATCGATCCGTAAAAGACGGCAAGGCCTTCTTCGAACGACTGAGGGCAGATTTTCCGTCAGGATCTTTTCAGGCAGCAATTCACAGCATTGCTAAGCAACCGGAATGACGGAGTTGGCGTCGGGAATGAGTGTGACCCGATAATCTTCTCCGTGCCGATTTTGGGCTTTCCGAAGAGCTTCTTCGACCGATTCAGATCGGCTGTGGAAAAAGGTTCGATCGACAACTTGCGGTTCGAGATCGCTGACCAGGGTGAGGTGAACATCGGGCGGAAGGTAGTTCTTCACTCCCAGACGAAAGATGAGGTGATTGACGATGAACTCCGGTCCGATTCCACGAGGGCAGGCACCGCTACAGATGATGGTTCCTCCGCGTCGGACCGCAATGGCAGCGGGTACCAACGCCTTGGCCAGCTGGTAGACGTTGATCGATAGAGGAAGTTTCGCGGAGACGACAACGACATCGCTACGTGTTTCCAGGGGGATGGTTGCGATTTGGCGACAGGTGTTTACCAGATGCCGATGCGCTTCCACTACGTCTCCCGCGGCGGCGTCGACAACCTCTCCGTTCCCGTTGAGAACCACGTCACAGATCGTATGCCGAGGCAGTAAGCGCGCTGATCGCTCCATGTCCTGGCGGACGAGGTTTCCCTCGATGACACCGATACGAGAGTTGGGGTGGGCTTTCATGAAGTGATTTCCGGCGATAGTTTTCCGGGTCGAGCAGCCGGGCATGATCATCTTGGCGCCACCCGAAAACCCTCCAAAATAGTGAGGTTTGACCTGTCCACACGTGACGATATGGTCGCTTTCGAGGAGGAGGCGATTCACATAGACTCGGGTTCCACGGGAGGCGTTGAGATAGAGGGGAATTCGTCCCAGTGGGCCCAGGCCGATCCGTTTGCGAAAACCGGTTATCTGGCCTCGCGTCAGGTCGCCCAGGGCTCCCAGGGTGTTCCGGGGCAGATCGGTGGCGCTCCACCAGGCTTCCCTCGCGAGCATCGGAAAAAAGAACCGCCCGAAACGGGACTGGGTGGTTCCAAGAAAAGCGAGTTCATCCCAGTTGTTGGCGTCGTGGGCCAGGATCTGGACTCCTTCGGGTAGCGAATCGGGACCCAAACCGATCTCCTGGGGATCGGTGGGAACATGGGTGCCACCACCGATCAGAACGGTCACGTCCTGAGGACGAACATGGCGGAGGGTTTCCAGGACTGTTTGCAGAATTTCGACTCGTGGGTACTTTCGAGCCCAGTCTCCAACCACCATGAGTACGGATTCACCCGTTTGAATCTGTTCACACAACGGGGGTTGACCGATGGGGTTTTCGAGGGCATTTCGGATCAGGTCCTGAACCGGGGCCGGGGCATCCTTTTCTCGAGGAATCAAGATTTGTTCGACCCGGTGCTCTTCCTCGTGGGGATAGGAGTCGTGGGCGAGAGGAGGGATGTTGTGAACCTGGAGATTTTCGGTCATGGGGATTTCGGCAAAACCAGAGCGGGAAAGAGAGTTGTTTGACAAGTCTAGAGATCATTCTAACGGTTCTCAGGGACGATCGAGTGCGTTGAGTGAAGGAAAGGCCCGGGCCGGCCTGTTTCAGGCGGAAATGACCGGTCAGATCGTGGGCTAAATTTTGGATCACGGATTCGGGTCGTAGCGGAAATCAATCCCGCTGGAATAGCTCGGATTCCAGCGGGAAGACAGCCCGGAAACAACCTGCTATAATCCGCGCCTTTCCCTCCCATTTATCCGAATTCGAAGCGGATTTCGTAGCTGATGATCAAGATAAAACGAGGACTCGATCTTCCCATCGAGGGTCGTCCTTCACCCGAAATCGAGGCGGCAAACCCGATCCAGAGGGTCGGTCTGGTCGGCGAAGATTTTGTCGGCATGAAACCCACGATGCGGGTTCGTGAAGGGGATCGGGTGGCGCTAGGTGATGTTCTTTTCACCGACAAGAAGAATGCTGGAGTTCGCTATACGTCACCTGGTAGTGGGCGTGTCGCCGCGATTCATCGTGGCGCCAAACGGATCTTTCAGTCGGTGGTGATCGAACTCGACGGCGACGACGAGGTGACCTTTCCGGACCCGATGAATGCGGGGCCCCGGCATCTGAGCCGGCAAGACGTGGTCAAAGCGTTGATCGATTCCGGGCTGTGGACATCGATCCGAACACGGCCTTTTAGTAAGGTGCCCGATCCTGAAGCGATCCCCAGGTCACTTTTTGTGACCGCGATCGATACTCATCCTCTCGCCGGGTCTCCTGAATCGATTCTTCGCGGGCGCGAAGACGATTTTCTGTGCGGCCTGCACGCTCTTTCGCCACTTTGCGAACGCCCACTCTTTCTCTGTAAGGGGCCCGAGGCGAAGATCCCTGGATCCGATCTCCATTTTTTACAAACCGAGGTGTTTTCTGGACCTCATCCGGCCGGTTTGCCTGGAACGCATATTCATTTTCTGGATCCAGTCAATGCTCAGAGCAGTGCCTGGTATGTGGGATACCAGGATGTCGTGGCGATCGGACACCTTTTTCGGACCGGACGTCTTCTGGTGGATCGAGTGGTGTCGTTGGCCGGCCCGGGAGTAAGTCGCCCCCGACTTCTACGCACCCGAATGGGTGCCTCCATCGAAGATCTGGTCAAGGGAGAATTGAATTCCGATTCGGTTCGAGTCCTTTCAGGATCGGTACTTTCAGGGCGTATCTCCAGTCCAAACATGGATTTCCTGGGTCGTTACCATCTGCAGATTTCTGCGATCCGAGAGCAGATCGATCGGGAATTCATGGGGTGGGTTCGTCCCGGATTCAAAACCTTTTCAGTCACTCGAGCGTTCGCCTCCGCTTTGCAAGGGGGGCGTCGGCGTTTCGATCTCACAACGACTTTGGCTGGAAGTCCTCGGTCTTTGGTGCCGATCGGAAGTTACGAAAAAGTGATGCCGCTGGATATTTATCCGACCCACCTACTCAAGGCTCTTCTGGTTGGCGACACGGTCGAGGCGCAGGCGCTAGGTTGTCTCGAGTTGGATGAAGAGGATCTGGCTCTCTGTTCGTATGTTTGTCCATGCAAACATGAGTTCGGGCCGATTTTGCGAGAAAATCTGAATACCATCGAGCGTGACGGATAGGGAGACGCACCCAATGAAGGCATTGCGAAAACTGCTCGATCGCCTGGAGCCCACCTTCGTAAAAGGGGGAAAGCTCGAGCGTTTCTATTCACTCTATGAGGCGATAGATACGTTTCTCTATACCCCGGCAGATGTGACCCAGGGTCCAACGCATGTTCGCGATGGGATCGACCTCAAGCGGGTGATGGTACTGGTGGTCGTGGCTCTTCTTCCTTGTGTATATGTGGCCATTATCAATACGGGATTTCAAGCCAATCAGGCGATCGCAGAGATGGGAGTCGATTCGGTTGCCGGGTGGCGAGGAGATACGATGAAGAGTTTGGGGTTGAATCACGACCCCGATTCCTTTCTGGCCAATCTGGTTTATGGGGCGCTTTTTTTCCTGCCCCTCTACATTTTCAGTATGGCGGTGGGTGGGATCTGTGAAGTGCTCTTTTGCATCATCCGCGGTCACGAGGTCACCGAGGGGTTTCTTGTTACCGGACTTCTTTTCCCTCTGACCCTGCCTCCGACCATTCCGCTCTGGCAGGTGGCTATCGGGGTTGCTTTCGGGGTGATTCTCGGTAAAGAGGTTTTTGGTGGAACCGGTCGAAATTTCATGAATCCGGCTCTGACCGGACGTGCATTCCTCTATTTTGCTCATGCCGATACGATGACCGGAAACTCGATCTGGACGGCTGTCGATGGCTTTTCGGGTGCCACGCCTCTGGGGGCACTTGCGGCCGCGGATGTCGAGGTGGGGATGCAGGCGATCGATGTGACCTGGTCCCAGGCGTTCCTCGGCACGATGCCGGGGTCGCTGGGGGAAACCTCGGTGCTGGCGTGTTTGTTGGGGTGTGTCTTTCTCTTGGCGACAGGCATCGCTTCGTGGCGGATCATGCTGAGCATGTTGTTGGGGGCGTTGGGGCTTTCAAGTCTCCTGTATGCCGTCGGCAGTGACAGCAATCCGATGTTTTTGATGCCTCCTCACTGGCACCTGGTTACCGGCGGTTTTGCTTTTGGGCTGGTTTTCATGGCGACCGATCCCGTTTCGGCTACCGTGACGAGAACCGGAATGTGGATCTATGGGGCCTTGATCGGGGTCATGACCATTCTCATCCGAGTCGTCAATCCGGCTTTTCCTGAGGGCGTCATGCTGGCGATTCTTTTTGGGAATGTTTTCGCTCCGGTGATCGACGCTTTTGTCGTGCAGGCCCATGTGAAGAGGAGGCTGAGTCGTCATGCGACATGATTCGGTGCTGGGCACGTTGACGGTGGCGGCGGTGTTGTGCATCGTCTGTTCGGTGATTGTTTCCGCCACGGCCGTTTCGCTGCGGGAGCGACAAGAGTCCAACAAGGTGCTGGAAATGAAGCGCAACGTTCTCGTCGCCGCTGGGCTTTTCGAGGAAGGCGACACGGTGGAGGAACTTTTTGGACAAGTCGAGAGGCATTTGATCGACCTGTCCAGTGGGCGAGTGGTCGAAGACGGTGAGGTCGACCCGGAGTCTTACGATCCACGCACCGCGGCAAAAGACCCCGAGCTTGGGGTTGAGATCGACCCGGAAAAGGATCTGGCCGGAATCAAGAGGCGCGGAAAGTACGCGTTTGTCTACTTGGTCCGTAAAGACGAAGCGATCGAACAGATTATTCTTCCGGTGTACGGAAAAGGACTTTGGTCCACCTTGTACGGATTTCTCTCCCTTCGTCGTGATGGACGGACGGTGTCCGGCATTACCTTTTATGAACACAAAGAAACTCCGGGTCTGGGGGGGGAGGTAGACAACCCTGTCTGGAAGGCCAGCTGGTCCGGCAAGCAGGTTCGGGACGAATCGGGTCGTCCGATTCTTGAGGTTCTTCGAGGAAGCGTTTCCGCCGAGGATCCGCAGGCTTTTCACAAAATCGATGGACTTTCGGGGGCGACGATCACCTCCCGAGGAGTGCAAAACCTCATCCAGTACTGGTTGGGTTCGGATGGTTTCGGTCCGTATCTGGAACAGTTGGATCGATAGGAGGCGATGGGCGTGTCCGAATCCAAATCTCGAGAGGTCTTGTGGTCCCCGGTTTTCCGGAACAACCCGATTGCACTTCAGATTCTGGGGATCTGCTCTGCCTTAGCGGTCACGTCCAAGCTCGAAACGGCGGTGGTGATGTCGTTGGCGGTGACCTTTGTCATCGCTTGTTCCAACGCGACGGTGAGCCTGATTCGATCCGTGATCCCCAGCAGTATCCGCATCATCGTTCAGATGACCATCATCTCCAGTCTTGTCATCCTGGTCGATCAGTTCCTGCAGGCCTATTTCTTCGAGATCAGCAAGCAGCTTACCGTCTTCGTGGGGCTGATCATCACCAACTGCATCGTCATGGGACGGGCCGAAGCTTTTGCCATGAAAAACGGGGTGGGGATGAGCTTTCTCGACGGCATCGGCAACGGACTGGGATACAGTTTGATTCTGATTGTTGTCGGATTCTTCCGAGAACTTCTCGGTGCCGGCGCGATCTGGGGGTATACGGTTTTTCCTCTGGCGCGAGACGGGGGTTGGTATGTTCCTAACGGGTTGATGTTGTTGCCGCCCTCGGCTTTCTTTCTGATCGGTCTTTTTATCTGGGTTCTTCGGACTTGGAACCCCGAGCAGGTGGAGAAGGATTGAACCGATGGAACACTATTTGAGTCTCTTCATCAAAGCGATCTTCATCGAGAACCTTGCCCTGGCTTTTTTTCTGGGGATGTGTACGTTCCTGGCGGTTTCCAAGAACGTAAAAACGGCCTTCGGATTGGGACTTGCGGTGGTGGTGATCCAGTCGATCACCATTCCAGCCAACAACTTGATCTATCACCATTTGCTCAAGCCGGGCGCACTGACCTGGCTTGGAGTTGAAGACTCCGATCTTCGCTTCCTGGGCCTGATCAGCTACATCGGGGTTATTGCGGCGATGGTCCAGATTCTGGAGATGACGCTGGATCGGTTTTTTCCGCCACTCTACAACGCGCTGGGAATCTTTTTGCCTCTGATCACGGTCAACTGCGCCATCCTCGGTGGTTCGCTCTTCATGGTCGAGCGCGATTACAATTTTGCCGAAAGTGTGGTTTACGGAGTGGGATCCGGGGTCGGTTGGGCGATGGCGATCGTTGCTCTTGCCGGGATCCGGGAGAAGATGAAGTACAGCGATGTTCCCGATGGGCTCAAGGGACTGGGTATCACCTTCATCACGGTGGGTCTGATGGCACTCGCTTTCATGGCCTTCGGAGGAATCGATCTCTAAGCGCTTTCGGCGCGTGGGGACTGTGAGGGAAACAATGGAAATCGTACTTGGTGTCGGGATGTTCACTGCGGTCGTGATGGCCTTGGTCGGTCTGATTCTTCTGGCCAAATCGAGGCTGGTACCCAGTGGAGAGGTCGCGATCCTCATCAATGAGCAAAAGACGATTCAGACTCGTCCAGGAGGTAAGCTCCTGGGGAGTCTCGCGGATGCTGGAATCTTCGTTTCCTCGGCGTGTGGCGGTGGAGGAACCTGTGCGCAGTGCAAAGTGCATGTGCTGGATGGGGGCGGTGAGATTCTCCCCACCGAACTGACACATATCAATCGTCGCGAAGCGCGGGAAGGGTTGCGTCTTTCCTGTCAGGTGGCGGTGAAGCAGGACATGAAGATCGAGGTGCCTCACGAAGCGCTGGAGACCAAGCGCTGGAATTGCAAAGTACGATCCAATCGCAATGTGGCAACCTTCATCAAAGAACTTGTTCTCGAAATCCCGGAGGGAGATTCGGTCGACTTCAAGCCCGGTGGCTATATCCAGATTGAAGTTCCACCGCATGAGGTGGCCTATCGAGAATTTAATGTCGAGAAGGAATACCACGACGATTGGGACCGTTTCGATGTTTGGCGCTACGTGTCGAAGGTCGAGGAGCCTGTCATTCGCGCTTATTCGATGGCCAACTATCCCGGAGAGACCGGAATCATCATGCTGAATGTCCGGATCGCCAGTCCTCCGCCCCGAGCTCCCGAAGAGACACCCCCAGGCCAGGTGTCTTCTTATATTTTCAACCTCAAGCCGGGAGACGAGGTGACGATCGCGGGTCCGTTTGGGGAGTTTTTCATTCAGGATACCGATACGGAGATGCTCTACATCGGGGGGGGAGCGGGCATGGCTCCGATGCGCAGTCATATCTTCGAACTTTTCAAGCGACGTAAGACAAAGAGAAAAGTTTCTTATTGGTACGGCGGTCGAAGTCTTCGCGAACTTTTTTATCAGAGTCATTTCGAAGGGATCGAAAAGGAGTTCGAGAACTTCAGTTTTCACATCGCGCTCTCCGACGCTCTTCCCGAGGACAACTGGGAAGGGCCGACCGGTTTTATTCATCAGGTGGTGCTGGATAACTACCTGAAAGATCATCCGGCTCCCGAAGACATCGAGTACTACCTTTGTGGGCCACCGATGATGATGTCGGCGGTATTCAAGATGCTCGATGATCTTGGGGTCGAATCGGAGAATATCTACTTCGACGATTTTGGCGGATGATCCGTAACCGATCTTTTGTTGGGATCGGCAGTTGGGTTCTGGCCACGGTCGGATTTCTTGTTCCGGTGGGTTGTGGCCACACGGAAGGCCCGGTTCTAGATCGTTTGTCAGGCCCCACCATGGGGACTACGTACCGGGTTCGGGTATTCCGTCCCTCGGGATTTCTGTCCCGGGAGATCTTGGCGCGGGGAATCGAGGAGAGACTGATTGCGATTGACCGGCAGATGTCTACCTATCGTTCGGATTCAGAACTTTCGCGTTTCAATCAGAACCGTTCGACGGATTGGTTTCGGGTTTCTTCTTCACTTGCCGAGGTGGCTTGGGCCGCGTTGAAAGTGAATCAGAAAAGTCTCGGGGGATTCGATGTCACGGTGGGCCCTCTGGTCGATCTTTGGGGGTTTGGCTCTGCGGGAGGGACGTTTCGGGTTCCCTCCGGAGAGGAGATCGAGGATTGTCTTGAATCTGTGGGCTCGACTCACCTCGAAGTCCGGTTGTCACCTCCATCGTTGCGGAAGCGAGTCGTCGATCTGGAGGTGGATCTTTCGGCTATTGCCAAGGGGTTTGCCGTCGATCGTCTTTGCGCATTTCTGGAGGGTTGCGGCTTGACATCGTTTCTGGTCGAGATCGGAGGGGAGGTGCGGGTGGGCCAACCGAAAGCGGGTGGAGATCCGTGGGTCGTGGGGATCGAGGACCCGAAGCCCAATGCTCGAACCCCTCTGGCGGGTCAGGCCTTGAAACTGACCTCTTCGGCATTGGCGACCTCAGGGAGTTATCGTCACTTTTTCGAAGATGGGGGAAAGCGGTATTCGCATACCCTCGATCCACGAACGGGCCGACCGGTCGAACATTCCGTCGTCTCGGTCTCGGTGGTTACCTCCAGCTGCATGATGGCTGATGCGTGGGCCACCGCATTCATGGTTCTGGGGCCCGAAGCGGGTTATGATGTTGCTGTGAAAGAAAATCTGGCGGCTTTCTGGATCTGGGAAACCGAGACCGGAAGGCAGACGCGTCAAACCCCCTCCTATTCGAGATTGGCCCGAGTCAAATTGAAATGACGGTAGAAACATTTTTACTGACAACAGCCGTTTTTGCCCTCGCTTTGTTGGGATTGGCTTCGGGCGTTTTGTTGGGGGGACGTAAACTTCGTGGAAGTTGTGGAGGGCTCTCTGGCCTCTGCGAGGGGTGTGACGATCCCTCCCCGGAGTGTCGAGGTGTTGAGAGTCCAGGAGGATATGGGGAGATGGCGTCGCCTGGTTCCCCGAAGGAGGAGGTGAGTCGATGAAGCGGGTTCCCGAGCGAGTTTGGCTTTGGATCTTTGGCCTCGTGTCGCTAGTGTGTCTCATCGGCTGTTCGGTCGATCTCAAGGAGGGATATCGCCGATTCCAGGAGAATCATCCCTTTTATGGACCGGAAGAATATCGGTACGAGGAACCGATTCCCCAGGGAGAGCCTCCCGTATCCGAGGATGAGGACTGACCGTTTTTCGGGTGGCCGAGAGAGCCTAAACTCGCTTCAGTCTAATTCGACATAACCGATATGGATCCAGCCTGAAACCCGGCGACCGCCCTTGGAAAAGGATGTCTGGACCCAACTTCCCTCCCGCTTGAAAACGCGAACTTTATCTCCCTGGCGAAACTGTCCGATCACGGCATGGCTCGTTCCGGGTCCTTTTCGAATATTCAGGGTGGCCGCGGTCACGGTTCCAGTGCTTTGTGAATTCTTGGAGGCGCTATCCGCTTTTCCTTTTTTGGACGGTTTTTCGGGTTTGGAACGGTCCACGGTCAGTTGATGCCACTGGGTGGCGGCCGATGTTTTTCGGGGACCAAAAACCTCGACTTTCCAGCGATACGTTTGTCCGTCTTCCACTGGAACCTTGATCCGAAGGGCGGTGCGGTTCGAGCTTTTTTTGCCCGAATCGTACAGGTCGCCGTTGGTGGGATCGAGATCGTCGAAGAGAACCCGGTATCCCCGTTGCCAGCGTTTGGATACCAGTAAAACATTCCAGGAGAGTACGAACTGGCTGCGTCGGTTGATGTCGAGGCGGGTCAAGGTCGATCCGTCAGCCCGATTAGCGGTGGGGATCACGATAGGATCATCGGTTTTGGGAACTCGGTTGGGATCTACGATGACGTGAAAATGGTCGTCGTGTCGGGGCCACTTGGTGACTCTGGAGTCGGCGGCGATCACGTCTGGGTGGTTGTAGAGTATCTGGGTCGCTCCGAACCGAAAAAAGATTCGAGCGAGCTCGAGGGTCTTTTCTTGCTCCGAATAAGAGATATGACAGACATTGGCGGGCTTGGTGAAGATGTCGATGTTGAGCCCGTTTTTGTGGGTCACATGGGGGGGGAACGTGCTGCCATCGGGTTTGCTGATATCGCCAATACGTAGGGTGGAGTCGGGGTGACGCTTTTTCCATTCTCGAGCGACGAGGGTCAGCATGCGGATGGTCTCGGGCGTTCCCCAGTGGCGATTGCTCGAGGGCGCGGCGGTCAGGATCCATTCACCGTTCTTGGAGACCGGCATCTGGATGTACCCCTTTTCGCTCGTTTGCGGTTTTTTCTGAGCGAAGAGAGGCGAATGAAAAATAGTGATGCAAAGGGCGAGTGCAAAACACCAGGTTCGTGCGGTCGGTTTCTGTATCATCACGGTCATCTCTTCTTGACGGTGAGATGTTCGACCGCCTCTTCGAGGCCTCCGAGAGTCAGGTCGAACATGGGAAAAAGGGCACCGATCTGGGTGATCGTGTACATGCCGTAAGCTCGTGTCCAACGATTCCTAGGAACCGGATTGATCCACGCGGTTTTGTCGAAACGTTTGGTAATCTGCTGGAGCCAGTAACGTCCAGGTGGACCTGAACCCATCCATCGATAGCTGGCTCCTCCGATAGATTCGAGCTCTTCGGGGGCCATCGATGCGTCTCCCACGACAAGTATCTTCGTTTCCTTGGGGCGACGAAGAATCTTTTCGGTGGAAACAGCCTGAGTACGCTGGGGGTCGGTCCAGACTTCCTCGTAAATGCAGTTGTGGAAATAGAAAGTTTCCAACTCGGTGATCTGGTCACGGATGTGTCGAAAAAGGAGGCTGACCAGGCCGATATAGGGGTCCATCGACCAGCCCCCGTTATCCAGAAAGAGTACGACGCGAATTTTGTTGCGGATTGCGCGGGCGAATTCAAGGGTGATTTCTCCCGCTTGCCGGACGGTCTCTCGGATGGTTTCATCGATATCAAGTTGGTCGCGCGGTCCCTCATCGGTCATATGACGCAACCGAGAAACCGCTTCGCCGACCCCCCGTTCGGTCAGGACTTCGAATCGGGAGTAATCTTTGTATCGACGTTCACCGGCCACCTTGATGGCGCTGCGCATTCGACTTTGGCCCCCGATTCGTATGCCGCGGTCCGCAAATCCGCTGTGGCCAAAGGGGCTCTTGCCGCCCGTGCCGATCCATTTTCCTCCTCCATCGTGACGGCTATCTTGTTCTTTTAGTCGTTCCTCAAAGAGCTTCATCAACTCTTCGAGAGATCGTCCTTCCTCGGCAACCTCAGGGACCAGAGCTCGGACGAGAGGGTCCTGGAGCCAATCTTGCAACTGAGCATGGATGGCGTCAATCGCTTCGTCATCCACAAAATCCACTCCGTGAAAATGGTGGAGGAACATCCGGTCATAAACGTCGAAATACTCTTCTCGTTTGATCAAAAGTGTCCGAGCAACAACATAAAAACGGTCCAGGCTGCCGTGGGCTAATCCTCGATCAAGCGCTTCTTGAAGACGAAGAAACGCCGTGGGAGTGACCGGTATGCCGGCTTCACGCAAGGAATAGAAAAAGGAGAGAAACACCGAGGGAAAACTCCTGGATCAACGGTTAGGACGTGAGATCGTCTGTTTGGCGGCAGCCAGATCGCTGGATTTTTTGACCAGAACACCCAGGAAAGGAACCCGATGAAGAAGTTCTTCGGCCGGAATGTCCTCGATCATGAGGGCACGGATCCAGTTGACGAGTTCCCGAGTGGCTGGTTTCTTCTCGATCCGGTCCACCTCGCGAAGCGAATAGAAAATTTCGATCGACATCTGGAGGAGCTTCTGGTCAAGGTCCGGATAGTGGGCCAGAACGATGCGGTTCATCATAAACTGGTCGGGAAAGGCGATGTGGTGGAAGGTACATCGACCCAGAAAGGGATCGGAGAGGTCTCGTTTGGCATTGCTGGTGATGATGATGATCGGGCGTTTATGAGCCGTTATGGTGTCGTCGACTTCGACGATGTCGAAGGCCATCTGGTCAAGAACATCGAGAAGGTCATCCTGAAAATCCGTGTCGGCTTTGTCGATCTCGTCGATCAGCAGGACCACGCGCTCCTGGGAAGTGAAAGCCTGACCGATTTTCCCCATTTTAATGTAATCCCGGATATTGCTCACATCGCGAGTGGAGTCCCCAAACCGGCTGTCGTTGAGTCGGGTCAGGGTGTCGTATTGATAGAGAGCTTCGACCGCTTTCATGCTGCTCTTGACGTTGAGAACGACAAGCGGCATGGAGAGAGAACGAGCAATTTCGTGGGCAAGAAGCGTTTTGCCGGTGCCGGGCTCTCCTTTCAGAAGGAGGGGCATTTCCAGGGCGATAGAGATGTTGACGACTTCGCGAAGTTCAGGATCGAGGACATATTGATCGGTCCCCTCGAACGTGGGATTCATGGCGATTCCTCTGGAGATCGGGATGACAGGAGCGGATTGGACCTAATCGGAAGCTGTTATTTTGGGTCAAGTGGGGCGAGGGATCAATGGGGCCGGTTTCTTGACGCCATTTCTGAGGTACACTATTCCCTGGTCATGCGCTTGAGGTTTCTACATCGTACCGGACAGTTGTTGCTGGTGATCGGCTGGGTCATCGGGGGTCTGGGTTGTACGATCGGTCCGGGGCCTACCGGACCTCCGATTGTCCTGCTTCATGAAAATAGTGAAGGAAGCAGTGTGCCTCTCGGCTCCGGCGTTTCGGTTCTCATGGTGGGGGGCCATCATGAAATGGGGCGGGACGAGGAGTTCCTAGCGCGATGGCTTCCCGAGTTGGTTCAGCTTGGATATCGAACCCTGGCTCTCGAAATTCCCCGCAGTTATCAATCTCTGATCGACGCCTATCTGGACGGGCAGGGAAGAGCGTCCACGACTCATTTGCTTCAGATGATTTTTCAGGAAGATTTTCCGAAACTGCTGGATGTGGCGGCTCGACTCGATATGCATGTTCTTTGTTACGAGTCGATGGAGACCTTTGGTCCCTGGGCTCCTTTGACCCGGAGGGATCGAGTCTCTTTCGAGACGATATGCCGGGAGGGGATCGGGACCGATCCGCAGGGGAAGGTGGTGGTTTTTTGTGGAGCGCTTCATTTGCGCGACGGGATCTGGTATTCCCACCTTCTCGAGCGACCGGAACGATGCCTGGGCCACTACATGGCGGAGTTTTTCGGGCCGGAATTGGTTCGGGTCGATCTTTCTAGACTTTCCGGGCGTTAGGTTCGCCGGTGTCTATAATGTTTGCATGACCGCACTGACGGGGCTCGAACTCCCCGCGATTCAGACCGATATCCCCGGTCCGTCCAGCATCGCCTGGGCGGATCGTTTACGTGATGTGGAGTCCAGGAACATCACGTTTCTATCGCACCGATTTCCGGTCTTTTGGGAAAAAGCCCGGGGAGCGGTCGTGGCTGATGTCGACGGCAACCGTTTTCTGGATCTGAGCGGAGCGTTTGGAGTCGCCGCGGTGGGGCACGCCCATCCGAAGGTCGTCTCCGCTGCTTGTTCGCAGGTCGAGGTGCTGCCTCACGGAATGGGAGATGTTCATCCGACTCCGGTCAAAGTCAGATTACTGGAGCGATTGGCGGAGTTGTCGCCAGGTGATCTAGGATATGGAGTGCTCGGGTCTTCTGGAGCGGATGCGGTCGAGGCTGCCATCAAGACTGCGCGTTTGGCGACAGGTCGAGAGGGGATCGTGGCTTTCGAGGGGGGATATCACGGTTTGACCCTGGGAGCGTTACGGGCTACTCACGATCCGAGATTTCGGGAGCCGTTCGGAATCGGAATGGCTGATTCGACCCATTTTCTTCCCTATCCCCGAAAGGAGAGTGAAGTTTCTGGGGTGATCGATCAACTGCTGAGTCTGGTAAAGGATACGGTGGGGTTGGTCTTGGCAGAGCCTTTGTTAGGCCGGGGTGGATGTCAGGAGCCGGCACCCGGATTTCTTACCGCCTTGCGTGAGGTTTGCGATGGATCTCAGGCGTTGCTGGCGCTGGATGAGATCTATACCGGTTTTGGGCGCACGGGAACTCTTTTCGCTTGTGAGCACGAGGGGGTTGTTCCCGATCTTCTCCTTCTGGGCAAGGCGATGACTGGCGGTTTCCCGCTTTCGGTCTGTCTGGGCCGGACCGCGGTGATGGAGGCCTGGCCCGTCTCGGAGGGGGAGGCGGTCCACACTCAGACTTTCCTTGGACATCCGGTCGGCTGCCGGGCGGCGCTGGCGGCGATCGAGGTACTGTTGGAAGAAGGACTGGCAGAGCGGGCAGTGGGGATGGGAGATCGATTTCGTCGTCAGTTAGGCGATGCGTTTACGGTTCGCGGAAGAGGACTTTTTCTGGGCCTACTTCCTCCCGCTGGCATCTCGGCCGTGGAACTCACGGTGCGAGCCCTCGAACGGGGTCTGATTTTACTTCCCTGTGGTCCGGGGGGATCTGTTCTCTCCATCACGCCTCCGCTTGTGATCACTGAATCTCAGATCGATCATGCAGCGCTGACGCTTCGGGAACTTGTCGATGCTTCGTGATCGGATCCTAAACCGGATTCGCCTGGGCTCGGATTTGGGATTTCAAGGGGAAGAAGGATTTGATGTTCTGGCCTGTGATCTTTTCAAGTATCAGTTCGAGTCGGTTCCTGCGTATCGTCGACTGTGTGAACGGGTCGGAATTCATCCGGATCGGGTGAGTCGTTGGCAGGAGATTCCCCCTTTGCCCACGGTCGCTTTCAAGGAGGCTCACATTTCGAGTGTTTCGAAGGATGAGGCGGTGGAAGTTTTCGAGACATCGGGGACGACGACTGGTGACCCGGGACGTCATTACTTACGGTCGGTAGATTTTTATCGGGCGGCGATCGATCCTCCTTTCGCTCGCAATATTTGTTCGGAACAGATGGCGATGATCATACTCACTCCCGAGCGACTCGAAGCGCCCCGTTCGTCGCTTGTTTTCATGATGGATCATGTGGCTCGTCGGTGGGGGGCGCCGGGTGAGGTGAGTTTTCATGTTCGGGGTGGCGCACTCGATCTCGATGGGGCGCAAGCAAGATTGCGGGACTGTCAAGCTCAGGAAACTCCAGTTCTTCTTCTGGGAACTTCATTTTCATATGTCCATCTTATGGAAGGGCTTAGAGTGTTGGGCGAGCGGTTTTCCTTGCCTGCCGGATCCCGAATTTTCGACACCGGGGGAACCAAGGGGCGGTCCCGTTCTGTGACCCGAGAGGAACTTCATCAGGGGTTCTACGAGTATTTTGGGATTCAGGAAGATCAGATTATTCTCGAATACGGAATGACCGAGCTATCGAGTCAGTTCTATGCCCGTGGAGATCGCAGGCGATTTCGCGCTCCGTCCTGGGTTCGGGTTCAGGTGCTCGATCCGGTGACTCTGGAATCTCTCCCGGTGGGAGAAGAGGGGGTGCTGGCTATTTTCGATCTTGCTAATGTGGATTCGGTGGCCTCGATCCTGACGGCGGATCGGGCTCTTCTCAATGAGAGAGGAGAATTTCTCCTGACTGGCCGAATCGGTGGAAGTTCTAGGCGCGGTTGTTCTCTGGCAAGTGAGGATCTCGGAGTTTCGACGTGAGATTTGACGCGATCGGATTTCTGGTGGAACTAGGTCGTCGATGGATCGACCCGGAGAATCCGTTTCGGCGAGAAGCTCTGGAGCAAGTTCCAGTTTCGGCCGGATTTGGGGTGGAGTCCTTTGCTTGTGGACTCGACCGAACCTTCAGTCTTCTTTCACGAGAAGGACTTTCTCGAATGCTTGACGGGGTCGGCAGGGAAAGGCCGTCCGATCCGGTGGCGGACTCCTCTCTGCTCCTGATTCCCGGCGGAAGAGTTCCCGATCCGACAGTTCGTTCGGTTGTGCGCGCGGTACTGGCCGGTTATTCACAAATTTCTATCAAGCCCCCTTCGTTGGAAACTCGGTTTGCTTCCATTTTCGTCCGGTCCTGGGAGGCCGTCGGTTCGGAGTGGGGAGCCGTTCCTTGCCGGTTACGGACCGAGACCTGGGACCGGACCGATACCGACCGGATTAAGAAGGTTCTAGGGACGGCGGGAACGACGATTCTTTACGGCTCGGATGAGACGGTGGATATCGTCGGGAGCCTCCTGCCCTCGGGGTCCCGGTTTTTGCCCCATGGACACAAGGTCAGTCTCGCCCTGCTTTGCCAGGAGTGTCAGGGATCGAATCGATTGAAATCCTGGGCGGAGGGTCTGGCGAGAGATGTCGCTGTTTACGATCAAGGGGGGTGCCTCTCGCCGATCGCCCTCTATTACGAGCAAGGGGAAGAACGGGGTGGAGGCGCGCTGGGGGAATTGCTGGCGGAGACATTCGAGTCGGTTCATTCGCAGTGGCCGGCTGGGCGTCTCGGCGCTCTGGAAACCGCTCCGGTGGTACGGACTTTGCGCTCTCGGATCGAATCGGGTCGCGGGGGGCGTCTCTGGACTCCGGGGCGATCCTCGGTCTGGACGGTTGCTCTGGATCCCAACCTGGATCTCGAACCCGTTCCGGCGGCCAGGTTCTTGCCTCTGCGGCGTGTCGGGTCGCTCGAAGAAGTTGCGGGACGGCTCGGCGATCACGGCGGAAAAATTCAGGGGGTGGCGCTCTGTCCGGGACCACACTCCAGCCGAATAGAGGAGATTGCGAGGGGGCTGGAACCCTCTCTGATTCGACCCGCAGGACGACTGCAAGATCCTCCTCCAGATTGGTGTGAGGATGGGCAAAAGGATCTTTCTTCGCTTTTCAAGTGGCAGGGAAATTAGTTGGGATTTGTTGGGTGAAATTGCAGAATGAATTCGTTTGCAGACTAAATCGGGTTCTGTATTTCTCGCTCGCTGGCACCGAGTATCCTGAAGACATATAAACATGTTCCAGTTGATCGTTATCGAAGGTCCCAATCGAGGATCTATCTTTCCGTTGACGTTGGGAGATAATCGTCTTGGACGTGATGCCAGCTGTGAAGTGGTGGTTCTGGATGAACAGGTTTCCAGAACTCACGCGGTGCTACGGGTTTCTGATCACGGGTGTGAATTCGAGGAGGGGAATAGCCGTAACGGAACTTACCTGAACGGTACCCGTTGCGATGGAGCTACACTACGTTCCGGCGATATTTTGCGTCTGGGTCGGGTGACTTTGATGTTCATCGATCTCGATGACAGTTCTTCACCCTCACTTCCCGAACTTGTTCCCGGAGGAGCTACCTGGGGAGGAAAAATGAACTCGGTGGGAGAGATGGCTTCAGTGGCCGGATCGACCCGGTATCTGCTCGGAGAGAGTTCCGCTATTCGCAAAGTCGAGCGACTGGTCTTTCGGGCTGCCCGGACCGATGTGACTGTACTCGTGACCGGAGAGAGCGGGACCGGAAAAGAGTTGGTTGCCTCCTCTGTTCACAGAAACAGTCGGCGGCGTTCGATGCCATTTGTGGCGCTCAATGGAGCGGTATTGCGGGGGTCGTTGCTGGAGAGTGAACTTTTTGGCCACGAGAAAGGGGCCTTTACCGGTGCCCTGGCTCGACGTCAGGGGTCGTTCGAGATGGCGGATGGGGGTACGCTTTTTCTGGATGAGGTGGGGGAGTTACCGCTGGAGACACAAGCGTCTCTGTTGAGAATTCTCGAAGGGAAAGGTTTTCGTCGGCTCGGAGGAACCTCGATGATCGCTCCGGATGTCCGGTTGGTGGCGGCCACGAATCGGAACCTTCTGGAAATGGTTTCCCAGGGTCATTTCCGGGAAGATCTCTACTATCGATTGGCTGTGGTTCATATCGATCTGCCTCCGTTACGAGATCGGGGCGAAGATGTTGTTCTGCTCGCACGCCATTTTCTCGAGGAGATTTCCCAGGAGGTGGGCGTTCGCATCCAGGAGTTCGGCGAAAGTGCCATTGAATCGCTTCGTAGTTACCCCTTTCCTGGCAACGTTCGTGAACTTCGAAATCTGGTGGAACGGGCTGTTCTCTTCTGCGAAGGGGAGCGGGTCGATCACCTCGAGGTGGGACCTGGATCGTATTCGGGATCTCTCGAATCCTCGGGACCTCCATCGGTATCGGGTCACTCTTCGGCCTCTTTTCTTTCGATCGAGGAACTGGTTCAAGAGCACATCCGGGAAGCGCTTTCGAGAGCGGAAGGGAACAAGAGTCAAGCGGCGCGTCTTCTGGGAATCGACCGGGCGACTCTTTATGCCCGGATGAAAAAACACGGGATAGAGGGGTGACGGAAGATTCTGCGGGTCGCTTAGGGGTTCCGGGCTCTTTTCAGGAGGCGTTCTTCAGGGCGAACGAACTGCTCGCCGATCTCGAGCAGCGCCACGAGATCGGACAGCCTCTGGGGGGATTCAACATCCAAGCGGTCGAGATGTCCGGGTTTCGCTGGAGGTTGAAGGAGGTTTCGGGGCGCGCAGAATCGGCGGAGACGCGACGCTCTGCGGAACTTGCCGATCTTCGATCCGTGACCGAATTATTGGGGGGATGGTTGGCCCGAATCGGTTATCCGGACGGATTTGTCACGGAGTGGGCGACGGAGATCTTTTCTGAAAACGATCGAGATTCGGATGTGGACGCTCGATCGCTACGAACGGCTCTGGAGCAATTTCTCTTGCAGGTTGATGTGACCCGAGACCCTTCCCCTCTCGAGAGGAGCGGGGGCGTTGTGGAAAGCCTGGACAGAACGAAATTCATGGACCCAAGAGGAGATCGTGCTGAACTTCTGGGTTCTCGGGACAAAACGGTTCGCATTCCGGGTCCGGTATCAAAGGTTGGCCGCTACGAGTTGCAAGGCGAACTGGGTCGGGGCGGGATGGGGGTTGTTCACAAGGCCTGGGATCCCTCTCTCCGACGTCAGGTGGCGGTGAAAATTCTCGACGTCAAGGATTTGAACTCCACTCGGGTCGAGCGCTTTCGTCGCGAGGCCCGACTCGCTGCACGTCTTTCTCATCCCCAGATCGTGACCGTTCATGAGGTGGGAGAAGACCGGTCGGTGACCGGGGATCCTATCTACTTCATCGCGATGGAATTGATACGAGGCCAAGGGCTGGATCTGGCGTACGGTGAAATGAGTTTTCGAGAGCGAGTCGAATGCGTGATGCTTGTGTCTCGCGCGGTGGGGTACGCTCATGATCATGAAGTGATTCACCGGGACCTCAAGCCGGCCAATATTCTCCTCAATCAACACGGAGAGCCGGTCGTAACCGATTTTGGATTGGCCCGCGAGGTCGAAGGGGAGACCCATCTGACTCGTACCGGCGCGATTATGGGTACCCCCTCTCATATGGCGCCGGAGCAGATCGTTGGAGATCCCTCTCTTATCGGCAAAACGACCGATGTCTGGGCGCTGGGAGTGATTCTTTATCAGATGGTTTGTGGGCGTTTGCCTTTTCTGGCCACTCATTCGATGGGGACTGCCCGGCTTATTCAGGACGAGGATCCCTTTCCGCCACGAAGAGTGAACCAGGAAATCAGCAGGGATCTGGAGGCGATCATTTTCAAGGCGCTGGAGAAACGTCCTTCGAGCAGGTATTCCGATGCCAATCAGATGGCTAACGATCTGCGGCGACATCTAGGGGGGGACTCGGTGGAGGCTCGGCGGATACGAACCGCGCACGTGATGATGCGTTGGAGTTGGCGACGGCGTGCGACCTTGATCCCACTTCTCCTGGTTTTTCTGGTTGTCTTTTCGGGGGTCTTTTGGGGGTGGAGAGAACGAAGAAACTATCAGGCGCAAACGGAACGGGCTCTGAAAGCGACTCAAGACCTTTTGGTTCGTGCGCGATCGACTTCTCGGGAAGAACAAAAACCGAGAGTGCTACAGAGTTGGGTGGATCAAATCGTCCGTGTGTCGAGACCGGAGGTGGTTCAGTATCTTTTGCGCCCCGAATTTCTTTCCAGCGCATCGACCTGGGAAAGGTTTTTGGTGATCGCGGCTCTGGGGAGGATTCGCGACAGGACGACCGAAGGGCCTGAAGGTCTGGATTCGGTGGAGAAGTTGTGTCAGATTCTGAAAACAATCGACCTCGAAGACGATCTCGATCTGGCGGTTGAGGTGGCTCGATCTCTGGCTCAACTCGGAGATCCACGGGCATTCGAGGTCATGTGGAATCGTCGGCGAGATTTCAGCGGAAGGTATTCTCTTTTCGCGGAGAAATCCGAGGCTTTTCTTCGCGAACTCGCTGCGCAAGGAGAGGGGGAGTCCCGACGAGAATGGGTCGACCCGGTCGAGAAGGTGCTACGAAAATCTGTGCTGGTCGAAGGAAACGAGAGGCTAGCGATTCTCGATGCGGGGATCCAGGAGTTCGGTCAGGAGAGGAGGATCTTGCTCGAGCGAGCCGCCTATTCTTACCGCCACGGACATCCGAAAAAGGCGCTGGTCGATCTTGATCGCCTGATAGAGCAAGATTCAGAGGATTTGATTCTCCGGGTTCGGCGAGCTGAAATTCTTTGTCGACTCCTACGTTTTGGGGAGGCGCTCGAGGATATCGAGCAGGTGAAACAGAAGGGACTCTCGGCCCGACTGGATGCGCATATTTCTTGCATTCGTGGTGAGATCTTTCTGGAACTGAGGAAAGGCGAAAAGGCAATGGATGAACTGAATCGATCGATTCAACTAGACGCCAATCGCTCGAAACCTTTCTTCCTGCGCGGGCAGGTCTTTTTCCGCATGAAACGCTTCGATCAAGCCCGGAAAGATCTGTCGCGTTCGATCTCCATTCACCCCACGGATTCGGCTCTGAAGGTACTCGGTTCGACCTATATCCAATTGAGAAATCATGGTGAAGCTCTGGGAGCGTTCCGTCGCCTCGAACTCATGTTTCCAAAATCCTCTCTTCAGACGGAAATGCTTTTGGAACGTGGGGTGGCTCATCTGGGGATGAAGGATCTTCCCGCGGCGCTTCGAGATTTTGAGGAATGTGTCACCGCCTTGCCCTCCGATCACAAACGATACTGGCAGGCGTGGCAGAGATTGGGAATTGCCCGGACGATTTCCGGAAATGTTCAGGGTGCTCGACAGGCGTTTGGCCAGGCTCTTCAGTGGGCACCGCCTTCCAGGAAGGCCGAGGTTCGTAAGACTTCCAGGACCATGTTGGGAGGAGAGTAGGACCCCGGTTTTGCTGGGAAATGGAGAGATCGAGACCTCCGAATCAGAGGTCTCGATCGAAGCGAAGGAGAGATCAGTCCCGGTGGCCGTATCTACGGAGTTGATCGACTCCGGAAAATTTCCAGCGAGCAATGGTCATTCGGTGAGGACGCGGGAGGAGTTTGAGGTTTCTCGTGGATCTGAGAATTCCGGGCCAGTCGAGGGTCAGATCGACTTTCTGACGCTCCAGAATCTGAGCGTCCGCGCCAACGCAGTCGGTCATGGTGGCGGTGATGCCGCCGGTGCGAAGTCCATCCAGGAGTTCGACTGCTCGACTCATGATTCGCACTTTCCGAACGCCATCAGCCAGGAAGGCTTCGAACATGCCGTAGCGACGTACGGAGGTGTTGACGGTCACGCTAGGGTCGCCACGCAAGAGTCGGGCAGTGGCGTTGTGTGAGACGTGGAGTGCGCTACGTGCACGGAGATGTACCACTCCCCAGAGGTTTTGATGAACCGGTGTCAGGGTTTGCCAGCTGTTGTGAGAGGTTCGCAGTTGGATCGGAAGAATCGTGGCGGAATGGAGGTGATCGACGGAAACAACGGTTCCTCCGATGGAAAGCTTGGAGTACAGGGTGTTTTGTCCGTTGCGGCCGACGAAGGCGTGGACCCTCGCGCTTTGTTGCTCCTGGGAGGCTCCAAGAAGCCAGCCGTTATTCGAATTTTCCAGGGTGGCCAGTCGTGTTCCGCCCGCGATGTTCCCGGGAATGGCGAGAATCGAGGTGGTGATTTCATTGCCGGCATTGCGATTGCCGTAGCGCCACTGGGAGATATCGTAGGTGTAATCGGTATCTCCGACAACGACTCCCGATAGAGCGGAAGCCAACAAGGTAACAAGGAGTAAAATTCGGCGTGTAGTCATGATTCAAGTTCTCCGTTTCAGGTTGTTATCTGGAAAATATTGAGATTGGAATGAAATGAATTGAGGGGACTTAAAATTTTGGGATCCCGGAAACGTTCATCGAAGTGAGATTCCGAGTAAGAGAAAACAGATGGGATAGGAGCGAACTCCTCAGGATCTGAGTTCATCGAGTACAAAAGAGTGGGATGGAAAAAATCTGTCCGCCCAATGAGTAACGCAAGCTCTGTGCCGGACTGGATCGGAAAATCTCAAGCCTTGGATTGAACAGGTTTTGCGACGAAATCGTTTCCTATGGGCTCCATTTCATGTGTAGGAAAAGCCAACGGTTTGTGAGAACGCATCGATCTGGGTGATGGATTTCACTACACTTCGAACGAAGCTTTTTCGTTCGGATGAATTGTTAAGTGTAATCTGGATAACGGTTTGTGGATTTCTCGGTAGTCGTGGCACATCGATTGCTTTTAGTGAATGAAGGAAGTGATATTTCATTCAACCGGAGGATCGACCATGTACCGAAGAAACCTTTTCCTTGCCGCCTCTCTTTTCCTGGCGATTGGTTCCTGCGCTCAACTTTTCGGTTTCTGGGGGTTCGAGTCCGCGAGCGTTTCGGGTGGAAAAGGCGAAGAGAGCGGATCTTCGATCTTGAATTCGACCCTTATTTGTTCCCAAGGAACGGATCGTTTTGGGGAGCCGGAACAGGAAAAAAAGGCTCGATATGAGATCGATCTGGGGCTGTCCTCTTGCGCGACCGCGGCGGAGGGTTCCGAAAACTCGGGAGATCTGGCATCGAGCGTTCGGCTACGTGGAAAGGTGGAAGTCACCTCTCTTGGGCGGCGACCGGGAGATGGAATTCTCGCCTTTCGTTTTGATGATCTAGTGCTCGATGTGGTGGCCGGTGAAACCCGAATTACGCTGAAGGGAGCGGAACTCGGCGGGATCGTGGGGGTGGAGATTCTGGTTGCGACCGATTCGGAAGGACGGTTTGAATCGGTTTCGGTTCCCGCCTCGATCGATGCCGATCGAGAGGATTTTCTTCGCGGGATTCTCTCTCGCTTTCAGGTGGTTGACCGAAGTCGAGTCGGTTCCAGTTGGACGGTGGCCGAGGAGAGCGACCTGGGACGAGTCCGCGTGAATTACAGCGAGACCGGAAAGAGACAGATGGAGAAGAGGATCAAATCTTTCGAGCGGGTTGCGTTGATGGGTCTTTCGGATCGTAGCCAGGTCGAGGGGGCGATTCGAATCGAATTGGATGAGAATCGTTCGGTGATTCGTATGAAAGGCAAGGAGACGATTCGTAGCGGAAGTGAAAAGGTGGGAATTTTTCAGATGCTCCGAAAGACCTCGATCGTACGGATCGAATCGGGTCTGGCCATTTCGGGAGCGCGCCCACTCGCTTCTCGGGCCGTGCGATCCTTTGGCATGGCGATGACTTCCGGTTTGAAGTCGGATTGGACCGAGAGTGTCGAGGCCGAGGGGTCGCTTTCCGTGGAAGATATTCTGGTCGCATTGCGAGAAGAGTTTGGTGTGCACCCGGAGGGTTCTTTGAGGATTGCCGAACTGCTTGATCGTCTGACTCGACTCATGCGGCACCGGGAGGATCTTTTCGGGACGATGGTGGAGTTGATGGAGAACGAGACGATTCAGGTTCGGCGTGTGTTGATCGCGTCTCTCGGCGCGGTGGGTACCCCGAAAGCGCAAGAGGTGATGGCTTCTTTTGTTCTGGATGTCGATCGGGACGCGGTTATTCGAATGGAGGCGATTTCCTCCGCTTTTCAGGTGCACCAGCCGACAGAGGAATTCGTGGCTGCAATCGGTTTCTTGACCCAGGAGGTTGGATCCACTCGACTGCGAAACCGCGCCACACTTCTACTAGGAACCCTGGCGGGTCGAGTTGAAGGACCTCTTCAAGAGGATATTTTACGAGATCTGGATCGACAGGTTATTCATTCGGGGGGGAATGAACAAAACCAGAGTCTCTATCTTCAAGCGCTGGCCAATTCGGGTTTGGAGGGAGCTTGTGAACGGGTGGTTTCGTACCTAAATACCGATCAGGAGATGGTTCGGATGAGCGCCGTTTCCGCTTTGGGTCGTCTTGGGGGCGCGCGCTCGTCGATCGCTTTACATCGGGCGAGTCAGGTGGATGAATCACAGGAGGTACGTTGCGCAGCTCTTCAGGAAATCGTTCGGCAAAATATAGATATAGAGGAGACCCGATCGGCTCTGGAAATCGCCACCGAGGATGTTTCGCCGGTGGTCCGAAATATGGCTTCCTCGTTATTGAGTCGGCTTCACTCGATCGGATCGCTTGAAATCGGTCGATAGGTCGAGGTTGGTGCGGTTAGAGGCAATCGGTGTCGATGGGGTGGGGTCCCGCCGTTTTTTTTGAATGAATCCGACTTCAAGTGCTTTCGATATTTATGATTCAAAGAAAAGGCGGTCCATTGAGTGCGCATGGGCTGTGCCATAGAATCACCCCGCAATGACCGCGAGTACCGAATCTGAAATTCTCGACCTTGTGATCGGCACGGCCGGCCACATCGATCATGGAAAGACCAGTTTGGTCAAGATGATGACCGGTGTGGATGCCGATCGATTGAAGGAAGAGCAAGAGCGGGGCATGACGATCGATCTGGGTTTTGCTCCCTTGCTGCTAGAAGACGGCAGAAAGATCGGCGTGGTCGATGTTCCTGGCCATGAACGTTTCATCAAGAACATGGTGGCGGGAGCGACCGGAATCGATCTGGTGCTTCTGGTGGTGGCTGCTGATGATGGGGTGATGCCCCAGACGGTCGAACATCTCGACATCATGACTCTCCTGGGAATAGAGCGCGGACTCGTGGCGCTTACGAAGATCGACCTGGTCGATGAAGAGATGGTCGAAATCGCTAGCGAGACCATTCGTGAGTTCTTGCAGGGTACGTTTCTCGAAAGTGCGCCTATCTTTCCGATTTCGAGTCAGACCCGGGTCGGTTTCGAACCGTTTTGGAATGAACTTCAATCTCTTCTTGGGGCCTGTCCATCGCGAGAGCATGGCGGCCTTTTCCGGATGCCGATTCAGCGAGTATTTAGCGCCACTGGGCAAGGAACCGTAGTTACCGGGATCCCTGTTTCGGGGGAAATCGTTCCTGGCGATGAGCTGGAGGTTCTTCCGCTGGAGGTTCGAGGGAAAGTGCGTAAAACTCAGAGTTATATGGAGGAGACCGATCGAGCTCGGTCCGGTCGTAGTTGCGCAATCAATGTGAGTGATGTGAACTACAAGACCGTACGCCGAGGAATGGTGGCTGCGACACCCGGGTTTTTTCACGGGGGACATTTCGTAGAAGCGCGTCTTACGGTTCTGGGTTCTTACGATCGAGGCATCAAACACCTTTCGACGATTCGGTTTCATAGCGGAACCGCGGAGTCGATCGGTCGGGTCGCTGTTCTCGAGGGAAGTCGTATCGAAGGAGGGGGCACGGCCCTGGTTCAGATTCGATTGGAGGATCCGGTGGTCGTGGCTCCCGGAGATCGCTATGTACTTCGTCTTCACAGCCCCATGGTCACGATCGGAGGGGGTCGAATTTTGGGGGTCAGTACCCGTAGGCTCAAACGCAATCGAACATGGATACTCGAACTGTTGCGGCGAAAAGAAGAAGCCCTGGGAAATCCCAACGCTCGGGTCGAGATTCTTGTCGAGTCCACGGGGAACGAAGGGGTTCGGTTGACCGATCTTCGGAGACAAGCGATGCTCTTACCCCGAGAGCTTGATGAAGTGTTGGAGCAAGGTGTCGTAGCAGGAAAGTTTTTTCGAACCCGCCAAGGTTCGAGCTATCTTCACCAGCGGGTTCTGGAGGATCTGCAGCAGCAGATTATTTCCGTCCTTTCGACGTATCACAGAGAAAATCCCTATACCCTTTACATGGGAAAGCTCGCCATCAAGAATCTCCTTCGAACACCTCCCGCCGCTCTAGACCTAGCCTTGCATCGCTTGCTGGAAACTGGCGAGACGGCTGAAGAGGGAGATCGAGTGCGACTGGCCACGCATGAGGTGGCTCTATCGCTCGAAGAACAGGAGTTGTTGGCTCGACTGGAGGGGGTCTATCTCGAGGATCGTTTCTGTACGCCTCGAAAGGATAAACTTCCGGACCGCCTCGGAGGCGCTGTTCCGGGTATGGGGAAAATGTTCGGGATTCTTGTCGAACAGGGACTCTTGGTCGAAATCGAGGACCATATTCTTTTTCATCGTGACGTGATCGAAGAAGCCAAGAAAATGGTTGTCGAAGAAATCGAGAAACATGGAGAGTTGATCAGCGCGCAGGTTCGCGATCGACTCGGGACAACGCGAAAATACGTAATTCCGCTACTCGACTATTTTGATCGGATCGGCTTGACGATTCGGGAGGG
>JASMLP010000021.1 GCA_030748635.1 Planctomycetota bacterium
TCGCATACTCCGGGTCGAACGGGGACTCCACCGGATTCACTATGTCGGCTGGCCGGAAATCTGGGATGAGTGGGTGGGGACCCAACGGATTCGCTCCCCTTCAGTCGGCTCGAAACGCTGATGTGGGGGTTGGGCAATCACAAACAAGGTACCAGCCCAATCGGTGATCCAGTTTCTGAATATAGCGCCTTAGCCATCTTTGCTATGAACGGCGGGTAAATGTGATCTTCAGATAATTGGCGAATATCCATGCGGTGGGTTTTGAATCGGGTCAGATTTTGGGCCAATTCTCGTTTACTGTAGGTTCTGACATAGGGCTTGATGTTTTTCCCATCGGCTCCATTTTCGATGGTTGACATCAATCCACGGTAACCGATCGAGAACAACATCTGATGTTTCAAGCCGTCGTAGCGTAGTTTTTTTAGTAGATGGAAAGCGGACCATTTTTCACCTCCATCTTTGGCACTTTCGTTCTGGGTTAGGGTCGAGGAGAAATCGGGCGGAACAGCGACATTACCAGTTCAGATCTGTTTCATATCCGAGAGCGATCAAGTCCTCTCCGACGAGGCTCTTGATCCGTTCACGAACCGAATCAGGAAAGTGGTTCTTCCAGTCCCCCTTCTCTCCCTTCCTGGCACCGGTTAGACGACCATCGGAGAAGCGGTAACATTCGAGTGCATCCTCTCCCTCCCGGCGAGCCCCGCCTGTCTGAGCCTCGAAGCTTCCGGCGTGGATTGCGCGAGCCATGAATTCCTCTGTTAACAGTGTAAAGGGCCTCGGGTCGAGTTTCAGAGCGGAAAGAAGACCTTGGTAGGTGCTTTCGGGTTCGTAGCGAACATCCTCGAAACGCACGGTGTGAGCGTTCGGAAATCGATCGGCTGCGAGGAAGTCTCGAGCCATTTTCTGGATGGATGGCCACTTGAGGAAGTAGTCCTTTCGAACATAATCAAACCCGTCGATCAGAAGGTTGAGACCGTCTTCCTTGGTGCCTTCCTTGATCAGGGTGAATTCTTTTTCCGATGTATCTCTCGTCAATCGATGGTACATGCTGTTGAGCACATCTCGAGGGTCTCGGATCAAAACAACGAAATCCATACTGTCGTCGCCACAAAGCGCTTCAACCGTCACCGGGTGGTGTATGAAGGCATACTTGTGCAATCCGGGAAGGTAACGCAATACATCGGAGTAGTATTTATCGATACTTGATTGTTGGACTGTGTTTCCAGATGGATCGAAAACGCTGTCGTCCGAGATGTTGGAACGAATGGATCGAATCATGCGTGGATCGAAATAGGGCTCCCGGAATGCCAATTCGTAATGAATATCAAAAATTTGCATCAGGGTCATGAATTGCGGATTGAATCGACCACACCCGGCGCAAGGAAAGACGAGGCCAACCTTGGGCCGAACGAGAGCTTCATCCTGATACGTGATGACTGTACAGTCGCCTATCGGTGTGGACGCGGCGGAAACAAGGAGTAGGGGGGCTCCGAAGAACTGTCTCGCGATGAACCGAAGCGTGATTCGATTCAATTGCGGTGGAACCGCAACAATTACGGAATCGAACAAATGCCCATAATCGGTTTGCTCAGGGCCATTGTATCGCCTCTCGTATAGTGCCATGCTCTGGAAATTGATCGCTCCAATTTGCGCATTTGGCAGGCGAGAAACCAAATTGGCTCGAACAAGTTCGCCACTACCTTGAAAGCCGAAGACCCCCACATGTCCACTTTCGAGGCCTTTGATTTCAAGGATCTGCGCAGTCAACTCAGAATAGGCCGCAGGTGCGAATGATGGACCTTCTTGTGGAGTGTTGACTGCGATGAATGATTGTTTCAACGACGGCCTCCTCTCAGGCGTTGTTTAAACGGTGTCTCGGGACATCGGCAGGTTCGAAGTCCATTGCATTTTGCATTAGCATGGCCGTCGTTGATCGGATCGTCAATATTCCTATTTGTCCCCACCTCTGATTGCACCACTGCAAAATTTTGCGTCAAGATTTGTTGTCCTAACCTATTCGGATTGGCCCATCTTTCGGGGCTTGTGGATCTGGAATATCTCGGACTGAAGCCCGTGGGTGGCTGGTGGGTCAACGATGCGGGACTGGCGCATATGAAGAATTGTGACAATCCGAAGAAACTCTGGCTTCCGAATCCAACATTCATAAGCAACAGGCTCAGCATGGCCGGAATTCTGGATCTCCAGAAGACTCTACCGAACTGCCCGATCTCGTTTGACTGATCCGGCCAAGCGCCTGCGTGGTGAACGAAGCCCGTTCCCGCTACGCTGTGGAACCCGGGAGATTCGGGTGGGTACCGGTTGCGGGAAGGGACTCGGCCTCTACGGTTTGCAAACGAAGCGTTGGTGGGGGAAGCATATGCGTCAACGATCCGAAATGGTTTGCCGAATCAGGCCGGGTTTCTTTGGGGTACGTATTTCCGCCCTCGGGTAAGGGTTTCTACCGCCGATAGATCCAGACTCCCGACTTTCGTGTACTGGGAGGAACCAGTTTGTTCATCTCCTTGAGCAGGCTCGAGCGTTTTTTCTGTAACTCCTGATTTTCCTTCTTCTGATACCAGGCCGAGTACGCTTTTCGGGATTCGTCTTTCGACAATCCGGACATCTTCTGACGGATGACCTGGTGACTGGCGCTCCACTCCTTGGTGACCTCCTGCAACTGGGCTCGAATTTCGACGAGCTGTTTGGATTCGTCGGGCGTGAGTTTGCGAGGTTTCGGATGCTGCATGAAATGGCCGCCGACCAGAAGGTCCAGATCTCCGTCCCCGTCGAAGTCGGTGGGGTCGACATACCAGTTGGTTTCCGGGCCGCCGTTTTTATCTCTTTTGAGAAGGGTGATCGGTTTGGCGAATACGGGTGCGCCCGGTTTTCCGGTATTGCGGTACCAGTAAGCGCCCCCTTTGAAACTGCCGCAGATCAGATCCGTGAGCCCGTCACCGTCCCAGTCCACGGCGCGGGGCGCGGTGCAACCTCCTGGAACCGAGAACGGCGCATCGCCAGCCTGAAGCGGAAGGCTCTCGGTTTCGAACTTCGAGGCCCCTGGAGCCCCTTGGTTGCGGCGTAAATAGACCTGACCGTCTTTGGCTCCCAGGATCAGGTCGAGATCGCCATCCTCGTCCCAGTCCCAGGCGATTGCCGAAACCAGATGTTCTTTCGGTTTGTTCGGGTCGGCGCTCAGGTACTTGCGAGCCGTGCGGTCGTAATATCGGGAGAGGAGGATCCGATTGCCCTGAGCGTCTTTGACGTATTCCGGTTTTCCGAAACCGTCTTTGCTCCCGGGAACCAGATAGACATTGCCCTCCCAGACGGCGGTGAGGATGTCTTCGTGACCGTCCGCATTGAAGTCCACGAACTGCAGACTCATGCCGATGCATCACCAGTTGTTCAGCTTGAGCGGTTTTCCATCTGCCGCGTTGAGTTTTTGACGTTCGCTCCACTTCAGATCGCTCGAATCCTTATTCGGCTGGGAGACGTGGATATATCCGCGGAGATCTCCAATCAGGAGTTCGCGTCGGGAGTCGCCATCGATGTCGTGCAGGGTCGGCGAGGGGTAACTGATGCCGCGAATCGGTTTGCCGTTCGCGGTGAGTTCCTCCGGGGCCCCAAAACGGGAGGCCGCGGACTGCTCGCTGTTTTGTGCCCAGGAGAAGGAAGTGAAGAGGACCAGGGCGAACACGATCGCGGTCCATCGGAGGGGATGCATCATGGTTGATTACCTTTGTCGGAATTTAGGGGTTTCCAGCCCGATGCGGAAACCGATAGCAGAAACAAGGCTACGTCATGGAGACTAGAACCTTCCAGAAAGAATCGGTCGAGAATCGGAATTCTATTCTTGTCGTCTATTCCATCACTCTCAGGAGAGGACGAGAAGCGCGAACGGCACGCGTCTTCCACGTAGGGTCACAGATCGCTCGGAAACGGTGCGGTTAGGCTCAGGGGAGTTTGGGATCTCTCGAACCGTGGGGTGTTGTTGGTGGGTTGAGGAGAGTGGGGAACGGAATTACCCCAGGAGCAGTTTGAGTAATTGGGTTCCGATCAGGTAAGAAAAAAGGTTGGCTGCTCCTGCCAGGATCAGGTTGCGGGCGAACGGTTGAATGCGAAGATCCTGGAGCAAGGCGGTCAGAAGAAGTCCTTCGGTGATCCAGACCAGGATTTCTCCCACATAGATCCAACCATCGAAGGTCAGAAGTTTCGGGGCGACGAAGCAGAGGCATGGATGAGTGGTTAGGTTGAGCAAGAACACGGTACCCAATATCCATCGCCCGTTGCGGGGGATACCCCATGCGTAGACGGGCAGTTCCAGCGCCAGCGTCCAGACAAAGGCGACCAGCCACAGGAGCGCCATCATCGCCGCACGAACCAGTGAGCGGCCATCGCCACCTCGAGCCAACCGTGGAAGAAAACAATCGACAGATAGGCCTCCCGGGTGCCGGTGGGATCCAGAAGCCCAAAAATCGGCACGGCCAGGGTCAGTCCGATTGCAAGACCGACTCCGCCGAGTCCGAAATCGGACACCAGATCTTGGAGATCGTGGCGAAAAGTGGTCGGAACCCGACGCGGTTCGAACGGCTTGCTGCCGGGGATCAGGCGGAGCCAGACAACGTAATGAACTGATTGGGCGAAGGCAAAGATCAGTACGAGTTTGAGTCCGATCGCTGGCGGAAGTCCTGGAGCCAGGGCGCGAGTCATCTCGTTAATCGTGAGGCCTCCCGCGGCTCGGAGTCCACCGATCATACCTAGGAAGGGTTCAAAAACGCCGGAGGCGAGCAGGGAAATCCCGCCGAGGAACATCGTGCCGACGGCCCATGTACACCGCTTGGAGGCTCCACTACTTCGCGACCAGGCGACCCAGAGTCCAAAGGCAACGAGGTTGTGCAGGTGAGCCATGCCCAGCGCCACCATTCGCGGGGAGGTCAGGCCCAGAACGGTCAATCCTGAAATGATGAGAAGGAGGCCGAGTTGCCAGAAGGTTCGACCTCGGGTGAGGACGACCGCGGCGCACAGGGAGAGCAGCCCGAGCAGCACTTCGATTCTCGGGACCGAGAGAATACCGAGCACCAGCAAGATGCGTAGCAGGCTCATTCCCAGGAGAGGGATGAGGACCGCAAGTAGCACCCCCCGATCGGTCCGATTCGGTGGTCGTAGGATGAGGTAGCGGATGTCGGCGAACACATGCGGGACTCCCAGAAGCAGAGGCGCTAGCAGCAACAGCCAGACCGGAGCTATCACGGTCAGGAGGAGAGCGAAACTCATGTGCAGTCCGGCCAGGACGGCCAGTCGGGCGTGGCGATCGCGCACGAGACGGGGGCCGAGACCGATCCAGACCGTCGCTCTCCAGAACTCCCTGCGGAAGAGGTCGGCGCTCCCGAGGATTTTATCCATTTTTCTTGGTTCGAAGGACCCACCAGACCCCGATTCCCAGGACCGCGATACCGGCGATCAGGGCGAGGGGAAGCGACCCTTCTGTCGACTGTTCGCTGTTTCTTCCTTCGATATCAAGGTCCGCAAAGGAGGGGGTGCCTGCGGTCAGAAGCAGGAGGGTGATCCAGAGGGCGGGTTTCACGTTATTTTCTCCTGATGGGGGGTTGAGAGGTTTCTTCTCAGGGTAATGAAATGAGTTTCACGTGTTGTTCGAGATCGGAAGGGGTCAGAACGTGCTTTCCCGGAGCCAAATTCTCCACAGAGCTTGGATTCCCGAGAGAAGGCGACTTCGGGGAGGGGTTTTGAAAGCGATCCGGCCGCTCTGACCGAAAGCGCTTTGAGGATGTTCGAGATCGATCTGGACCTCGTAGTAGGCTTGGATGGGGACCAGGCTTCCGTCCGGCGCTCCGACCACCGCGATGTCCCCTCTGGACTCGGAGGAGAGAGTCCGGTGGGGAAGGGTCGCGATGCGGGTCGGGCTGATGGAGACGACGGTCCCCGATTTTTGGACGGTTCCGTGAGTTGGGTAGAAGGTGACCGGATCCCCGGGTGAGAGGTTGTTCAGATCGGATTCTTCCACGTAGGCCACGAGTCGTTTGTTCTGGAGGTCGGCAATTCGCCCCATCACCGTATCGGCTCGGAGATGGACACCTTCGACGACCCGATCGTCCCATTCCAGGAGGGTTCCTCCGATTCGGGCCCGAAGGGTGAAGTCGATCTTTTCTTCTTCTGTCGCTCGTAGCTGAGCGGTCGATTTGGCGAGGGCTTCGAGGATTTCCGGGAGAACAGCTTTTCGCTTTTCGTCCGACCGAGCGATATCGCGTTTGATTTTCAGGACGGATATTTCACGCCGGAGAATTTCGAGACGGGTCTCGAGGGCTCGGTTTTCCAGGACCAGGAGAACCTGGCCGGGTTTCACGACCGCATTGCGACGGGCCTTCGTCGAGATAACGGTACCGTCGGCGGGAGCATAAAGGGTCTGCGACGTCTGGGGGTCGATGATCGCCGCGATCGTCACGGTCCCAGAGGAGGGGAGGATGATCCAGAGAGCCAGGATCGCCAGCACGGTTCCGGTGACGAGACTGGGAAAGCGGTAGAGCCACAGGGATCGAAGTCGCACGAGAGTTCTCCACTCGGTATGGATCGGTCGGAGGATAAAGTACCAGATCTCGATGAGGAAAAGGACAATGCCCAGCGCCTTGATGAAGAAGTGATAGACCAGCAACGCGATGGAGATGTAGATGACGAGTCGATACATCCAGGCCAGAATCGAGTAGACGATCATTCCGGCCAGACGTCGGGCGGGAAGGGGTTCCGGGGGGTCGCATCGCAACCCCAGAAAGAAGCGGCGTAACGCCCAACGGGTGGCGTCGAAAGCCCGCTGGCGGAGGTTGTCGATGCCCCAGAGGTCGCTGAGCAGGTAGTATCCATCGAAGCGCATGGCCGGGTTGAGGTTGGCGATCAGGGTCGAGATCAGAGTCACCGAACTGACCAGGAAAAAGAGGCTTCGGAGGAGTCCCGGGGGTGTCAGAGCCCAGCCAAGGAGGGAAAGTCCGGCCAGGACCAGTTCGAGCGCGATGCCTGCGAAGCCGATGGCAAATCGCTTCTTTCGACTCTTCAGTCGCCAGGCGTCGGTGACATCGGTGTAGGGGATCGGCCAGAGGACAAAAAAGACGATGCCGATCGATCGTACCCGGACCCCCTGAGCACGCGCGGTGTAAGCGTGGGAGAGTTCATGAAGCGTCTTGATGACTACAATGACGGCTCCGTACGCCAGGGCGCCGGTACCGTTCAAGAAGTGAGGAAAGGTGGCCAGGTAGATTTCCCAGCGTCCGATCAAGAAACCGATACCTACCAGAGTGAGGAGACTGTAGAGGATCCGCATGGGTCGGGCGGCTAGCCAGCGGACTCCGGGGAGGGTCGCTTTCAGAAAACCGTCGGGACGTACCAGCGGAATGCGGATATAGAGATAGTGGTGAAGAAGTCGCTGAAAAGGTCCGATCTGTTTCGTCTCCGCTTCCGATTCGATCTCCTTCGCTGACCGCCCTACGGTCAGCGCGTGACGCTCGGCCAGTCCGATGAAACGGTCGATGTCCTCGGTGGTGGGGCGAAGGGTCGTCTGGGTCCTCAGCGTTTCGAGGAATCGTTCGAACGCCATTCCTCCTCTCCAGTGAGTGAAGAGAGTGGCTTCGGCCCATCCGATGCGCAGGTAGGTTCCACTGACCGGATCGTGGAGGGTGTATTCTGGTGAACCGTCGAGTGCCGTCGGGGCGGAGAAAAATTCCAGGTCGCTTCGGAGCGCGGGAAGAACCTTCACCAGCCTAAAGTCGCTCGTATCCGGGCCATGGGTTTCCGGAAGATCCAGTAGGCGATGGAGACCTTTTCACCGTAGAGAATCGCGGTTCCCTCGAGACCGAGATGGAGTTCTGGAGGCGATCCCTTCCACTCGGCTTCGGCCAGGAAACTGGGAACGCCATCGGGGCTGAAGGAGGTGGCGTTAGCCAGGAAAGAAATGCGGGCGGTATAGGCCTGGCTTGGTGTCGAATGGAGGAAGACGTTCACCTCGTGTTTGGACAGTTCGGGGACGTTGTCTTCTTCCGGGAGCCAGATCGCCAGTCGGGTCCTGCTCGGGTCGATGATCGTGAGGATTCGTTCACCCACCCGAACCGGTTTGCCGCGCCAGGTGCCGGGATTGGAGAGTTGAACGATGCCCGCTACCGGGGAGACGACTCGGAGGCGCTCTACTCGGTATCGGGCCAGTTTCAGTCGGGCTCGTTCCTGTTCGATTCGCTCGCGGAGGATGCGCAACTCGTCTTCGGTCCCCTCTTTTTGCAGGGCCAGGACGGTGGCGCGGTCGAGTTGTGACTGGACGATTCCGACCTGCTGGAGGGCGACTTCCAGTTCCTGGCGGGCGACACGGGGATCGTAGAGAAAAAGGAGATCGCCGGGGAGAACTTCTTGTCCGGGTTGGACCTCGATCGACTCGATGACGCCGGTTAGTGGGGCGGTGACCAGGTAAGGGTCGGCGGCTACGATTTCGCAGGGAGCCACCACCCGAAGAGGGATCGTCAGCAGGAAGAGCGAGAGGAACGCGATCAGCGCAATGAGACCGATTCGTCGTAGGCGCTTGCGACGCGGACCGAGCCACTGTTTGAGAGCGGGCTCCGGTTGGCGTCGCCACGCGAGAGCGTAGCCCTGGGCGAGCACCCCCAGAAGTCGGATTTCCGCGTCGGTCCACGGGGATTGCGGGAGACGTTCGAGCCAGAGACCGACATTCGAATTGGGAAGAGGGATCCAGAGGACCTGGAGATCTTCGCGGTCACCGGTGGCCGACTTCCAGAGGTCATCAGGGATGTTCTGGGTGAGCGGTTCGATGCGGCAGGCTTCCACCGGTCGGTTTAGATGGAGAAGTGTCTTTTTCCAGGCATGCGCCAGCGGGGTCTGGGGAGCGATGGCCGCCTGGCCGCTGACTCCAAGAAGGCTCAGGTCTTCTTTTGTTTCGAACAGAACCGCGCGTTCATAAGGAAGCAGTTTGATCGTATCGTTGAGGATCGTGAAAATGAGCGATTGGCGCTTGGGGGCTCCGAAGGCGGTCAGTGTCAACTGATGGAGGATCCCCATGAGGTGAACTGTGGAGTCGGATTTCTGGGGTAAGGGGAGGGGGGGGGTGGGGACGGAGGACAACGCCGTCACTCCTCACGGCCGACAAGGTGCTTCAGGGTAATGACGCCTCGAAACCCTGCCCGGAGAGACCGGTCCGGATTGTCGATTTTTACCAGGACCCGAAGCGTCGAACTGGTCGGGTCGACCAGAGCTCCTATCTGACTGACGGTTCCGGTGACTTCCTGTTCGGTTTCTCGGATTCGGATCGGAATGCTCCGTCCGATCTGGATGGCCACCACCATTTTGGATGGGACCAGGAAGTGTCCCTGGAGGGTTCGGTCGTCGACCAGAGCGATGAGGTCGCGACCCGGATGGGTGGCTTCGTGTTCGGCCACAAAGAGTTCCCGCACTCGACCGGAGAAGGGGGCTTGGATCAGACACGCTTGTCGGTCCAGGCGAGCGCGCGCGAGACCGGTCTGGGCGGTTCGTACGTTGGCCTCGGCTCGAGCCAGATTCGCGGTGCGTTCGATGGCATGAACGGTTCGGTCGAGTTGGGCCAGTGTCAGGTTGGCCTGGGCGACAGCGGCTTCCGTCCGGGTTCCTTCCAGTTCGGGAACCGAAAGGGATCCTTTTTCGAAGAGTTGCTCCTGCACGGTAAGTCGGGCTTTGGCACGGTCCAGGAGAGCCTGGGCTCGCTGGATCTTGGCCTCGTCCAGATCGATCTCCCCGAGAGATCGGGCCGCTTCGAGGTCCGCCTGGGCGCTGACGAGACTGGCTTCCGCCGCCTCTACCGCAATCTGGTGGAGACGGTTGTCCAGTTCGATGAGAGGCTCTCCCTTTTCGATCGTTTCACCCGCTTCTCGGACGATGCGGACGATTCTGGAGGAGACGATGGCGGAGAGGACCGCCTCTCGGCGAGGCCGGAAGATCACGGTGGCTTCTTCTTCCTGAGCGTTGGTCGGGAAAAAACTCAGGCAAAGGATTCCGGCAATCCATGCGAACGACTCGAATTTCTTTCGCGGATAGAGGCTATTCATTGGGAGCGAGAGCTTTCGGGGAGTGGATCGATGGATTACGCCCCACGGCGTTCCAGATTCGTTCCACTGCGATGAGGGTCGCCGCATGAGCGTTCATGGAACGCAACCTCGCGTAAAGGGCGTCGCTTTCGGCTTCGAGAAGTGTGGTCTCTTCCAACTCTCCCTTGATGGCTAGATCTTGCATGGCGGCGAGTCGCCGATTTCGGACCTGACTGAGGTTGGCGGCGAGTTGGTACTGTTTGAGAGCGTCTTCGTATTCGATCAGGGCCAGATGGATTTGAGTCACAACTCCCATGGCCAGGGCCATTCTGCGTTCACGGATGAGTTCTTCACTCATCTGAGCCTGCTGGTATCTCGACCACTTGGTAGGGATTTTGAAAAGATCCCACGCCACGCTGGCTCCGGCGAAATACCATCCCTGGTGGCGAAGAAACTTGTTCTGATCCGTCTCTCCGCCGAAAAAACCGGCGGGGTTCGGGAAGAGTTGGATGAATCGAGACCGCACCTCGTCCACGGCGATGAGTTCCTGAAGGTCTTCCTCGAAGAGTTCGGGGCGCTGGTGGAGGGCCTCTTTTTCCAGGTCGGAAACGTTGAACTCGATACGTCGGGGGGCCTGATCGAACGGAATCGGGGGGAAGGTGATCTGCGTTCCTGGCGCCAGACCCAAAAGGGCGGCGAGCTCGGTTTTCGCCTTTCGGAGTTCATTTTGAAAGCTCTGGAGGCGGATCGCGCTCCGAACGAGCCGTTCCTGAATTTCCAGTCCCGTCAGTTCGGGGATCAGCTGTTGGGCCATCTGGTCTTCGATCACTTTTTGACGCGCTTCGAGTTCGCCTCCCAGCGCACTGCCTGCTTCGACCGCCTGATCAGCCACGACCGCTCGCCACCAGGTCCGAGTTACGTCCAGGGCTAGCTTTTGCCGGGTTCGGCGGAGTTGCTGGTCGAAGGACCGGCCCCGGTTTCTCTCCTGACGGGAACGAAAATAGGAAATGCCGAAATCCAGGAGACTGAAGAGGACTTCAAAGCTGCCGGTTTTCCCGTCTCGTTGCTGACTGAAGGAGGATTCGAGGCTCTGGATACCCGAGTCGGCGGCCCGGGAAGAGGCGATGGAGAGTTCGCTTCGCCATCGGTATTCGGCGTCGGTATAGAGGTGAGGGAACAGGTCGAGGAGAGCCCCGGTCTCGGTTTCGGATTGGATCTTGCGCCGTTGCAGCATCAGGGCGTACTCGGCATTTCCCTCCAGAGCGAGACGCAGGGCTGTTTTCAGATCCAGCGGGGTTTCCAGGGTTTGGGTTCGCCGTTGAAATTCCCGTATCTCCTCCCCGGCATGCTGGTCCCGGAGAGCTCTCAGGTCTGGCTGGGAGCAGCCAGCGAGGACAAGCGTCAGGATGGACCCCCAGAGGGTCGATTTCATCCGAAATCTCCGGTTCAGGCGGGTAAGAGTGCCGATTTTTTGAAACAGATTTTCGTTCGATCGGGGCAAAGCTAATCGATTCTAAGTAGTGATATCTCAGGGTGCAACCTGAGGGGGTCGAGGTGTTGCGCAGTTTCAGGAAAAGGGACGGAGCAGTCTTCATCGAGGGGAGGGGCTGAAATCGTCACTGCGGGTCGGTTCGTGCGGGTCGATTCTCTTTTCATGGTGTATACTTAATATCGACCAATGCAGGGGAAAGCTTTCGAGCTCAACCTGCATTTGTTCATTCTGAGATGAATTCAAGGGTGCAGATGGAGGCTCAGGAAAGGTGCGTCTGTTCATTCGTCTTCTCGAAGAACGAATCGTCCTCGATGCCGCTGATTTAGCGGAACATCCGGACGGAACCGATGCTGAGGCTTTGGCCGAGAGGTCTCCCATCGCGGATTCTGACGCCTCGGACCTCGCTTCGCCTTCTTCCCGCCGGGAGATTGTTTTCGTTGACGCTTCCGTGGAGGATCGAAAGGTTCTACTGGAAGGGGTTGAGACCGGGGTGGAGGTGTTCGTCCTCGAGGGAGAGAAGGATGGATGGTCTCAGATAGAGCAGCTCCTCGAGGGGCGCACCGAACTCGATGCGATCCACATCGTCTCGCACGGATCGGTCGGTCAGGCGCATCTTGGAAACGGGGTACTCAACTCCTCGACGATCGGTGGCTACGCGTCACAACTCGCGTCGATCGGGAACTCCCTCAGCGAATCGGGTGATCTCCTTCTTTACGGGTGTCGCATCGGTCAAGGAGAGGGTGGGGCAGCGTTTCTAGGCGCTTTTTCCCGGCTCACCGGTGCGGATGTGGCCGCCTCTTCCGACTGGACCGGCGCGCTGAAATTCGGGGGCGATTGGGACCTCGAGGTCGAAGAAGGTGAGATCGAGACCGACTCCAGGTTTTCCGATGGGCAGTCGAAGTACGATCGACTGTTGCCGCCTCCAGCGGACTTTTCCGTCGCCGCTACCGATGCGAGCAAGGCCGAGGGGGACTCGGGGAACGCCGGGTTCACGTTTACCGTGACTCGAGGTGGGGATACGACTGTGGCCACTTCCGTGGATTACGCCGTGACCGGAAGTGGAGGGGATCCCGTCAACGCGGCCGATTTTGGTGGGGCGCTTCCCTCGGGGACGGTGAGTTTCGCGGCCGGAGAGACTTCCAAGGTGATCACCGCGAATGTGAGTGGAGATGTTTCGGTAGAGAACGACGAAGCTTTTCTGGTGACTCTGAGTAATCCCCAGGGATCGGCTACGATCTCTACCGCCACCGCGACCGGGACGATTCAAAACGATGACATCGATCTGGATCTGGCGGCGACGAACGCGAACCAGGCCGAGGGGGATTCGGGAAACACCGGTTTCACGTTCACGGTGACCCGGGCCGGGGATACGAGCGGGGCCACAACGGTGGACTACGCGGTAACCGGAAGCGGTGGGAATCCGGCGAACGCAACGGACTTTGGTGGAGCGCTTCCTACGGGGACGGTGAGTTTTTCGGCTGGTGAGGCCTCGAAAGTGGTGACGGTCAACGTCAGTGGAGACACCAACGAAGAGCCCGACGAGGGGTTTACGGTGACGCTCTCGAATCCGTCGGGGAACGCGGAGATCAACACCGCGACCGCGACCGGAACGATCCAGAAAGATGATCCGAAGCTGTCGATCGCGGCGACGAGCGCGAACCAGGCCGAGGGGGATACGGGCAACACAGGATTTACGTTCACGGTG
>JASMLP010000022.1 GCA_030748635.1 Planctomycetota bacterium
ATCCGTGCTTCTGGAGCGCGCGTTTGAGTTCGGTACGATGTCCACCTAGAGAGTTGCTTAGCAGTCCTTCGAAAAGGAGAGGGATCGCGATCGATGGCTTCAGTGCGGCTATCTGGCGTATAATTTGTGATCGTACCTCGGAGTCGGTCGAGGGGTCGAGAAGAGATTCTTGAAGGTCTTCAGGAGAGAAGAGTCCCTGGGATAGGGCAAGGCGGACCGCCGTCTGGAGTGGAGACGGGTCTTTGTCTTGAAGGGCTTTGCGTACTGAAGAGATGGCGACATCTTTTCCGTAAGCGGCGATGGCTTGAAGTGCGGCCGTACGAATCGGAGCAGAGGAGTGAGACTGGAGGGAGGTGAGTAGAGGGAGGGTGTTGGCGGGACGTAAGCGACGGATCTTGTCGAGCGTTTCGAGGACGATTTGAGGATCGGGGTGTTGGGTTAGTCGTAGGAGGGACTCGAGCAACCTCGCATCCTCGATTCGGCCAATTCCCTCCAGGGTTGCACGCTGGAGTCTTCGATCCTCCCCATCCAGAAATCGGCAGAGAACGGGGATGCAGAGTGGGGTCGAGATTTTTCCCAGGATCCGGAGAATCCTTTCCCGAACCTTGGGGTCAGCCGTTTCGAGACGTTCCAGGAGAGGTTGAGCCGCCTCGTTACCGATCTGGGAAAGTGATTCCGAGCAGAGTAGAAGGCAATCGTCACGATCCAGAAGAGAGAGAATCGCTGGAATCGAGAATGAGCCGAAAGAGATCAGGAAATCGCGGATCTCTTCCTGTCGAGCGGGAAGTATCTCGAGTAAAGGGTCGATCGCTTCGGGGCCGATCTTGGAGATGGCTTCAGGGACTTCAGAGGCGTAATCGTAGTGAGCCATGAGCGGTTTCACCGCTTGCGTAGAACCGATATCTCCCAGAGAGATGATGGCCCAGTATCGCTGGCTTTCGTCGTCGAGCGATTCGATCAGGCTCTCGATCGCTGGCGTACCGATATGGGAGAGGGTCTCGGCGATGAATCGAGCCATATAATCGGGAACGGTTCCCAGGAGGTCGATGAGCGGTTTGACGGAACGTTCGGTACCGATCCTGCGGAGTCCACGAATCGCGTGCAGGCACAGGGGGTGCTCGGGCTCGATGAGTCGCAAAAGAGCTTCTTCCGCCTCAGAGCCTCCGAGTTGACATACGGCTTCGAGAATGGTCGCCGCAAGGAAAGGTTCGTCCAGATAGGTCGACAGCTGGGAAGTAATCGAGGAGTCGCCGATCCGAGCCAGGGCGTGAATGGCCGACCTGCGCAGAAGAGAGTTCGAATCCTCTTTGATGACAGACAGAAGATCGGGAAGAGCGCGAGAATCTTCCAGGTGTCCCAGGGCTTCGATCACATAGAATCGATGTATCGGACTGTCCAGGTGGGATTTCAGGGTTTCGAGTGCCTGAGGATTTTTCTGTTTTCCAAGTGCCTCGATCAGAGCGATCTGGATATCGATCGAGGATTCTTTGGCCAGAGCGTTCTGGAGTTCCTGGCACGCTCTGGCGTCTGAACAACTCGATAGAGCCGATGCGGCGCCGATACGTTCTTGGTCCGACTCGCTTTGAAGCAGACCGATCAGGTCGTTCCAACAATCTTCACGACCTGATTGAGCGAGTCCCACAAGCGCCTGGCAACGGATCCGAGGGTCGCGGGCGACTAAAAGAGTGTCGAGCGCTTCCGCCGCTTTGGAGTCGGAGATCTCCGAGAGGACTTCGAGGGCGGCGAGTCGGACCCCGATCGATTCGTCGCGCAAATGGACCAAGATCTTGTTCTGATCCACCTGAGCGTGAGCTTGGGCCAGTGCGTGAAGGGTGCTGGCAAGGACCTGAGGGTTGGATTCCAGGGAAAGCTTTTCCAGGAGTTGAGATTGCAGTTCCGGATCGCCGTGTCGGGCGAGAATCCGATAGGCTCCCTGGCGAACGGAGTATTCGGGATCCTGAGTCTCTTTCAGGAGCAGGGGGATCGTGGCGGGGTAAAACCGTTTGTCAAGAAGCGAGAGGCCGCGGGTTCGGTCGCGGAGATTCGGGCTTTTGAGTAGGCGAAAAATGGTCCGTTCGTCGACAGAAGCCGCGCTCTGGAGGTGAGCGGAAGAGACTTCCTGACTAGAAAAACCAGGGGGAAGAAACGGTTCCAGGTCCCAGGCGTCGAGGAGACCTTCGGGGGTGATGAGAACACCCTGATGGATCACGCGTCGCAGTTGGGTCAGGTTTTCTGGCCAGAGACCACACTTCATCAGTTCGATCGCGCGATGGGTAAATCCAGCGGTCTGGGTTCGCAGGAGTCCGTTCGCTTCCTGGAGAAAGTGTTCGGCCAGAAGGGGGAGATCGTCCGGACGTTCACGCAAGGGGGGGAGGATCAGGTGTCGTTCCTGAAATAGCTGGAGAAGTTGGGGAAGAGCTCGCTGTTCCTGGATGGCGGTGGGGATGTCATCGCTAGAGCAGAGAATCAGAAATGCGCCCTCCCAGGAGTCGGATTGAGACTTTTCGAAGATCGCAGGCAATCTTTCGAGGAGAGCGGACTGAGTTTCGAGTGGGAGTGAGAGAGCCTCCTCGATGTGGATGATAATTGGTTGTTCCAGAAGACAGGGATGGGAGGATGTGTTCTGAAATAGCGATTGCTGGATCGATTCCGCGGATTGAGTTTGAGGGTTGAGTTCTACGACCGGCCGAATAGAGAGATCTGAATTCTGATGCAAGTAGTGAACAAGAAAGGTTTTACCCGTTCCCGTGGAGCCTAGCACCAGGAGCGGCGTTCGGGGAGTCTGATAAGGTTGATTCCGAATGAGAGCGATGGTTGGATGGTTTCCGATCCATTCGCAACTGACGCCTAACCGGATTCTTTGATCTCGGTATTGGATTCTCGCTTTTTCGCAACGAATGAGGTGTTCGAGGAGGGATCCCAAAAGAGGGAGCAAGGGTGTCAGGAACGCCTCCGAGGTCTGGGGATCGCCGTCCTGGCCGAGGATCAGAACCGAGTGAGGGACTCCTGCCGGGGATCTTAGGGGGTATCCCAAAATCGTTTGGGGCAAAGATCCACATCGCAGACGGATCTCCTGGCGGTGGTCCCGGGCGAGAGAGTCTCCTGGGGAGTGGAAGTCGGTGTTTTCTTCCAGAATCTTGTGGGTCAAGCTCGATCCGGAGCTGGATTGGCGAGTTTTGAAAAGATTTCGGGATTGGCAGGATTCGATGCGTTGCTGGGGATTGTGAGGATCTGGGTGTGCGATCCAGGCCAGAGGCGCGTCGAGAGATTCGCAGAGGATCTCGAGAAGGAGTTTTCGAAAAGTTATCAGGTCGGTCTGAGACAGCAGATGCTGAAGAGTGTCCGGATGGATCTGTTGGGGGGAGGGAGCGGTCAATGCATCTCTCCCGACTCTCCGAGCTGTTTCTGGCAGAGGCCGTAGTAGAGTCCTCGCTTGGCCAGGAGTTCCTCGTGGTTTCCGATTTCCTGGATACGACCTCGATCGAGTACGACGATCTTGTCCGCATCCACGATGGTGGAGAGGCGGTGGGCAATTGCGACAGTGGTACGGCCTCGCATGAGGTAGTCGAGTCCGGCCTTGATCTGCATCTCGGTTTCGGTATCCAGGGCGCTGGTGGCCTCGTCCAGAATCAGGATTTTGGGGTCGCGAAGGATGATTCGAGCCAGGGAGATCCGCTGGATCTGCCCTCCGGATAGTCCACTATCGTGGGCGCCGAGCGTGGTTTCGTATTGCTGGGGGAGTTGCTGGATGAAGTCGTGAGCTTGGGCGATATTGCAGGCCCGAATCACCTCTTCGGGGGTGGCGTCCTGGCACCCGTATTTGACGTTATTGAGAATGGTGTCCTCGAACATGATCGGGCGCTGAAAGACCACTCCGACCTGTTGCAGGTAATCTTCGATTTTGAGGTCGCGAAGGTCGAAGCTG
>JASMLP010000023.1 GCA_030748635.1 Planctomycetota bacterium
ACCAGTGGGCTCATTCGGCATTACGATGACACTCATAACTGGGTCAGTTTTCCTCGCCAAATGATCGAACAGAGAGCGCGCGAGGTTCTCCTGCACGAATCCAAAGGATCCATGCGGATCAGTGGATACCCCAGCGACCTCCCCACCTCTCTTCGGCTGAAAATCCACCTTCTGCGTTTCGAGGAGGTACGAGATGATGTCGAATCTCAAGGGAATGCCGTGGTGGCGATCGAATACGTCCTGCATCTTCGCAATCCATCCGGTTCCGGCTGGATCCAGGTCGGTCCCAAACGGATCACGGCCACCGCTCCCATTCGCCACGACATCCTCTTTCGCAACTTCGACCCCTACACCTTTTCCCTGGGGATGCGTCAAGCCGCCAACAAAGCGCTTACAGAACTCTTCCAGGACATCGTCGAGGTGTGGCAAACCCATTCGCTCCCCCCCAAGAAGCCGCTTCCTTTGGATGGAAAAGCCGCGGAATAGATCGACGTCCTACCCGGCCTCCGTTTATCGATCCGTCAAAATCTCGGCCCGGATCGGACGATCAAATCCGCGATCCACGAGTCGCTTCCATCGTCGTTGCATAGAGGGTCGATCGAGAACGATTTCAGCCAAGCTGATTTCATCCAGCGACCAGACCCTTCCCGGATCTTCCAGGTCCGCGAGATACTGTTCGTAGCGCTCCAGTGTTTTCATCCACGATCCCTTCTCTTCTATAGGGAAGGACTCGCCGAAGGCCTGTACAACGCGCCGCAAGGTTTGAACCACGGTCTTTAAACCGAGCAACATTCCGAACCGGAAAGCCGAAGACTGCCAGAATCGATCTGCGGCGACCTTGATATGGATCATCCTGCGGAGACAGCGACTTCGTCCGGTTCGTTTGCTCGCCTCCGTCAGACCGTCGAGTTCAAGATACACCACCCTTCTCAAGGCAGCTCCCAGGTACTCGATCCGGTCACCAACCGCATGAGTGCGAGCCAGACGCCGAGATCGCCCGGGAGTCATCTGATTGAGAATTGAGTGAGACCGAACCAGTTCGACATCGGGCAATTCTAATTCGGGCAAACGGAAAGCTCGCTCGAGAAATCGGAACCCCTTCTCGGACTCCATAACACGAAACCAATAGGCGGCTTGGATCAGATCGTAGAGCGCGTTTTGCGGATCTTCGCCTCGCCCTTCTTCCAGAATCGCCACGTCCACGGGAACACCGTCTTCTAACATTCGGAGAGCGGCCACCCGATATAACACAACTCCCCCCCCGGCCTCTCCAGGGGAGAGATTCCCACGATCTACCTGCATGACGGCTGAAAGCCTGGAACTCAAAGGATTTTCGGAATGGAATATCGGATCTTCATCATATCCATCGGGAAAACGGATACTGGTTCGCGCCAGACATGCACGTTGCCTTTGTTCGCGACTCAACTCCAGCGACGGCAACTCCAAGAATCGAGCGATATCCTCCTCTGCCTTGCCCGGAGTCACGAAACGCAGAGTTCTCTCAGCCGCCAGCTTCACTTCCAACCGTCCCCGTAAAACCGAGACCTCCTGCACGAGAGGGCGCATCCAGGTCCGGCGGGAAATCAAACACTCTTGGGAAGTTCGATCTGCCGTCAGAAGATGAACAAGAGCTAACATCTCCTCTCGATCCTGGCGCTCGGCGTAGTTCGGACTCTGATCCCTCCATTTCGCGAGTTCCTCTCGTAACGGCCCCTCCGCAGAAGAAGTCATCGCATGTCGAATTTTTCCTGCGATCTCCGAATCGGTTGCCTGAACCGTTTTCCCGAGAAGACGCACAATTTTTTCAACCGTTCCCTGGAGCGATTGTTCATCTGCTTCTGAAGCGTCAGATTCGATCTGGCTCGCAATCCATTGAATGCGACTCAGGAACGTTGCGGACAGATGCTCTCTCTCCGATTCTGTTTCCTGGGCCAGAGACACAACGCTTCCCAGAGCCACCAGGATCCCGAACCAGACAAGTGAGGGAACCGACCCACCCTCATTGCTCATACAGTGCGAGCCGACCGACTCAAATGAGCAGCTTCCTCCATGGCCGCATCCCACATCGGAACTTGCGAAAGGATCGTATCTTTGTGGTAAGAACACTCTTCGAGAAAGGCGATGACATGGGGATGAACCGAAGACCTGATATCTTCTCGGTCCCCCAGAGTCACCATCTGAGCTCCCTCCCAGTATTCATTATCCCGATAGTTGGCTTTTTTCAGCACCACCATCTGATCCGCAATCGTAAACGCACTGTCGAGCTCATGGGTAATAATAAAACTGGTGACGGAAAGGATTTTCCCCAGCTTCATCATTAACTCATCGATCTCCCTCGAAACGATAGGATCCAGCCCCGCCGAGGGTTCATCATAAAAGATCACCTTGGGGTCAAGAGCCAAAGCCCGAGCCAATCCCACTCTCTTCTTCTGTCCCCCCGAAAGTTGTGAAGGCTTTTTGAAGGAATGCTCACTTTTCTCCTGATCGTTTCCCCACATATCCACTAGATTCAGTTTCAATTTGACAATGATGTCGACGATGCTCTTCACGTTCCGGGTGTGCTCGATAATGGGCGCTGCAACATTCTCGCCCACCGTCATCGAATTGAAGAGAGCTCCTTCCTGAAAAAGGATCCCAAACTTTTTCCGGTCGGTATCCTCCGGAGAATCCGTTGGGGATACGATCCGCTTCTCGACTCTCTCATCGGGGGACGCTCCCTCGGGGATCTTGGGCATTCTTTGCGATCCGAACCCCCATAACGATCCCGAGCGAGATTCGATTTCCTTCTGAATCTTGGCCACTCGTTCGCAGAGGTAAACCTCACCGCGTGTCGGTTTGAGAATTCCGCTCGTGATACGCAGCAACGTGCTCTTCCCACACCCTGACCCGCCCATGACCACCAACGCTTTCCCCTCCTCCACTTCAAGCGTAACATCTTTGAGAACTGTAACCTGACCGTATCTCTTGGAGATCCCCCGAAGAGATAAAATTGCTCCGCGACCATTTTTGGCACCGACGAGGGGATCGTTGGAATACTCACTTCCCGTGACAACTCGGGTGTTCACCGGACTCTCGGCCTCTTCGGGCAATGAAAATTCGGTCACCTGATCGAAAAGCTCTCCTTTTTCGGGGAGAGGACTCGTAAAGAGAGCCACCCCAGTTCCGGGCAGGAACTCCTTGCGCAAGTCCAAGATTTCTTTCCAGAGAGGTTCCATAGAACGACGTGGCCGGACCGGGGTATCCAGTACGAAAAGCCATTCCGGCTCCGTGGCCAAAGCCCTGGCGATTTCGACTCGCCGATGGAGTAACAAGATCGCGTTTTCGACGTCAAAACGACCTTCATAGCGGGACCAGGTGTGCCGAAGAACCCCTTCTACATCCTCGGGAAGTGGTCGCCCTTTTTCTATCGAACCCCACCAATCCTGTGGACATCGGGACCAGAGGGGCTCGGGGATATTCAATCGGGTCATCCAGATACGTGCCGACTCGGCCACGAAATCGTCATCTTTCTGGTGAAGCAAAAACGCCCGCTCCACATTCTCACGAAGCGAAAGATCGTGCTGCAACGCGCTACGAAAACAGACCACACCGATACCTCGAGATTGAGGGAGTTCTCCAGTCGCGGTCACCCGTTGGTCACCCAAGTGGACTTCTCCCTCATCCGGTTCTACATAGCCCAGGACCATGTAGAAAAGATTCTCGATGAAAGATGTAGAATCCGAAGTGACGAGAGAGCTTCCTCCCGGAAGCAACTGCAAGTCAACTCCCCGGAAAAATCCCTGGGGCCGAGGGGTAACCAAGCGATTCGTCTTTTCAAGCGCCTTGGCGGTTATCGTACTACTCATCCATTAATTCCTCAGTCAAACTTCGAGCTCTATAACATCCAGATCCTGCAAAGGCTGATCACGAGCCACCCAACGACCGTCCGCTGTGCCTCCAGAACTGCCCCACAAACGAGCACTCTTTAATTTTTCACCCATCTCACGATGAATCGAAGTGGCCAGATCCAGAACCGTACTGCCCCGATCGAGCAAAATGGGCTCCGACCGGTCGATCTTCTTTCCGGGCGGTTTGGGAAAGATACGGATTTTATCCAGAAACATGAAGATACGAGCAGAAAGTTCTTCCAGTCCTGCAGAATTTTTTGCACTCACAGCCAGCATCTCGAATCGATCCCCATAGAGTTCGGAAAGAATATCCAATCCATCCGCCTGGTCGTCTCCGTCTAATTTATTCCCGATCATCAAAGTGGGGATCACCTCAGTACCAACCGGAAAGGATTCATCTGCGGACCGTTTCCCTGTTCGTAGAAACGTTTTATGCGCTTCGAGTTGATCCAGAGCCCCTTCGGTCCCTTCCAGCAGATCGGACGCAGTGAGATCGAGTACGAGAAGCGCCCGATCGGCCGCCCGGACCAGACTCGAGACCCAGGGCTCCATGAACTGGGGAAAAATGGGCGGCGTATCGACAAGCTGAATAGCCGCTCCTTCCCATCTCATCATCGCGGGGGCGGGGGTTCGGGTGGTGTACGGATATTCGGCCACCTCCAGATCCACTCCGGAGAGGGCAGAAATGAGAGCGCTTTTCCCCGCGTTAGGGGGACCAACCACAACCACCTGGGGATGCCCGCAGGCGTCGACCCGATGGGACACTCCCTTCTTGGTCTTCCCTCCTCCTGAATCGATCTCTCGCCTGAGATCGGACATCTTCTTCTTCAGATCCGCCTGGAGCTTATCGGTTCCCTTATGTTTGGGCAGTAGCCGAAACATCTCCTCCAACGCATCCAAGCGATCGACGGGCTCACGGGCACTTCGATAGCGTTTCTCTGCCTTCATGTACTGGGGCGTCAGATTGGCCGGCATGCGGAGATTATACCCATTCCTCGGTAGACGCCGAACCCGTCTACGTCAAATGCCTCAGGATCGGGCCGAATTTCGATTCACGGCGATCTCCCCCCCGGAAAACCCGACAAGAGTTACGAGCGATCCGAAAGATCAGAAAAACGGATGAGAGGGCAGCTATAAGCCGGATTCTGTGGCGGCCCGAAAGCCGCTCGCAATCATTTCTCTAGGACCGATGTTGCCAACGGTCTCAAACGATCTACCCGAAAGTAATGTGGAGCGGGCCGCTCCGTACTTTCCTATTTGATCTTTCACCGGGTGGGGTTTGCCATGCCAGAAACGTCACCGTTTCCGCGGTGAGCTCTTACCTCACCATTTCACCCTAACCGTGTCGAGCATGCCCGACGTTGGCGGTATGTTTTCTGTTGCACTTTCCCTGGGATTCCTCCCGGTGGGCGTTACCCACCACCCTGCCCTACAGTGTCCGGACTTTCCTCGATCAGCCGAAGCTGAACGCGATTGCGCACTGCCCTCTCATCCATGATTTTCAGTATACCCAAAATCCGAGAATCCAGGCCCCAAGACCCTGCGATCAATCCTGCAGATAAAGAATTCGACCGCACAGTTTACACTTCACGATAGTGTCGCCCCGACTGAGAAGGTTCAACTGATTGGGGATTACCTGAACAGAGCACTCCTGACAAAACCCATCGGCGACCTCGGACATGGCCGTTCCACCACATCCCGAGAGGAGATTTTCGTAATCCTCGAGCAAATGTTCTTCCAGCAGGGTCGTGGCCTCTTCCCGCTTCGATTCGAATTCCTTGATATCCTGATCGATCCCCAAAAGGTCCTTTTCGACCTCCTTGCGTAACACTTCCATCTCCGCCTTCTTGGTGGCCAATCGTTCCTCGATGCCTGAGATTTCCTGATCGCACAATTCGTTGGATTCGAAGAGTTCAAGAGTCTGGTCCTCCAGGCGAGAAATGTCCGCTTCACATCCGAGGATCTCACTCTTGAGAGCATGAAACTCCTGGTTCGTTTTCACCTGACCTTGCTGGCCCTTGAAACGATCGACCTTTTCTTCGAGTTCCCGAACCTGCCCCTCTACATGCCTGATTTTCAGATTGATATCTTTTTTCTTCTCTTCAACCAACACCCGTTGCCGATCGATATCTGAGCACTCACGCTCCTTCTCTTGAAGTTCAGCGGGACGAGAATCTCGATAGGATCGGTATCGCCGTAGCTCGTTATCCAAGTTGTGGACCTTGCGCAAACGGCCTATCAGATTACTCATGAACGTCCTTCCAAACCTGGGTTGAGAGCAAGACAGTAGTAAAAGAATACCAAACTCTTAATCCAATCATTCAGCCGTGTGGCTATTCCGCACAGCGCTATCGAGAAATCCTTCAAGTTTCCGGCTTCGAACCGGGTGCTGAAGTTTACGAACAGCCTTGGCTTCGATCTGCCGAACACGTTCACGCGTCACCTTGAAGATCTTTCCAACCTCCTCAAGAGTGTAGGTATATCCAGCCCCGATTCCGTACCGAAGCTTGATGATCTCACGTTCCCGAAACGTCAGGGTCTGAAGAACTCTTTCGATCTTGTCCTTGAGCATCTCCTGATTGGCGACCTTCACCGGATTTTCTGCCGCTTGATCTTCGATGAAATCTCCAAAATAGCTATCGTCACTCTCACCCAAAGGGCGATCCAGAGAGATAGGCAGCTTGGAGATTTTCAGAACCCGCTTGGTTTCATCCACACTGATGTTGGTTTCATCAGCTATCTCATGAATGGTGGGCTCTCGACCGTTTTCCTGCACGAGTTTCTTGGAGACATTGCGCAACTTGGACATGGTCTCGATCATATGAACCGGAATCCGAATCGTTCGAGCTTGATCCGCGATGGACCGGGTAATCGCTTGCCGAATCCACCAGGTTGCGTAGGTCGAAAATTTATATCCTCGTCGATATTCGTACTTCTCGACCGCTTTCATCAGCCCGGTATTTCCTTCCTGAATCAGGTCCAGAAAGGTGAGCCCTCGATTCCGATACTTCTTCGCGATGGAGACGACCAGTCGCAAGTTACCGCTGGACAGATCTCTTTTGGCTTCCTCGTATTCGTCGTAAAAATCCTCCATCAAATCCACGCGACGCTGGAGTCGTTCGGACGGCTCCCGTACCAGAGATTCCAGAGATCCCAACTCCACCTCGCGCTCTTCCATCAACGTTTGATTCTTTTCGGTCGGGCGGCGTCGACGCCCGATATTCTGAATCTGTTTGATCAAGTGACGTGATCGAATAGAGTTTTCACGCAAAACCTTGCGATTCGGAGTGATATTCTTGGTTTGCAGATTGAGGTCTTCGAGCAAACGAACGCATTTTTGACGGCGATCTCGCATGCGTTGTGCGAGACGAGCACGTTTATCCGACTTGGCCGGCAAAGTGCGATACACCCGAAAATCGGCCTCATTGCGCTCGAGCATCCTTTCGATGCTCGAAATATTTTCCGGAAGTCGAGCACTGATCTGGGACTTCGCCATTTCAGGACTGCTCCCGACTTTGAGAGTACGCTCAAACGCCAGCTTGCCCTCCTTCACGTCCTTCAGAACTCCGAGGGCTTCACGAATGGCTAATTCGCTCTGAAGGATTTTCCTTCGAAAACGTTTTCGAGCCGTTTCGATCGTCTTGGCCAGCTTGATTTCTTCCTCTCGCGTCAGTAGAGGGATCTCCCCCATCTGAGTCAGATACATTCGGACCGGATCCTCGATGCGTTCACGACTTCCGGTATCTCCGCTGGCAAAATCGATTTCGCTGAGAGAACCGCCCTCTTCATCATCGACTTCCTTGGGCAATTGGTTCCCGTCGCCATCGACTCCTTCGCCACCACCAAAGGTCTCGCGGCGTTCTCCCACAATCACTCCTCGTTCTTCGAGCACTCCGAGAATGCCCTCGATCCTCGAGGAGTTGACCACATCGGAGGGCAACGTCGATTGCACCTCCTGCCAGGAGAGAAACCCGCCGTTCCTCTGACCTTTTTCGATGAGACGTGCAACTTGACTACTTTCCTTCATGAGCACTGCGCTCCTATTTTCGCATTACAATCCTGAATATCCTTCAGGAGTTGGTTGATTCGTTCTTCATTTCCGGATTTTTCCGCTCGGGAAAGTTCCTGTCGTAATTCATGAACCTTCTGCAATCCCTGTCGCCTTCCCAGGCGCTTACCCAGCGATTCCAGATGGTGCGAATAATCGGTTTCTGGTTGATGTCTTGATGCGATTTCTATCGCGCGCCCCGCATCTTCTGGATCTTCCAGAAAAGTGGAGAGAAATTGCACATCGACGAGGTCTCCGGGCACAAACTCTCGCTCCAACCCCTGGATCAACTTCGCGATCCGACCCAGTTGGGAGTCCTCGAAACGTTCTGCGCGTCGGTAGGCGTGAACCTCTTTCCGGAGGTTGGGCGCGTGAATCAGAGTTTGGATCAAGAACTCCTCCACCCCTTCAGCCAGCGGATCGGTTGCCGTTTCCTTCGGCTGGGTTAGGGGACGAGAAGGCCGCATGATCCTTCCTACGGTTTTTTCGTAAGCGATCCGTACCGAGTCTTCATCAATTCTGAAACGGGTCGAGACTTCTCGTAAAAACACCGTCCTTTTGACCGGATCGCCCATGGATCGGGCCAATGCAATCATTTCGTGAATCGCCCGCGTCTGTCCCTCGATCGTGGACAGATCGTTCTGAGAACGAGCTCTTTCGAGTTTGTAGTCGAAAAAGTCCTCCGCCCCGTCGATCCGGGCCCGGAAAGCTTCCGGCCCCTCATCCAGAATAAAATCGTGAGGATCCTTCCCCTCGGGAAGAACGGCGACACGAATGGGTAAATTTCTCTGTAGCAAAGTGGCCAGTCCACGATCAACCGCACGTTCTCCAGCGGCATCGCTATCGAAAACCAGAACCACTCCTTGACGATCCGCAATCCTCGCGATGCGATGAGCGTGCTCCAAAGTCAGGGCCGTTCCCTGAACAGCGACCGTATCCTGAATTCCCGACTGATGCGCCATCAGACAATCGGTGTAGCCCTCGACCACCGCCAATCGCCCGCTGCGCAACGCCTCGGCTTTAGCAATCGAGAGCCCAAAAAGATGGTTCTTCTTGTGATAGACGACCGACTCGGGGCTGTTGACGTACTTGGCCACACGTTTTCCAGAGGCGGGTGCTTCGAGGATCCGCCCGCCAAAAGCGATCGGTCGTCCCCCTTCGTCGGTGATCGGAAAAAGGAGCCGATTGAAAAAACGATCCCGAACCGGCATTCCATTTTTGGGAGGCATCAAGAGGCCGGCCTTCTGGAGAATTTCGATCGAAAAACCGGCGTCAGCAGCCCGCTTTACCAGCGTGGTCCCACCCGCTGGCGCCCAACCCAGACCAAAAGTTTTCCAGGTTTCTTCACTCAATCCACGACGTTCGAGATACGTCCGCGCTTGAGAGCCCACTTCCGAATAAAACGCCTTCTGGTAGAGACGAGCCGCCCACTGCAGTGCGCCGTATAGCGGTTCGAGTTCGTTCCGGTCCGTCCGTTGACCTCCTCGATCGGGAAGCGACATCCCGGTACGGCGACAAAGCTCCTCCATCGCCTCCTTCCCCGACATCTTATCGTACAACTTGAGGAAGGTAAGCGGTCCCCCGCCCACGTGACATCCGTGACAGTAAAAGACATTTTTTTCGGGATTGACCGAAAAGGAAGGGGTTTTTTCCACGTGGAAAGGGCACAGAGCCGTCCATTCACGACCGGCTTGCTTCAACTGGATGCGCTCGGAAACGATATCGAGCAGGCTCGCTGCCTGCACGATCTCTAGCACTTCCTGACCCGTGTTCCCGACGTACCTGTCCAAGGAACCTCCTCCACTCACTTTCCCGCGGTCCTTAGAAGACCGCTATAAACCACGTAAGCTTTTCCCGAGAAAGTACTTATGTGGACGTAGAAAAGGGTGGGATTATAGCCAGGTACAGGCAGGACTGTCAACATACAAGAAATGACTGAGGCAAAGAGTTCGGTTCATGGAGCATGAAGAGCCCGAGCTATCTCCATAAAGTCCTGTGGAGCAAGGCATTCCGGCCGAACGAGAGGGTCTATTCCCAAGCTTTTCAACCACTCTTCAGCCTCCTCACGACTGGCATCGGGAAGCAACTCGAATCGAATCGCGCGGACCAGAACCTTGCGCCGATGAGAGAAAAGTGATTTCACCACTCGCGACAACGGTTCGTACGGAACCGAGAAAAGAGCTGCTTCACGCACTTCGAGTTGCAAAACCGAAGAATCCACACGAGGTACCGGCCAAAATGCGCGTCGATCGACATGGGTGAGAATACGAGGAGCCGCCACCGACTGAATGATCGCGGAGAGTCCCCCGTACGCACGACTCCCCGGTGAGGCCGCAATCCTTTCAGCCATCTCCTTCTGCAAGGTCACGACCACTCGATCGAAACCGAAATCTCCGTGAAGCAGCAGAACCAACAAGGGCCCCGCGACCGCGTAGGGAAGGTTCGCGACCAGGCGAGAGGGACCCGGACCGGGAGATTCCCTCAAAGCCTTTTCGAGACCGCAAGCGATCTGATGTTTACTCGACAAACAATCTCCGATGACATAGCGCACCCGTTCCGATTCTGGAACATACCTTTGAGTAAGTTCCGCCAGGCGGTCATCAATTTCAGACACGATCAAATGCCCCCCGACTTCAGCCAATCGACAGGTGAGATGCCCCATACCACAACCGACCTCGAGCAACCGGTGATCCGGAGTCGCCTCGGACCACTCCACCAGACATCGGTGAAGATTCGGATCGAGAAGAAAATTCTGACCGTATCGTTTGGAAGGGCGAAATCCGAACTCTTTCAAGAGAGTACGGATCTCCACGCGTCCCATGGGGGGAGTACAGTTCGACGGATTCTTCATCGGATTGAGTACAAGGTATCCATCCGGAAGGAAAAAGACCATGGAGGCTCGTCAATCGACAAATAAAAACGGAAACAGACCCGGAAGGCTCCTCCCCCAAGATACCTCTGAGAAGTCACCAGAATAATCGACTCCTCTCCCCTGCCGACGATATCAGATCAAGAGTCGTGTTCACTAAGTCCGGGAACGAGTTTGTCTCCAGAAAGCGAAGATTTTGAACGACCGAATCCCCTTTTTTGACGGGTCGATTCAAATCGTTGCGTTATGTTTACTTACAACCCTACTCGGCATTCTATTCATGTCGAGTTGAAGTCACCATCGGGCGCGTTGTAGCCTTTGTAGGCAGACCTGAGGATCCCAGGAGGATCGGCAGGACGTCCGAAACCACGAAGGTTCCAGAAATCTCGTGGCAGATCGCCCTTTGACATCGTGGCTCGATCCGTCCCTCCCAATTCGCGTCTGCCCTCGAATCCCATCCACCCTCCTAGACGCGCGGAGTCGAGGACCTCAAACTATTCATTCCATCCAGGTTTCTACATCTACTACTCAACGTCCATTTCGCTGTCGGTCAGGAGTCTTCCATGAATCCATCGCCCCTCACCTCTCTCCTGCAAAAACACCTAGATATCGGTCAATTCGAGGAGCTCAACTGGCAAGGTTGCTACGAAGATTATCTCGACCTGATCCATCAGGACCCCCAGATACTTCGCAACGCGTTCCAGAGACTCTTCGATATGGTCGACTCCTACGGAACCGAAGAGATCACCCGTTTCAAGGAGACAATCCAGCGATACAAATTCTTCGATGACCAATTTACAGATGGACGTGACGCGATTTTCGGCCTCGAAAAGCCGTTAATGAAATTCATGAATATCCTGAAAGCAGCAGCTCATGGATACGGAACGGAACGAAGAGTGCTCCTCCTTCATGGACCGGTCGGAAGTTCCAAGAGCACGATCGTTCGGCTCCTGAAAAAAGGTCTGGAGCACTATTCGCGTACCGAAGAGGGCAAACTCTACACCTACGATTGGGATGCGGAATCCACAAATTCGACTCCGGGAACCTGGACCCCCTGCCCCATGCACGAAGAACCGCTCCGCCTCATCCCTGAATCGGCCCGCAAAGACGTTCTCAAAAAAATCAACGCCGATTCCGAAGGCCCTTACCCCCTCGATGTGAGCGGTGAACTCTGCCCTTACTGCAGGAAAACCTATGACATCCTCCTCAAACAACATCAAGGAAACTGGTGCGAAGTTCTGAAGCACGTTCGCATTCGTCGCCTCGTCCTTTCGGAAAAGGACCGAATCGGCATCGGAACATTTCAACCCAAAGATGAAAAGAATCAGGATTCCACGGAACTCACCGGTGATATCAATTTCCGGAAAATCGCAGAATTCGGGTCCGATTCTGATCCAAGAGCATTCAATTTTGACGGGGAATTCAACATCGCCAATCGGGGCATCATCGAATTCATTGAAGTTCTGAAACTCGATGTGGCCTTTCTTTACGACCTGCTTGGAGCCAGCCAGGAACACACGATCAAACCCAAAAAGTTTTCGCAAACCGATATCGACGAGGTGATCTTGGCCCACACCAATGAACCAGAATATCGAAAGTTGCAGAACAACGAACTGATGGAAGCTTTTCGGGATCGAACGGTCAAAGTGGACATCCCTTACAACACCCGGTTGCAAGATGAGATCCAGATCTACGACAAGGATTACAATCAGAAGCGAGTTCCAGGAAAACACCTCGCACCCCACACATTAGAAACCTGCGCCATGTGGGCCATCCTCACTCGCCTCGAGGATCCGAAGAAAGCGAATCTGAGCCTGGTTCAAAAACTCAAGCTGTACAACGGAAAAACACTCGCCGGCTACACCGAGGACAACGTCAAGGAACTCATGGACGAAGCGGAGCGAGAAGGCATGGAGGGGATCAGTCCTCGTTACATCCAGGACAAAATTTCCAATGCGCTGGTCTCCGAATACGGGGAGGGGTGTGTCAACCCCTTCATGGTGCTCAACGAGATAGAGGACGGTCTCGAGCACCACTCCTTGATCAACAGCGAATCCGTTCGAAAAAAATACAAAGATCTTCTCGCCCAGGTGCGGATCGAATACGAAGACACGGTCAAGACCGAGGTACAAAAATCCATCTGCGCCGACGAAGACGCCCTGAACCAATTATGCGGCAATTATATAGATAACGTAAAAGCCTACACCCAAAGAGAAAAAGTCCGGAACAAATATACCGGTGAAAACGAAGCCCCCGATGAGCGCTTGATGCGATCGATCGAGATGAAAATCGACATCTCCGAAACCCGTAAAGACGACTTTCGACGTGAAATCATGAACTATATTGGGGCCCTATCACTCGAGGGACGTCGCTTTGATTACCGCACGAACGAGAGACTCGAAAAAGCGCTAGAACTCAAACTCTTCGAAGACAAAAAAGACTCCATCAAACTCACCAGCCTGGTCACTTCAGTGGTTGACCGCGAAACCCAAGAGAAAATCGATGTCGTCAAGAGTCGTTTGGTCAAAAGCTATGGTTACTGCGAAACCTGTTCTACGGATGTATTGAATTTTGTCGCCAGTATCTTCGCCCGAGGCGATGCCAAGGAATGATACTGTGACCGTTTCCCAATACAGAAGAATTGATCGAGACCACAGCCGCTTTCGGCAAATCGTCCGCGGCAAGATCAAGCAGAACCTCAAGAAATACGTAAAGAATGGGAATCTCATCGGCCGCCAAGGACAGGACCTGGTTTCGATCCCATTGCCTCAGATCGAGCTACCCCATTTTCGGTACGGCCCCAATCCAACGGGTGGACTGGGTCAGGGCCAAGGCCAACCCGGAGATCCCATGGATGGCCAAAGCGAAAGTGGAAACGGCAACGCAGGCAACACTCCCGGCGCCCATGTACTCGAAGTCGAAGTCACGCTCGACGATCTTGCAGACATTTTGGGCGAACACCTGGGACTTCCGAATATCGAACCGCGTGGAAACAAAAACATTCTCGGGCAACGCCACAAATACAATTCGATTCGCAAAACGGGCCCCGAAAGTCTCCGACATTTTCGCAGAACCTATCGCGCGGCTCTGAAACGCACACTCTCCAGCGGACTTTATGATCCTAACCGACCGGTCATCATCCCGATCCGGGACGATCAATTTTATGAAAGTGGCCGCCCTGTGCCCGACCCCGAGACCAGCGCTGTGGTCATTTACATGATGGATGTAAGCGGCTCCATGGGGGCCGAACAGAAAGAAATCGTGCGTATAGAAACGTTCTGGATCGACACCTGGCTCCGACGTCAGTACGAGAACATCAAGGTTCGATACATCGTCCACGACGCTTCGGCCAAAGAAGTCGATTCTCACACCTTCTACCACCTCAGCGAAAGTGGAGGGACTCGTATTTCATCGGCCTACGATCTTTGCTTACGGATGATCGATCAAGACCACCCCCCATCGGAGTGGAATATCTATCCGTTCCACTTCTCAGACGGCGACAACTGGGGTGGTGATGACACTCGACGTTGCATCGACCTACTCGAGCACTCCATTCTCCCCCGCAGCAACATGTTCTGCTACGGACAGGTAAAGAGTTCGTATGGATCGGGTCAGTTCAAGAATGACATCGACGACGCACTGGGAGAACAAGAGCGCTTGATCACCAGTGAAATCCAAAATCGAGATCAGATTCTCGACTCCATTGAAACGTTTTTGACTCCGGGGTTTTGAGGATTCCTTCTCCATGAACCTGCCGCCTGAACTAGCACAAATCCAGAAAGAGATCGAGTCCCACGCCATATCCTACGGTCTCGACTTCTTCGAAACTCATTTCGAGTTGTTGGACTTCGATCAGATCAATCAGGTCGCTTCGTACGGAGGAATCCCAACCCGCTATCCGCACTGGCGCTTCGGAATGGAATATGAGTCCCTCTCCAAAGGGTATCGATACGGACTTCAAAAGATTTACGAACTGGTGATTAACAACGATCCGACTTATGCCTACCTGATGAAATCGAACGCTATCGTCGACCAGAAGTTAGTCATGTCTCATGTCTATGGTCACGCTGATTTCTTCAAAAACAATTTATGGTTCGCGCACACCAATCGGAAGATGATCGACGAAATGGCTAATCACGGCACAAGAATCCGAAGATATATCGAGGATTTCGGTCAGGACGTGGTGGAAACATGGATGGACCATTGCCTCTCTATCGAACACCTGATCGACCCTCACGCACCTCCATACTCCCGTTACGATCCTCGTGGCCGACCTCTTTCTGATTCCCATCAACCCACTCAACCCCCTCGCGGGCAATCCGGCAATCAACGCCAGTACATGAACCGCTTTCTTCGCCAAAGATCCCGATCCTCACAAAATCTTTCCACCGAACAATCTCTGGCTACAGGTCAAGACAATCTCCCAGAAACACCTCAACGAGACATACTCCTTTTCTTGATCGAAAACGCGCCCCTACAGCGCTGGCAGCGCGATATCCTGGAGATCATTCGCAGTGAAGCCTACTACTTCGCTCCGCAAGCTCAGACCAAAATCCTCAATGAAGGATGGGCAAGTTATTGGCACTCCAAGATCATGACCGAGAAGGTTTTGACGGATAGTGAGTTAATCGACTATGCCGACCATCATAGCGCCACCATGGCCATGTCTCCCGGTTCTCTGAACCCTTACAAATTAGGCATCGAACTGCTGCGCGATATTGAACGGGAGTGGGATGCAAACAGCAAAGATATAGAACGACATTCCATTTCTTCCAACGGCACAGACCCCGTGATCACTGGAAAGCAGAAAATTTTCGAAATCCGAACGATCTATAACGACATCGGCTTTATCGACACCTACCTCACCGAATCTTTTTGTCGGCGCCACGCCCTCTTTACCACCTCCATCGACCCCAAGACCGGCGAGCATGTCGTCGATAGTCGTGAATTTGGTGACATCAAACGCCTTCTTCTCTTTCAATTGACCAACCACGGACGCCCACTGATCAGAGTGCACCACTCCAATCACGCGAATCGTGGCGAATTATACCTCGTCCACCAACACGAAGGGGTCGACCTCCATATTGAGTCGGCACATTCCACGCTACGGAACTTGCAAGCCATCTGGAAACGCCCAGTCCACCTTGAGACACGTGTTGACAACGAAGGATGCATCCTGAGTTTTGACGGGAAAGAGTGTGCCGAGCGATCCTTATCCTCCACCTCATGATCGATCTTTCCTCAGCCCATAGACTTGGGCTGATCGTCAGACTTCACTATACTCAGGTTTTCCTCGGTATTTAGGAGTCTTATCAGGATGTCACTCACCCCATCGAAATTTTTCAGCTTCATTCTCACCATCGCCGTCTTCGGCTGCTTTGGATGTTCACCTGAACATTACGGTCCACGCTTCGAGGAGGATGGCTCCCACCTCACTTTGTACCCGAGTTACGTTCCAGATATTTACGGATCGTATCTGGAGAAGATGGAGGACACCGAACGCCTGATGTTCGACCGATTGAAATCGGATGCGGATCGAAATCGATTTATCCGGGAATACATGATCGATGTACGGATTCGACTTTCAGATCAATTATCCTCCGGCATGGACAGTTCTCAGGTGCAAACGATTCTTTCCAAACCCGATGAAATCCTGAGTCGTTCCCATCGAGAAACCGTTCATGAGGACTGGTTATATCGTCATTTCAACGGATATCGCCACGCTTACTACTCCCTCCATTTTCAGGACAATCGACTTGTAGACTGGCAAACTCACCACGGTGGACGTCAATAAGCTTGGATGTCATATACTGATTTCCTCTGGATAAATTTTAATATCAATCGATTGTTCATTCTCTTTCTTGTCAGTCCGGAACCGGCATGACCGACGAATTTTTCTACTCCGAGCAAATCTCCTTTTCGATTCTTTCCCGCGAGGACCATCTCCGCACCATCGAGAACCTCCTCGCCTCGATCGACATCGACATCTTCGTTGTGAATCGATACCAGATCATCATCTTCTGGAACGATTCGATTGCCCGACATTTCCTGCCACGCGAACAGGCTATCGGTAAACACCTCTCCCACGTTTTCCCCGGATTCTTTCAGGAATACCGTCAACAAATCTGGGGCACACGGATCGCTCGAGATGTAATCGAGCAGGGTCGTCAGATCGACCAACCACGTTATCCGTTGCGAACCCAGGAGGGGATGTTCGGCGTATTCGACCTTCAAGCCTATCCCCTCATCGTGGGTGAATCCATCCAGGGAGCGGTGGGTGTGCTTTCCAATGTCACCGAAAAGATCAAACTCGAAGATCAACTCGTTCGTGCGGCCCGAACCACATCTCTCGCGAATCTTGGCGCCTCCATCGCGCACGAAATCAGAAACCCCCTCAATTCGATATCCCTCAACGTTCAGTTGATTCACGAATCGCTCACCGGAAAACGCAATACGGACATGTCCGAACTGGCCTCGACCTCTAACATGATTGTCTCCGAGATCAAACGCCTGGATGACATCATCCGAAACTTTCTTCAGTTTTCTCGTCCACCCCAGGCGAAATTGATTCACCAGAACCCCAGTTCCGTCATCGAATTCACCCTCAAATTGCTCGGTGAAGAGGCCCGAAGAGGACAAGTTGACATCTTGACCGAACTCGATCCCAAATTGCCTGACATTCCGATGGACAGACACCAAATTTCCCAGGCCATCTACAATGTCGCCCTGAACTCCCTTCAAGCGATGCCCAACGGGGGAACTCTTACCGTTTCTGCCAGTATGCTCCGAGAAACTCTTCTCATCCGAATCACCGACGACGGTCCGGGCATCCCCGAAGAGTCGAAGTCTCGTCTTTTTGACCTATTTTACAGCACCAAAGAGGAGGGAACCGGACTCGGCCTCCCCATCGCCAACCAGATCATCGAAAACCACGGCGGATCCATGGTTGCCGAGAACCACCCTGAAGGGGGTGCGTGTATTTCCATCTATCTACCAAGTCGCACCCCCTGAGATCTCTCAATGAGCAAAATACTGATTGTCGAAGATGATCGAAATTCCCGGGTTGCGCTCCAGAAAGCCCTCGAGTCTCTCCCCACTGAAATCGAACTCGCCGAATCCGCCGAGCAGGCTCTAGAGCACCTGTCGGCCAGCCCGTTTGATCTCGTGCTGAGCGACATCGTCATGCCCGGCATGGATGGGATAGAACTCCTCGAGAATATTCGCTCCCGGTACCCATCCATTCTCGTCATCATGATGACCGCATTTGGAACCGTAGGGAAAGCCGTCCGAGCCATGAAAGAGGGAGCTTACGATTTCATCGAAAAACCGCTAGACCTTCACCGGGTTCGGCAAACGGTATCGGACGCTCTTGGCGACACCCTGTCTCTACAACGGCAAGATCAGTTGACCCAGCAACTCTCCAGTCCCCAAGGGTTTCACGGCCTCATCGGCGCCAGCTCCGCCATGCGAAAAGTCTACGAATCCATCATCCAGGTGGCCAATTCAAGAGCCACCGTTCTTATCCGGGGAGAAAGTGGGACCGGTAAAGAAGGGGTAGCTCAAGCGATCCACGAATGTTCTCCAAGGCAGAATCGCCCATTCGTTCCAGTGCACTGCGCATCCCTCTCCGAGAGCCTGCTCGAAAGTGAACTCTTTGGGCACGTCCAGGGAGCTTTTACCAACGCCATGAATGATCGAATAGGTCGTTTCGAGTCTGCCGGCAACGGGACTCTATTTCTGGATGAAATCGGGGATCTGCCTCTTCCGATGCAGATGAAGCTTCTTCGGGTTCTTCAGGAAAGAGTTTTTGAACGAGTCGGCAGTAACAAACAACAACCGCTCGAAGCGAGGCTCATCTGCGCGACCCATAGAAATCTGGAAGATCTTGTCCAGAAAGGGGCTTTTCGGGAAGATTTTTTCTACCGAGTAAGCGTGATAGAAATTGAAATTCCGCCTCTTCGTGACCGAGGGAGCAGTGATCTTCGTCTACTCATCGATCATTTTATCCAAAAGTTCAATTCTCAAAATGAAAGAGACGTTCGTGGCCTAGACTCCGTCGCGGAGACTCTCCTTTTCGATTACTCCTGGCCTGGCAACGTCCGAGAACTCCAGAATGTGATTGAGAACGCTGTCGTCATGTCCAGGACGGATTCCATCAGTGAGGAACTTCTTCCACTGAAAATCCGGCAAGATGCCCCGGAATCCAAGGATGTCATTCGCGTTCCTGTCGGCAGTACCCTCAAGGACATCGAACGCAAAATGATTCGCCAGACGCTCCAGTCGGTCGATGGAAACAAAACACAGGCCGCCAAGATCCTCGGGATTGGACTTCGCACTCTGCATCGCAAGGCGCAGGAGTACGAACTGTAAATCCGATCAGTCGACTTTCCCCCACCCTTTCCAAGTCGAAAGGATGGCCAGCAAAACGAACACAGGAAACCCGACAACAAAAAACAGCGCGTAGATCCACTCCTGAAACCCCTGAGCACGCACGGTGAGGACCCGAGCAAGAGAGCGCAATTCGAGAAATGATTGTCGTGGATCGAACGGAAGAGGCAATCGACTCAACGTCCGTTATCCTTGTTGGACTGAGTTGAAATCGGCTCGAATCGGTCCCAGGGGATCTGCAGAGGAACTCTCTCGACATCGACTTGAGCGCGAGGACTTATATATCCCGCACCCGCATATTGATCCGGCACTTCACCTGCGATGGAACGTAAAACCAACAAGACCAGAAGCAGTGTAATCAGAGAAACCAGCAGCTCCTGTAACTGTTGTTCGGTTCGGGTTTCCCGCTCCACCTCGAGCTGATCGGTTACCGATTGATGTACGGCGTCAAACGACAGATCCATCTGAATTCCACAGGATTTGCAGTAAACCTGCCCCTGCACGTTACTGGTATTACACCGTGGACAATCCATACCTTACCCCTTTAGCGGTCACGTACCGCCCCCATACCGTTCAGTGCGGACTGAAAGCGCTGGCGATCTTTATCCCCAAGTCGACTGGAGTCCAACCCCAACACTTGTTTCAAAATCGTACGCTTGTTTTTCAAAACCTCGGGATTCTTGGACTGGATCTCGAGCGCTTTATCGAGCAACTCCATCGAAGTGGTCAACATAGGAACATGGATTCCTTTGCTTTCCTGATAGAAAACATAAGCGGCTGCGTTGAGGATACGCGCAACTCTTTCAGCACGCTTGGCCTCTTCCAACCAGAGGAACCCACCCTTGGATCGAGCTTGGTTGAACAAGCGCAAGCAACTTTTCTTCAGTTCTTTCCGCAAATGATCTCGGCTTCGGAAGTTATTTCCACCAGGCTGTATCGAAGTGTCGAAGAGAAGACGATGCCGATACCCTTGAATATTCGCGATCTCCGCCTCGCCTACGGTCTTCCCATTCATCGTCACCGAAAGCCCGCGCCGAAGCGCGGTTTCCCCGGTCGCCCAGCGACCTATACGCGAGTACGCTCCGCCGAGAGGAGTCAATAGGGTGGGAGACTCATTACTGAGATCGATAATTTTCGATAGTGACCGCTCTTCCAAGATCCGAAAATAGGGATCGTAGTCGGCAAGAGACTTACGATAATACTCACCCCAATTGATAATTTTCCGAATCTCTTTTTGAGCAAGCACAACCTGACTCATAGGACGTCCCAAGGCAAATCGAAGACTCCGATGGGCGTGTTGTCCAACGGGCCGGATCTGAATCGCCCGCAAAAGGTTGCGAATCGACTTCTCAGACGCGGCCAATGCTACCGCGATCTTGTTTTCAAAACCTTGGATCTCGCGACGGGCGACGGCACGATCTTCCTCCTTGAAAGAGAGGAGATTGGGAGCCACCGACACATGCTCAGCGAGCGCTTTTTCGACGACATCCCAGAGTTCTTCGGCCTTCTGCGCCTGCAAAAAACCGAGAGTCGCGTAGTAGGGATACAGACAGGGCATGGAGGGAAGCTTTCCTCGGCGACCTCCGCCCAGAGATTCCAGCAGGGAAAGGGCGTCTTTCGATTTCCCTCGCTCCAGAAGTATTTGGGCCCGCAAAATCGCGTAATCGGCACCCTTGCGCCTGATATTTCGGAGCGCTTCTTCCGCTTTACGAATCTGCCGGGACCTTATCCCTTCATCGGGACCTGAATCCTTCCCCAGCGGGCCCAGGTAGGAGGAAACTAGACCGATTTGAGCGGTTTCCGAATTGGAACGCAACTCGATCGCTCGAGTGTAAAACTTGACCGCCTCGTCGAAATCCTCCGCCTGAAACGCCAAGCTTCCAAGCATTTCGTACGCAGGAGCGAATTCGGGTTGACTCTCGATCAACTCCATGAGCGCAGAACGAGCCGAGGAGGAGTGACCGGCGTGAAACCACTCAATAATTTCCTGGAACTGGACCCGATGCCGCCAAGTCCCCCAGGCCTGCAACGCAACCGAAAGACAATAAGGGATCAAAATCACAAGAATCAACAGTTCCCCTCCTGCCAAAGGGGTCAATTGCATCTGGAATTTTCCCAATCGCAATTTCATGAGGAACCCGACTGCTCCCCCGGAACTTTTCCGATCATCGAGCAACCCGTCCCAGAATCAAAGAGCGATGAATAGGCCCGAAAAATCGACTGTCATAATGCGGCATGCTGCGCCTTTTGCGAAAACTGTCCCGTTGGTCCAGCAGGACAAATACATGGTCTTTGGGAACCACATAATCCAGGAAGTCTTCGGCGGGATTCGGGGCGTGCTCCTCCTTCGATTCAGGCTTTGAAAATAGCCAGCGTCCAGGATCTTCTCCCGACACTTCACGTAACGTCCCCGAAGAATTGCTCGCCCGATATAAACGTCGATTTCGAAGTGCGACCCTCTCCCCTTCCAGAGCCACCACACGCCCCAGATAGATTTCACTTCGTTCATCAAATTTTCGATGGCGATGAACGAAATGGACGACATCACCGTGAATCACCTGAGTCCCCGGCTCACGCTCTTTTTGTTCCAGCCAGAGTCGGCTGTCGGCCGGAATTTGAGGATCCATCTGCTCGTTATCTATGGGGACGTAGAGAACCTCATAAGTGTTCAAAAAATATCCCATCGAGATGAAAACAACGATAGTCAAAATGTATTTGAAATAGTAGCTCAGCATCAACATTGATTGAGTACCCGCAGTGATCGCATGTTCGAGGAACATCCTACGAAGCCGATTATAGAGTGTCAATCGACGACGTATTCATCTCCAGAAGGACTTTCCTGAATTCGCGCCGAACGAATTGTCAGGAACACATAAGGAGGAGCGAATGCCATTGAATAGATCAACAGATATGAGCTTTGCATCCCGTACCCAAATACCAGAGCGTAAAAAAACAACGCGGGAGGAATCCGAAGAAAAAGATCGCTAGAGGAGACCCGTTTCCCCAACTGATAACGCAAAACCACTCCGGAGAGAAAAAGCGAGAGGCACCAGCCCACCAGACACGCCCACTCTCCAGGTATTTCTCTCTGAAACCAACGCAATCCCCCCCACCAGAAAGCCAACACCCCAAGGTGCGCGAACAGTCCAGGAACCACCAGAACCCAGAGGTCCCTGACCCAGGACCCCATCCGATTGCTTTCCAGCACTCGAATAGCCATCCCTGCGAATAGTGCCCAGCCGATTAAACCCACCAGCGGGACTTCAAACAGACCCGGCACCTCCCAAGACCAAAACCCAGAAGCCACAGCAATCGGTTCGATCAGAGAGGCATCCGCAAGAACGAGCAAACCTCCGAGGAATGCCACCCTTTTGGACCGGACCAAAGCACCAGCCAGATCCCAAGCCGAGTGGATCACCACCGGCCATATCAACGCGATCGCCAGCGGAACATGTCCCAAAAACAGATTCCACTGTGGATCATATCGATAAAAACGGTAGGCAAGGATCATCGTCTCCTCCGCGATCCAACTCGCGACGGCCAGGAAACAGAGGCGCCGGCAAAAAGAGCTTGGATCCGGCACATTCCGCACCCGTGCCACCACATAAAGAGCTACGATCCCAAGACATACGAACTGAACTACGATCATCGGACCCCCGGTAGTTTCAGAAAGACCCAGAAATGAAACAGAAGGAGCAAACCCGATCCTGCCCAGGTCCACCGGACGCAGTCCAAGGCCGAAACACCTCTCCGCCTGGACCGAAAGATGAGGACCCCGTGGACCATCGGTCCGACAGCCAAAACCGCCACTCGCCAGGGAATCCAACCCGCGACAAATCCTCCCCAAAGGAGTCCCGAGGAAGTCGCGCACAAGCTCAAAACGATGTTCTTCGCCCATTCCGGACCGTGGACCACAGGCAGAGTCCTCACCCCTGCCTCCTGATCCCCCGGAACATCTCTCAGGTCGTAGGTGACTTCATAAGATAATTCGAAAAGGAAAAAATAGGTGGCAAGAAAACTCACGACAACCCAATCGATCCCGGAGGCCAGGCTTGTGGACGCATATCCGATTGAAGCTAGAAGGTATCCGAAAAGAGTTATCATGAATCCGGTCGCCGAAGCGATATTTTTCAGCAGATAAAGTTCTTTGATTCGTGGCCAACCGGGACGCAATCGACGGTTATATAAAAAACCTAATCCGTGGAACCCCAAACGCCAGAGCGTGCACCAGGGGGCCAAAAGGTGAACGACCACCAAAGAGATCAACAAGAGGAGAACCCCAACACACCAGATCGGATGCCGAAATTGCTTGACCCATCGAGTCCCGGGTATCCGGTTGATCTGGTCCTCCTCGAGGTCGACAACCCGATTGAGCAGATTGACCAGAAACCAATCCAGAGCCACGAGACCAGCCAGTTCCCACAGAAATCTGTCGGTTAGGATCCATCCGAAAACGGAAAGGCCCAGAGAGGCGATCACCACGATATGCATTCGTGCGACGGATATCATGATCACCACATTCCGGACCCTCTCGAAAAATCGAGTCGAAAGGGAGGCCTTCCTCGATGACGAATTGGATTGTACCTGCTCCATTTTCATGGGGCTGGCCTTGTAACATGAAGCTTGCGCTGTTTCAACGCAGACCGACCGACACCTTCGAATCGGTTTCTGTTACTCTGTAAATCTGTCTCTGAATTCCAAGCCTTTCCTCACCCCCGTTTACACCCAAAGAAGTTTCTGTGCCCAGACTCGTCATTCTCAGCGGCAGTCGCGTCGGTTCCGAATACCCCGTTTGGGACGGACTGCTCATCGGCCGAGGTCCTGAAACCGACCTCCCACTCCGTGAAGCTCCCACGGTTTCCCGGGTTCATTGCAAAATAGTCAAGGACGGAGAAGGCTTCGCGGTCGAAGATCTGCAGAGCGGAAATGGAACCTTCCTCAACGGCAAACGGGTGGAAATCCGAGCTCCACTTCGACACCGTGATCGCATCCGGCTCTCAGACCAACAACTTCTCTTCGAAGATGAGGCGTCTGCGCCGAATTCATCTCCTGGACCTTCCACACTTCAGATCATCGATTCTGGCGATGCCCCAGATCCTTCGATCCTTCATTCAATCGATGCGAGCGACCACGACCTGACCCGGCTTAGTCCGACTGAAAATATCGACTTACGCCACTCCTACCATCAATTGCGAACCCTTTTCACCATCGGGAACACACTCCACAGCGTTCACGAAACATCTCAAATACTGGAAGTGGTTCTGGATTCGATTTTCGAAATCTTCCCCCATGCCGAGCGATCCTTCATCCTCCTTCCAGATGAAGAATCAGGTACTCTCAACACCAGCGCCAGTCGCATGCGAAATGCCGGATCGAGCCCAACGGTTTCTGTCAGCCGGACCCTAGTCGAAGAGGTAATCCGCCGCAAAGTCTCTATTACCTTTGATAACGCCAGCCAGGATCCTTTTCTGGGAAAAGCCGCCAGCATTGTCCAGCACAGCATTTGCTCAGTCATGTGCGCGCCCCTCATGGCACAGGAACGGCTCCTCGGAGTCCTCCACGTAGACTCCACCCACCCCAGCTACCAGTTTTCGTCCAGCGATCTGGAGATTTTGACCGGGGTCGCTTCTCAAGCGGCCATGGCCCTCTCCAGCGCGGAAACTTATCAGCTCCTTTTCGATCGACAACGAATTGAACAAGACCTCGAATTCGCCCGCCAGGTACAGGAAAGCTTCCTTCCTGGCAATTTGCCCGATCTTCCAGGATGGTCGATAGCAACCTGGTATCAACCGGCTCGAAAGGTGGGCGGCGATTTTTACGATGTCATCGAATTACCGGACAATCGCGTCGCTCTTGTGGTTGCCGATGTCTCTGGCAAGGGGGTACCTGCGGCTCTACTCATGGCCAGAATTTCGAGTGAAATCCGATCCTTGACCCTCTCCGACCCCGCCCCCGACACCGTGTTGTCGCGCATGTCGAGACTGCTCCAAGATCGGCCTCTTACCGGTGGGATGTTTGTGACTCTCTTGTATTTATTGCTCGACCTCGAAAGCGGTCAAGTTCATCTTTCCAATGCCGGCCATCTCCCCTTACTACGAGCCCTCCCCGACAAATCCTGTGTTTTTGTGGAAGAGGGCGGGAACATTCCCTTGGGAATCTTCGACATGGATGAATATGAATCCGTTTCTTTCCAGACTCAACCTGGAGAGCGCTTGATTCTATTCACCGATGGCGTCGCGGAAGCGGTCACACACGAGGGAGACCGATTGGGACTCGATGGCCTCGAGCGCATCGTGACAGACGCCCCCAACGACCCAGTTCGCCTTTGTGGAGCCCTTCGCGAAGACTTTCGAATTTCAATGGATCCCAACGCCTTCCTGGATGACCTGACCCTACTCTGCATCGGTCGGAACCCCGAAGCCCTTTAAAGACGAATCGGGTCTTGCGCGGTCGTATCGATTCCAGCTCTGCGTGAAGGTAACAAGCCTGTGATTCACCCCTCAATCTCGAGAAGAGTGGGGTCAAGTCACACTCCTTCACGGCTGGGGCGTCGCCTCCGCCCCCATCCCAACACAACGCCCAACCACCCCAAAACAATCAGAGTTCCCAACCCGAGAAGCTCCAGAAACAGTCGATGCTGAAACAACCACTGAGTCCGTCCTTCACGATACTCCTGCGTGGTTCCAATCTGCATGACGACTCCCAAGGGGAGAAGAAGACTCATAACCGCGATGAGAGCCGTGCCGCCTACCCTTCTTCTGGCCTGATCCATTCGTCCTTGTAGCCGAGGCCGAACGATCCAGAAATAACCCACGACCATCAGAATCCACTGCAGGAGCAAAGGCACAACCCCGTACCACCAGCGGATGTCCTCCTCGGACAAGAGATACCACCAACTCCAGCCTGGATAGCCCCACGCGAAATACATAACAATCGGGGACCACAGAAAGAGCAGAAAGATCAAAAGCCTTCTTAAAGAGCCGGACGGATGACCAAGAGCCGTGGACAGAGACATCGTAGGCGCGAAGAACCCGGCCATGGCGCCAAGAAAAAGAGCAAGTACCGGGTCCTGAAAAACCGTGGCCAAAGGTACCCCTAAATTCATTGTCGCCTCAGAAAGAGAAAAATCGCCAGAGCCAGGATCGCGACAACAATCAAAATCACACCCCCAAAAGCTCCCGAAGATCGACGACGTCCTCGCTGCCTCGATCTTCTCTTCTGGGCCGATGTGGTCGATGACTTGAGTCGGCGAACTCCAGAGGACCCTCGCCGAGCCTTCGATCGAGAGGGAACAGAATGTGTCCCCGATCGGAAACGCGCCAATTCATTGGCCAGATGGGCGGGAGTCGGAAATCGATCCGCCGGATTCTTTTCCAGCAGACGAGCAATCACCGTCGCGAATTCACGTGAAAGACCGGGTCGTACCTCTCGAATATCGCGAGGCGCTTCATTCAGATGCCTAACCAAGACCTGAGATCCCGTCTTCCCCTCAAAAACGACTTCTCCGCTGACCAGCTGGAACAAAGTCGCCCCCAGAGAGTAAAGATCAGCCCGAATATCCAGATCGGACTCACCGCGAACCTGCTCTGGGGACATGTAGTAGGCTGTACCGAGAGTGGTGCCCTCCGCAGTGAGATTGGAGTCATCATTGGACACCGGCCTTGCCAGACCCAAATCCGTCAGTCGAGCCTGACCGGATCCTTTTTCGATAAGGATGTTATCCGGCTTGACATCACGATGGATATATCCCTTCTCGTGCGCATATTGCAAACCGCTGGCTATATCGATCGCAAGTTGCACCGCCCTTTTCTCGGACATCGGCCCTTCTCGCGTCAGAGCGTCCTGAGCAGTGACCCCTTCGACCAACTCCATGACATAAAAGTACATCCCCTTATGGACACCACAATCGATCCCCCCGACGATATTTTTATGACTCAGGTGAGCCGAACTTCTGGCTTCACGCAGAAAACGTTCTCTGAACAGCGGATCCTCGGCAAGACTACGCTTGAGAACTTTGACAGCTACCGGACGATTCATGGAAAGTTGAACGGCCCGAAAAACCGAGCCCATGGCTCCGCCCCCCAACTTCGCTTGGATTTTGAGACCGGGCAGTTGAGCCTTCGTGCGCTCTCCCTGAATGCGCAAAATCTCGGCCAGATTCTCAGGAGACAAACTCTTGTTACGAATCAGGATCTCGCCGAGAGACTCCTCGATGCCCATCGAGCGCAGCTTCGCCTGCAACCGCAATCCTTCCTTGAGCTGATCCACGCTCAGAAAATTATTTTCGACCGCGATACGACCGAAAGACCCTTGTGGCTGCGAAGATTTAGAAGTCATCGTGAGCATTCTACACCCAATCATCTTGAATCGGCACATCCGGTTCTCGACAGCGAAAAGCTATAATTCCTCCACATGTTCAATCCCAACAAAATCCTCCTGGTGAAACTGAGCTCACTAGGTGACATCATTCATTCACTGCATCTTCTCGATGTCCTCCGAAGGAGTTTCCCTTCATCGCAAATCCACTGGGTTGTCAGTAATCGCTTTGAAACGCTTCTTCAAGATCACCCCCAGATCGATCACATACATATCTTCCAAAGAGACCGTTGGGGCAAACTATGGCGTCATCCCACCCGCCTTCGAGAGATCATCGGTTTTCTCAGAGGCATCCGCAGAGAAAAATATGACCTGGTCATCGACCTTCAAGGACTTTTCCGTAGCGGCTTGATCTCCTGGGTATCCCGGGCTCCTCAAAGGATAGGATTCAATTCGCGCCGGGAAATGGCTCACTGGTTTTACAACCAACGCGTTCTCTTCCCCCATCCCGAAATTCATGCGGTGGAGAGAAATCTGAAGCTACTGACCCCACTAGGAATTTCTTCAGAAACCCCAGCACCGATCCTCCCAATCAACCCATTGGCTCAAGAGCGAGTCGACCAACTCCTTTCGAACCATCAACTGAATAGCGGACATCCACTGGTCGCGATTTTCCCTACGGGCCGATGGGCATCCAAGGTCTGGCCCCTGGAAAATGTAGCATCCGCCTGTGAAATGCTATGTCATCACGGTCTACGCCCCATGATCCTGGGAGCCCCTGACGAAAAACATCTTTCAAATCGACTCAAAGATCACACCGCATGTGATTTCATTGATCTGATCGGTGCCACCAATTTGCCCGAATTGATCGCCCTCATTTCCAAGCTAGACCTTTTGATCGGACACGATTCCGGCCCGATGCACATCGCAAGTGTATTGGGAACTCCAGTTATCGCACTGTTTGGCCCCTCAACCCCGATTATTTCTGGGCCCTACAATTCCCCCGGGCAGACCCTCCAGAAAACCGAACTGGATTGCCTCCCCTGCATGGAACGTCAATGCCCTCTGCAAACTTTAGAGTGCATGAAGCAGTTGTCGGGGAATCACGTCGCCCAAACCGCGCTCGAAATCCTGGGAATTTCTTCCACACCGTAACTCAATCCAACGGAATCTATCGAGCGTTACAACTCTCGCAAATAGGAATTTCGTCGAATTTCCCCGCGAGATGAAACTGACGAATCTGTTTCAAACGACTCCCTTTCCAGATCTCTTGGATCGACTGGGTTCTGAGGTCTCCAAGTATTTCCTGGCCGTCATAATCGAGACAGCATAACGCCACTCGCCCATCCCAGAGGATTGTGAATGTATTCCAAAGCCTCTGACAGGGCCATCCAGACGCCTGCCTGGGGTCATCCGAGGAAGCGACATCATCACTTCCTCCCCAGTTATGAGCCCGGGTGACGAAAACTTCGTCGACCACGCCTTTCCACCGTTCAACAAACCCGGGGGCCTCGTTCTCGTTTTCGTGGATGGAAACGAATAGAACCTCAACACGAGGGGTTCGAGATCCCATTTCATCACGCAAAGAGACCAGTCGCTCGAGATTTCGAGCACATACCTCATATTTCAAACCGACCCGAACTTTCTCGTACACTTCAGGCGAAAGTCCATCAAAACTGACCTTGACTTCATCCAGTCCAGCCTCGATCAATGGCCGAGATCTTTTTTCATCGAGTAGGGATGCATTCGAGATAATTTTGACTTTTTTGATTCCGACTTCCTTGGCCTTGCGAATTCTCTCCGGAAGGCTCTTGTCGATAAGAGGTTCGCCAAAATTGTGCAGGTGGAGTTCTCGGGCTCCTTCGCGAACACACTGCTCGAGTACCTGTTCATAAAAGTCCATGTCCATGATCCCAAGTTTTCGGGTCTGGGACGGATGAGGGCAAGTGATACATTTCGCGTTGCAGTGATTGGTGCTCTCGATCCGAATTTTTTTCGGAAAACGCCCGAAAGCCAGATTCAGCGAGCCGCCAACAAGCCCTCGGTAAAGCGTTCCATAGCGCCAATTTCCCAACATTTATGCTGCACCTTCGAATACAGGAGAAAAAGCCAGATACTCAAATACTTTGTCTCTGAACAAAACGAGTTTAACTGTTCATTTGTACCCCAGGAGCATCGTCAAAGCAAGGCGTTCCGTCTCTCGTCATTTTCTGTTCAAGATCTAAGGGAACATCCTCCATATATCCCATATATAATAGCGTGGGTATGGCTATCGCCGGGAACGAAGAACTCTTTTGCAAGATTGCTATCGACGGCAACTTCTTGACTCAGGACCAGATCGACGAATGCAAGATCATTCGAGGTCGACTGGGTCGAGATCGTCCCCTGGTCATCATCTTGATCGAACAAGGGTATCTCGACGACAAGAAGCTCGAAAGCGTTCTCGATCGGGTAGCTCAGGAGGAGATCTCCTCGAGTCATCGCACCCCCCCCGAAAGTCCGGGAACCGCTCTTTTCGGAGAGATTGCCGTCCAGCGTAAAAAACTCACCCAAGAGCAGTTACAGGCCGCCCTCCAGGAGCAAAAACTCCGCAACAACCAGAATAATCCCGTTCGACTTGGGCAGATTCTTGGCGAACACGGATATCTGAGCCCCGCCGACGTACAAGACATCTTGATCCGGCAAGGTAAACGGGTCGTTCGGTGTCGAAGCTGTAAATCAAAATTCAACATCACTTCCTACGACGCCAATCGTCAGTATCCCTGTCGTAAATGCGGGTATCTCCTGGTTCCACTTGAAGGCAGCAGTTCCATCGGGGTCGTGCGGACCTTACGTAGCAGCGGAATTAGCACCGTCGATGAAGCGGGCACAACGCTGATCGGTCGAATTCTTGAAGGATTCGAAATTGTCGAGATGGTTGGTGAAGGAGGAATGGCCGAGGTCTACAAGGTATTCAACCCCAATACGAACGAGATTCGCGCTCTGAAAATGATGAAACAAAGCGCAGAGAGCGTTCGGTTCGGTCGAGAAATCAGGAATGCTCGCCTCCTACGCCACCCCAATATCATCGAAATTTATGAAGATGGGATGCTGGATGGAAAACCTTACTTCTTCATGGAATACGTCGACGGCGAAACCCTCCTACAAAGGATGGATCGACTTCAGGTCCCGTTGCCAGAAACCATCGATATCGTAACCCAGGTCGCACTTGCCCTAGAATTGGCGCACTCGCACTCAATCATTCACAGGGACATCAAGCCTTCCAACCTCATTCTCGATTCCGACTCGGAAGGCAAAACCATCGTCAAATTGATGGATTTTGGCATCGCTCGTTCCGTCCGTGATCAAACCCTCACAGTGACGGGTGAACTCCTGGGAACATTCAAATATATGAGCCCCGAGCATATCAAAGGCAGTCCGTCGGATGGACGTAGTGACATCTTTAGCCTGGGAGTACTCACCTACGAACTCCTCACTGGACGTGAACCGTTCTTAGTGGATGCTCCTGTCGGCTATCTCTTCGTCAATATCAAAGAAGATCCTCTGCCGGTCTATCAAGCCAACCGAGATATTCCCAAGAGATTGGACCTCCTCGTCCGCAAGATGATGGCGAAAGATCCCAGGCATCGATACTCGGTACAGAGTCTTCTCCATGACCTTCAAATCGTCACCTCATGGTTGTCAGACCGAGGGGAACTCGTAGAGACATTGAACTCTAACTCCGCCTTTTTCGTTTCCGGTGGTCGACGTTTACTCGCGGGCGTAGGAGCCTTTCTGGGACGGAAAACTCGCCGTATCACACGCCCGAATGCGCCGCAAAGCCCCCCTCGGACCATCGAGGAACCCCAGGATGAGCCAACCTTCACCATGAAGGAAACGAAAGAGACCGAAGAGTTGGAAGTGGACCAAGAAGCCCAACTTGAGTTCGAATGGGCCACCCAACTCGAACGTGAGGGCAATTTCGAAGGCGCTTGCCGGAGTTTACAGGCACTGATCGAAGTCGTGGGGCCAACCAAACACTGGGGACTCAAGGCCAGTCAGAAATTGCAAGAGATCCAAACACGTATTGAGCGAGGAGAGACTCCCTCCTCTGAAACCCCGCCATCCATCTGGAGCGATGATTCGACAGTAGCCCACATTTCAACGGAATTGCTAAATACAAACCAGTCCGCAACGGAAACATCAACAACGGCTCCCTCCACCTCTTCGCCCCCAGAAACCTTGGACCAAGAATTGGCCCAAGAGCTCCTGGCGTCGGCCAAAACCCTGGCCTCTCAGATCTCTTCTCAGCCAGAAAACACACAACTTCCAGATGAATTGAATGCCATTTATGACCGACTCCGGAACACCGACTGGGAAAAGGAGATGGCCGAAGAACTCTCCGAAATCCTTTATGTGGCGGGCCATTCGTTGATCGAAAATCGTTCCATCGAATCCGGAATACTCTGCTATTGGAAACTGGTCCACCAATTTCCTGACTCCCGTCGCTCCGAAGCGGTTACCCGAATCCTTGTTCAACTCGACTGTCCTTCGGGAATGGTTTATGTGCCTCCAGGAACCACCGCAACGAGTTCCATGACGAAACCCCAAGATCTTCACGCATTCTTCATCGACCAGCATCTCGTATCCAATGCCGAATACAAAGTCTATGTAGATGAAACTCGGTGCCAGCCTCCAAAACATTGGAAAAACCGCACGTATGCTCTAGGTCGAGCACAGCACCCCATCAATTTCCTCAGTTGGGAAGAAGCGATGGAATTTGCCAGATGGGCTGGAAAACGACTTCCCACAGAGCCTGAATGGATACGGGCCGCGCAGGGAGATGATCAGCGTCTTTGGCCCTGGGGAAACCGATTCGAGGAAACCTACTGTAATTGTCGACATGCAGGAGTCATGGACACGACTCCGGTGGATCAACATTCCGTCGGCGCCAGTCCCTTCGGATGCCTGGACATGGTTGGAAACCTGTGGGAATGGACCGCATCGGCTCACCGAGGTCGGCCGTCCCATCACAAAGTTTTGTGCGGAGGTTCCTGGTTTACCTACCCTGAATTTACCAACGTTTATTCACGCAACCATGATCTACCGAACGGACGGACAAAGCTCTACGGATTCCGATGCGCAAAAGATTTCAGCGGCTCTACCCGGTAAACCGGATCGCCAGCAACGTAATATCATCCCGAACTTCTTGACCTAAAGTAAAGCGGTCCAGGTCTGCTTCGAGAGATTGCAAAATCGACACGGGACTCCAATGTCGAGCGTGAAACCGAAAACGTTCGACCAATCGCTCCAGTCCAAACATTTCACCGGTTGGAGCCAGCGCTTCAGTTACCCCATCCGTGAACAACAAGAGAACATCTCCCGGAGCCATCGTGATGCCACGGTTCTGGATCCCCCGCTCGAAAAACGCCAGAGGCACCCCGACGACCACTCCACCGGACCGATGAGCTGAACAGGATTCATCCTTGGCTCGATAGTGAAGGATATGTTCGTGCCCAGCAGAGGAAAAGATCATCTTCGATTTCCCCATAGTCCAGCGCATTACCAGTAAGGAGATAAATTTTCCCGGACTGTTCTGAAGATCCTCTAAAAGCAACGGAGCCAGTTCGGAAAGAATCTTCCGTGGGTCCCGGTATCGTCCGATCAACGCACGAATCGAAGCCCTCATCTCACTCATGAGAAGACCGGCGGGAACTCCTTTTCCTGCCACATCGCCAATGGTGACAAAAAGTTCCCGAACGTCATCCCGATTCACAGGAATGATATCGAAGTAATCTCCTCCTACGACACGAGCAGGCCGCATGAACCCGTGAAGTTCGAGACCCGGGAAGTCAGGAATTTTCCTGGGCAATAGTCGGCTTTGGATCCGCGCCGCGACAGACAGTTCATTCTCCATCGCCTGGGCCCGCCGTTCTCGAACTCGCAAACGAGCCATATCCAACGCCAACGCAGCCTGATTCCCGAAGAGTTCAAGGATATCGTCACGAAGGTGAGTAGATCGATCGCGGTCTATCTGCAATAAACCGATCGTCCGCGCTTCCATCCGCAGTGGAAGCAGTAGCCCCCCCAGAGAAGATGTGGGCGTCCCACTTTCCAGAGCGTTTTGAACACAAGAACGAAGCGGATCCTTCTGGGCAAATTCAGAAGCGGACTCCCACCCGATGTAACGACCGGTTGTGGCCACGACTTCCCAACCGGACGGTTCGAGTGGCAGAGCGAGGAAAGAGCCTTCACCCCCCCCAAGCCGATGCGCCTGTTCGACAATTTCTCGATAACGCTGATCCCCCTCCTGGATGCGAAGTAATTTTGACGATCCCGTCAGAATTTCGCGTAAACCCTCCTGGCCCTGGCGCAAGGTTTCAAGGGCCTGTTCACGTTCACGATGGTTCAAATACGTGGTAATGAGATTACGGATCATCTGTTCCAATTCAGGCCCACTCACCGACTCACTATCAAAATACAACCATTCATCGGGACTTTTGAACAAAGCGCGAATGGAATCGAATGATTGCTCGGAGTACGGACTGATAACCGCAAAGGTGATGTTCGGAAACACCGTCCGAATCGTCCCCAGAACCTCGGTATATCCCGACGTTTCCAGATCCGCGATTTCGAAGATGGCCGCTACGAATTCCTGCCCCTGAGCGGCGAACTGGGAAACCAGGCTCTTTGCGTCTTGGATTCCCAGCGCAACGATCAAGTTATATTCGATGGATCGCCCATCTCCTAGCTCCAGTTCAAATCGTCGCCCCAGCGCGGAGCCCACGTTAGAAATCGTCGAATCGGTGTGCAAAATTTCCGCGTATCGAGCCAACACCCCTTCCTCGAATTCGATGGACAGGAGCACATTATGAACCAGTGGCCGAGCGCCCTTAGCCTCCACGTCCCCGCTGGACCCCATATTCATAGAAGGTGACGCCATGGCAACATTGTACGAAAACCTCTCCGAACCGCGATCTTCATCCACCTGATCCGCCTTGACTCGACCCCTTGGAAGTCGATATCCTTTCCCTTCTTGCCCGGTCGTCTAATGGTAGGACGCATGACTCTGGATCATGTAATCTTGGTTCGAGCCCAAGCCGGGCAGCCATTATAACGCGCTGTATTTGCACTGATTCTTAAGAACTCCGCGCTACCAACTCAGACTACCGACATGAAGTAGACGCCGATTTCGCGTGCGCGTGAATGTTCTGTAGTAGCGAAGCAATGAAGTGAGTCCTTTGCCACTCTTGACAAAGAACTCACCTCTCGCGACCACGACTCCCCTGAAACGAATCAGTCGAGAGTTTTCAGTCGATCCAGGACTTCACTGTACCCCTTCACGATGAGCTGACCATCCGGCCCGAAGAGCCAGAGACTGGGGATACTATCCAGATCGTATTTTTCAGCCAACGGACTGGACCACTTGACGATATTGAACTTACGCAGGTAGAGATTCTTTTTCTCTTTGGTGAAAGCCCGCAACTGCGGGTCGATGGCCTTGCAAGCCCCTCACCAATCTGCGTAAAAGTCGACCAGTGTATAGGCACCCGGCACAAGTGACTTCTCGATATCGTAGGATCGTCCATCCGAAACAACGATTTTCACGAGCGCCTTTTTCCCCGTCTGGGCATTCGGACTTGGACTCCTGGAGCTCGTTGAATTCAGAACGCCCCGCTCCAGATCTAACGTCACTCCGACCTTCCTCAAAGCCCTTTGGTGCTGCTGGAACTGTTGACGAAATTCAAACTCGGAAAGCGATTCCACGTGCCCATCACCAAAGAGCACGATACGCTGAAATTCCTCATTCGCTTCTGAAGAGTATGCCATGATGGTTTTATGAGCGTCCCGATTCGGCACTTGTAACTTATCGCTATAGGCATACAGAACTCCCTGAATTGGGAAATTCAGGAAGCCTTTCTCACGAACCTCATCGATAGAACGAGGGAAGCGCCCCACCGAATCCTGGAATAGATGAAAAGCCAAGCCCAACTGCTTGAATTCACTCTTGCGCTTCGTCCATTGAGCTTTCCCCTTGACCTTGCTCAAGGCGGGTAGGACCAGAGCCGCCCCCACGCCGACACCACCGATCAATGTGAAAATGTTTCCTGTCGGCCCGTAGGTATGCATCGTAACCCCAGACTCATCCATCTTCCATCCGCCCCCCATCCCTCGGAAGTATTTGGAAAACACTTCCGAGGAGGGAAGATCTTCCACGTCTAGGGGAGAATCCGCACCTTGCAGAAGTTCCTTCAGCGTCGGCTTGAGTCCTTCGTAGAGAGTCGACAAGGTGCGACCAAGATCGCTGTAATAAAATCCGTGCATCGATTGAGGAAGTTGCGATCTCACTTGCTTATAGTCTGAACTGGACATCAAGGTCGGTTTCCCTGAATCCAGATGTTCAAAGAAGTCTTTCAGCCCGTCCTCATCGACCTGCGCTCCCTGGGTAATGGCCAGGAAAACATGTTCCTCATCGATGCTCCAGGAAACGCTCATTGGGACCGGACCTTCATCCGACTGAATTCGGAATATTTTCCGGTCTCCTTGCATTCGATTCTGGATCTTCTCTTGAATTCCGACGGCGTCCAAAATCTTCGATAGAACTTCCTGAAAACGCTTTCCATCCTCGATACGAGCGACAATCACATTCGAGGAACCTATCGCGTTCGGATTGAATGCCCCACCCGCAGACATCGTCACCGGACCACCGATCGTTACAAAATCTTTCCCAAAAAGGGCAAGGATTTCATCCAGACTCACACCCGTATTATTTTTCAATTCGGCCAACCCCGACTCGAACTCCTCATAAGTATCCGGGTCGATCCCTTTCACCATTTTCCGAACTTCAGACAGAATCGCGGGCAAATCCATGCCAAAAGCGCTGTAGGAGAGAGCGTCTTTCGAGGCGAACTTGGCCATCGAGCCATCTATAGGCCCCGGATTCAACGCTTCCAGAATACGAGTCAAACCCTTTCGCTCGGGAGTCATCCCGACAAAGAGCGTCTCTGTCATGCCCTCACCGGAGAGGCCCAGACCTCCGGCCATCGTCTTGATGGTTTCCACGCCAAGCACCTCGGCGATCGGCTGGAATTCTCCGGGAAGAATGTTCTGCTGCTTCAAAGTGGCAAGCAGCCCCTCCAGATTCAGGTACATTTCCCCCAACCCTACGGTCTGGTGGACCCTTTTCATCGAGGCCTGGTATTGCCCGTCCGATTCCAACGTACCCGTCATATCACCAAAGAGGTGAGCCAGATAAAAAGTCATAAGACTCTTGTCGACCGTCACGAAAAGACGGCCTTTCTCGTGTGTCAGGAAAAAATTAATGTCGTTTTTGGGGGGACCGATTCGTAGCACCTTCCCCTCGCCAACGGTCATCTTTTCGACGAATTCAGGTTTTTGTTCACGAACCATCTCGATCAGAAGATCGAGCGCTTTCTCGACAATCTCACGTTGCTCCCCATACTCCGCGGAAAGAAAAAACCCAACTTCCGGGGGGCCGTTTTTCACTTGCCGAAAACGGGTCACACCGAGAGCTAATTCTCCGGCACAGAGTCGGCCAGGGAATTGCATTAATGAAACACCCACCCGTTGATTAAACAGTTTCTGAAACTCCTGGAAGTCCCGATCCGACTCCATCTCCTTCATTACTAGAACTTTGAGTTTCTGATAGATTTTCTGAATCTGGGGATCTTTCCAGAAGCGGTAGAGCGCGGCCTTCTGAAACCCTTTCCAGCCTGCTGGAACATCCGGAGATCGCAAAAGCAAAAGGGTGTCTTTGGGCAAATAGGACGCGATGGATTCGCCCCCCATAACCGGAACGTTCAGCAGAAAAACTACGGACAGAAGACAAACCAAGAATCCTCGCGACAGCCTCATCATGAGCTCCTTCGCTAATTTCGGGACGAATCGATCGTTGGACCTCGAAGCGTATCCCTTGAGAGGGGGACTGTCAACGAGGCGCAGATAGCCGATGACAATGACACAAAGCCACTGCCAAGGCATCCGCAGCATCCGCCTGTGGAATACTTTCAAGCCCAAGAATCGCCTGTACCATCCGTTGCACCTGAACCTTATCGGCCCGCCCGTTCCCCACCACCGCCTTTTTGACCCGAGCGGCTGGATATTGGTGCACTTCGAGACTTTCTCGCGCCGCGAGTAACAGGATCACACCGCGAGCCTCACCCAAACGCATGGTGGACTGGATGTTCCGACCAACGAAAGCTTCTTCCACCGCCAAGATATCCGGCTGAAAATGTCGTACTTGCTCTTCCAGGCCGCGAAAGACCTCATTCAGTCGCTGAGCTATGCTTCCCTTCGCAGTGGTCCGAACGGTGCCTCCCCCGAGATAGCGTGGATCGCCCCGCAATTCAGCTTCCACCACTCCATAACCTACCAAGCGGGTTCCCGGATCGATTCCCATGACAATAGCCATAAACGTCAGTATACCTCAGGGTTGAAGTGTACCGAAAACCTCTTGCTTCGAAGGCGGGATCCAAACCCAACCAACGGGTCGAGATTCAAGCCATGAGCATCAAGGTGGAAATACGAGCATTCTGCTTCAGATCCAACCCACGTTCGCTCACGATCAAGGGAAGAGAAATCGTTGCCTCCTCAATCGATGTCGGGATAGCAATGAGAGGATGATAAGCACCACAAGAAAGCAGTCGAGGAGATGGACTGACTTGCCCCAACGAAATCCCGGACATCCGGATCTTTTCGTTCAACTCAATCCAGTAGGCCCCAGGATCCAGAAACCACCAGCCAAATTCTTCCCCCGGATCACGAACCTCCGGTGAAATTGTATTCTTGGGCGCAGACCGGAATTGGGAACCTCCGAAATCGAGCACACCAGGCCCTTCGAACCGCCCCACCGTCGCAACAGTCAATTCCACCCAGCGCTCGAAAACCTGTTGCTCGGCGTGAATAGAGCCTTCGATCCGCTTGAAGATTTCGGTCCCAGAAAGGACTTTCACGAATCCTCAGAAAACAGCTGATCGATAAGTTCATCCAATTTCTGAACCTCTTGCTCCCACTGTTCGAGAATTTGCCCCAGTTCGTACTCGAGAATATCGCCCAAAGCGACCAGGTCCTGCCCCCTCAGAGCCGCATTGGCTTCCTCGAGAATTTCCTGAAAATCCGACATCGATGCTGTATTTACCTCGAACTTCTCGCCCCCCCCCTCCTTGGACGATTCACACAGCACCACAATATTGATCAGACACTTCTGCACCAAGGCCAGCGCTTCCAGATTGCCGGAGAGACAACGATACCCCTCCTCGACCCTGCCGGTCTGAAAATGGGTGGTTGTTTCTACCAAACTCTCACCGATCTTGGGCAAATGCTCACGAACCTGACCTAGAACACTTCTGGCCAGCAATCCCTTCTGGATTACCTCGAGTTCCAAGCAGACATAGTCGGTCACGGGGTTTTCTAGCAGAACACTCTCCCGCTCCCGGGTCAAGATCGATCCGTCCAGAGTCAAACCGGTTATAGCCATCTGGTTTTCGGTCATCGTCACTCGCAGACCTTCCAACACAGCTCCCAGCTTGGCACCCTCTTCGGGCTGAATGATATCTTCTTCCCCGTTAATCTTGATTTTCATCGGCACATCGATCGCATTCATCTCAACTGGTCCTTAACACGAATAAGAGTACACACGAAGCCCCTGCTAAGGCAAGCTATCGACCATATCCACATATTTCTTGACCCCCTAAAGAAATTCTTTTTTCTTGAACTCATAGCCTCGGCACTTTGCGTTCGGTGTCAATCCGAATTAGGATATTCAAATTCGGGGTTTCACTCTTTGAGCCCTCAACTACGATCGAGGTTTTCGAGCATGAAGCAATTCCCAGGCACTCTTGTTCTGGCAAGCATCTTTCTTTCCATGGGAGTCGGTTGTATTTCCTCCCGAGTCGACGTTACCAACGACCCGGCGCAGAAAGGCCGAGACCCGGAAGCTACGCGTCAACCTTCCGCAAGATACAAAGACCTCAAACAGCATACGTTTTACCGAATCGGTGCCGTTTCTGATCCAGAGGTGGATGCCAAAAATAGAATCCTCTACTTCGCGAGCACCCACGATACGCCCGATTACAATCTCTATGTAAAATCGTTTCGCAGAGGAGCGGTCATACGCCTCACCTCTGATTCTGGAAATGAACGGTCCCCTCGTCTTTCTCCGGATGGCAGATGGTTAGCCTACACCAGCGACCGAAACAAAAACTGGGACATCTTCCTGCTAGACCTAACCCAACCGGAGGCGACCCCAAAGCAGTTGACACAAGATGCGAGTGATGAACTCGCTCCAAGTTGGTCTCCCGATGGTACCGAAATTTATTTCACCGCTTTCAGCCATCAAAGCGGGAAATGGAAAATATGGCGCTACGACCTTTCCTCTCGCCAGACCATCCAGGTTGGAACGGAAATCGACGGCCTCTTTCCTCGACCATCTCCCGAAGGACATGTGATCGCATTTCACCGATTCCGAAATCGAACCCCTGCCTGGGCCTCTCTGTGGACGATTCGCCCGAACGGCACTGTCCCCACAGAAATCCTCACCCGCGACACCTGGGCCGCCATCACCCCGACCTGGTCTCCAGATGGGCAGAACCTCGCCTTTTCAACCGTGGCCAAAAGTTTGGAACGTCGACTTCATCCGATCGGCGCCGATGACATATGGACCCTTCGACGGGACGGCACCGAACTTCAGCAAATTACGGAACACCCGGCCTCCGACTGGAGCCCAACGTGGATCCGCCTCCCCGGTGAGGAACGTATATTTTTTGCCTCGGACCGTTCCGGCACGTCCAACATCTGGAGTATTCGAGTTCGTTAGCCGGATCAACCCCAGGCCCTACCCACCACCTATCGACATCCTTCAGGCGTATCGACGCCCGAAAATCACTCTTACGGCAACAGATCAAGAACGTTCCGAGGAAGCAGGTTTGCAGACCCCAAAACGCTTGCTCCAACAGAAAGCAGGACCTGAGTGCGAGTGAGATCCGCCGTTGCATGAGCAAAATCCAGGTCGCGCACAAAACTTTCACTTTCCGTGATATTTTCCAGGGCGACGCTTAGACTCCGCGCATGGGGATCAAGCAAGTTTTTATCCAGCCCCCCGAGGTGAGATCGAGTTTGCAAAACCTCCGCGAGAACGTGATCGAGAATCCGTATCGCATTTTGTGGATTACTTTGCAGATCATTACTTCCACCAGAAATCAGACTATGAAGAAATCCCCCAACCGTTCCTCCCCCGGCTGGACGCTGCTCCTCAAAATATCCGAGCTCATCGCTATCCATGCTTGGCAAGGCAATCGTAATCTGTTCGGAATCCAACCCATACGAACCCACGGATAGCCCCAATCCTCCTCGCTCGATTTGAAAGGAAAATGAGACCAAGGACTGGGCTGCAGAGGCGGTAAAAAGGACATCTCCCTGAAGCAACTTCGATCGGAATCGAACACTTCGGCCATCAATCTGAACGTCATCCCCAAATGCGTTGGAAGCTCCAAGGAAATTCCCCTCAAGATCTTCACCATTCGCAAGACCCGTTTGACCGGTGTAATTCCCCGAAATAACCTCGACCCGAATCATCTGACGACTTCCGAATTCCTCGCTGTAAAGGATATTCCCCGAAGAGTACACCCCCGTAAATTCTCGCACCCTATTCACCTCGTCCGCGATGGAACCGACAGCGATAACACCTACTGGCACTGTAGATGGAGAAGGAATCGCAACATCTTCCACCCCCAATTCACCGGTGATGCGCAAAACCCCTCCACTCGGATTGGTGAAAATCCCCGCGTTCAAACTCGCGCGAGTCGCGCTCTGAGTGATCCTCGCAGAAAGAACCACAGCGTTTGATGATCCAAAATAGACTCTCCGAAAAGAAGAGTCCGTGATGCCGACAGGATTTCCATTGACCTGCACTGGAGTATCGACAACAAACTCCAAGCTACCATCGATCAGTTTCTCACGCCCATACCGAGTTGTCCCGGCGATCCGGTCGATCGAAGAAATGGCCTGATCCACGGCCTCTTGCTGAACCAAGAGCTGATCTTTTGACTGCCCCCCTGTCTGGCTAGCAGAAATCGCCATAGAACGAATCGAAACGATTTGATCGTGTATTTCCTGGAGTGCCGAGTCGGCTGTAGCAAGAAGATTCCTGTTTGTTTGGGTATTTTCCAGAGCTTGATCGACCCCGGATATCTGCGCCCGAAAGAGTTCACTGATCACAAGTCCGGAAGGATCATCCGAAGCCTTCTGAATTCTCAAACCGGAAGAAAGCTTTTGGAGCGCACCACTATTTTGGGCATCGGCACTCCGGAGCTGCCCAATAGCTCGAAGAGCTTCTAGATTATGATTGATTCGTAAGCTCACGAAGGCGCCTCCATACCGAAGACACCGCAAAGAGCCCCTGCCCAACCCGAATCATCACACAACACCGTGGGATCGCTTGGAAGCTGTATATTTTGAGAAAATTCAACACAGAAACCTCTACGTGAACCCAATCCAATTGCATCCATCCGCTATTACGAACACCAGGAAAGGCGACCAGAAACGAATTCCGGTCGCCGTCCTAGAGGAAATGTCCGGAAGGCAACGTGAATTACCCTCCAGGCGTCATCACTACTGCAAGAGCGACAGGACCGTCTGCGGGACCAGATTCGCCGAAGCCAGAATGCTAGTTCCGGCCGCGAAGAGGATCTGAGCCCGGGTGAATTCTGCGGTCTCGGACGCAAAATCCAGATCCCGAACCGAACTTTCACTAGCGACGATATTCTCGAGTGCAACACTTAGACTTCGAGTATTCGGATCAAGAGTATCGTTGGAGATAGCCCCCAAAAATGCCCTCAAACCGTTTACCTGATCGAGTGCCTCATCAAGGATCTTGACCGCGTTACCAGGTTCAGATGTCAGGTCATTGGCTCCACCGGATACCAAACTATCCAGAAAACCGCCAACCGTACCTCCTCCCGCCGGGCGAGTAATCGAATCACTTCCCAAGAAAAGAGGATCGACCGAACCGACCCCGATCGTAATCTGATCGGAAGCCAGAGCTTCGTTTCCTAACTGGAATGTGAGACCACTCTCTCGAACTCCGATGCTATGACTCGTAAGAGTCTGGGCAGCAGTTGCCGCAAAGGTGAATTCACCCTTGAGGAACTTCGAGTTGAAGCGAACATTAAGACCATCCGATTCCACAGTCGTGGCATCAAGATTAATGCCCACATCCTGACCGTTATCGATGCCGGAAACACCGTTATAGGTACCAGATATAACTTGGACTCGAACCATTTCGTCGCTTCCGAAGTCTTCACTGTAGATGCTGGTTCCTGAACCGTATATACCGGTGAAATCTCGGAACTCGTTGATCGCGGAGACAACACCAGCCGTGGCAAGGGTGCTGTTGATCGCGACATCCTCGGTTCCAAGAGATCCAGTAATACGAAGGATTCCACCCGTGGCAGTAAAACTACCGGCCGTGTTACTGGCCTGTTGGGCGG
>JASMLP010000024.1 GCA_030748635.1 Planctomycetota bacterium
GGTGATGGCCTCGAAGGCGTTGCGCCAGCGGTCCACCGGATACTCGCGGTAACGCGTAGCGATCGCGCGAGCATTATCGAGGTTTTCGGTGTAGAAGGAGAGGTAGGCCGCGCAGTAGTCGTACTGCATCTTGGCCGCGATTTCCTTGCGATCGATGAGACCGAAATGGTCGAGCGCTTCCTGGACCCGATCCTGGAGCAGGAGATAGGTGACGACTGCCAGGCGGTCGACGGAGTCGAGTTCGCGGCGATAGCTGAGGGTTTTGAGGAGAGAGTGGTATTGCTGATTCAATCGCTGGTTGAGGATTGTCCGACGCTTCCCGACCTGGTGCGCGCGCGCGTTGACCAGGGGGTGGTAATCGATGTGCTGGTAAGTCCGGCGATGGACCGGGTCGATGGCTAACAATGGACTCCTCAGAGACTCTCCGGAGTTGGCCACAAACGGATCGCGGTGCTCCAGATACTCGTTGATCGCCGGTACGTACGCGTGGTGTAGAGCGTAAGCCCACAGATCGTGGTTGTAGATGTGGCGTTTCTGGAGAAGACCGGTGACCGCGAGGAAGACTTCTCGGTTTTTCATCCGGAAGAGGATCCGGGAAAAGTCGATTCGATGAAGATTGTGGGTGTTCAGGTAGTCGAGGACCTCTTCAGTCGTCCCGCTCTGGGCGACGTGAGCCCAGGATCGGGTGTCGATTTTCGAAGGTTGATCGACAACGACCAACTCCACGGCGGGAGCGTTGGCCACGATCTGTTCGCCTCGAGCGACGTGGACCGGGTAGTGGGTGAAACGGCCGGCCTGAGGAAAGTAAAAGAGGAGGTCGAAGGTCTGGGTCCGGTAGGGGGCGAGATCTACCGGGATACTTCGCGTGAACTGGGCCCCATTTACCGGAATCGAACCGACTGGAACCTGGAGCAGAACTTCCAGGCGCTGGGCGGTCGAGGTCGGGTTGGTGACCACGACATGGCAGCCGTAGACGGTATGGATGAGGAACTCCTCGGTTACGTAGTGATCGACCTTGCGACCGTCAACGTAGTGGTAACGACTGCCGTGGCGGTAGAAGTTCTGGCTAACCAGGACGGAGGAGTCGGCTGGGGACTGGGTTGTCGGGCTGATCTCCCGGTGGAAAACGACCAGAGGGCTTTGGGCCGCCAGGGTCAGTTTTTGCCCTTCTCTCGTTTGGGTGGCGCCCTTCGCTTTCAGCGGTAGATCGAGAAACGAGAGGGCAAACATCATCTCGGTGAAGTTGCGGTGAGATTCAGCCAGGTGGGTGGAGTAGAACGGGGTGGCGAGGTCGTGTCGGGCCAGCTCTTTCCAGAACCGATTGACGGTCACCAGAGAGGCGTTCTGCTCTTCGATCGGACGGTGGTAGTAGTTGTTTTCGACCCACTCCCGGGTCGGTTCGAGGGAACGGTACAAGGTTGTCGCTTCAGCGATCAGGCTCTTGTCCTTGGAGAAATAGCCCCTGTTTTTACTTTTCTTGAATTCGCCCTGAAGGAGTTCTTTTTCGCGCTGGTTACGGGGAGCTCCACCACTTCCTATGGCGGTGTGGGTGCCTTTCGAACCGAATGATCGCCCCCTGGATTCAGCCATGGGTTCCTCCTCCGCGGCATCGTCGCTATCCGCTTCGAAGGCGTCACCTTTCTCGACGAGCATCTTTCTCGAGCGTCTGTCGGATCGACGACTTTTTTCCTCACCTTGGGAGGGGGCCTTTCCCGGACTAGGGGCGTACTTGTCATTGCTGTCGGTATCGAGGGATCGCCCCTGGATGGCGGTCGAGAAGATCGCTGCGGAGCGGGAGGCGTCGGGGGGAAGAAGAGCGAAGAGATCGTCGAGATGTCTCGCGGTCGGTTTGCTCTCCCCGTTGATCCGGCGCGAAAGAAGAATTCGTTCGACCACGTTGAGGCGGTCGTAGTTCCACGGCTTCAGGAACGAGGTGAGATCTTCCTTGAGAAACCATCGGTCCAGAAACGTTTTATCCTTCTTGTGGGCCAGGTGGGGTTGAACCACGCTCTGGAAGAAGGGGGGGTCTTTCTTGAAGAGAAAGAAGTTCATTTCGTGGGAGGCGTACTTCGAGTAGAGCTCACGTTTCTTTTCGGGAGTAAGCGTGGGCCAATCGAGGAGGAAACGGAACTCGTCGAGGGTCGGGTTCTTCGAGAGGGAACGGTAGAGATCAAAGACTCTTTCCAGGCTGTCGTAGACCTCGTATCTCGCGGTGGTCATGTCGGCCAGAATGAGGTTTTCATCTTCCCGCAAGACGGTCCGTTTTTGCTGCTGGGTGAAGCGACTCTTGGGGTCGAGACCGCGGGAGAGACGCAGATCGGTGAGGGAGATCTTTTGCTGGGGGAGCGTGACCGAGCGTACGCACGTGGTCAGCGTATCGAGTGCGACCACTCGCAGAAGAGAGCGGCTCCCCAGGGCGGTACGCTCGATCTGGATACGGCCAGTCTCATCAGGAGCCAGGTTGAATAAGAGTTTGGATCCCTGCGCCAGGAAGTCGAGGTTACTGTAATCGGTCGGGAGCGTACCGGAGCCGCCCCCACGCGCGACCAGGTTCGTCTTCCCGCCAAACCGTCCGCCGGCTCCTCCATGCCTACCTCCTTCAGAGAGGTTTTCCTCATCGGTGTCGGTGCTGCGCAGCGCCCAGGGGTTGAGGATCAGTCCGGGACGGGCCAGCAGATTCCCCGGATAGCGGGTGGCGTACTTGCGTTCCAGGATATAGCGCATCTCATCGCCGATCTTGCGCCCTTCGACATGGTAGCTGTCCAGGATCGGGGTCTGAGATTGACCTGGACTGTTATCTCGAATTTTGACCATCGATTTGTAGATCGGATAGGTGGGCAGATAGCGGGTGGCGAGGAGGTGGACCCGAGTGAATGGGTTGGCTCCTGAAAGTTGGATCGTGATCGTATCCTTGCCCACGGTGATCGGCTGGATTTGCAACGTTTTCAGGGGCTTCTGATCGAGGATCTTGTGGGGTGTGAACAGGTGTCCCTGGCGTCGTTGTCCTCGGGTGATCTGGATCCGGAGGACCTGAAGATCTGCGTTTTCGACGAACAGGCTGTGTTCGCCTCGGGGGAGCCCGCTGATTTGAAGGGAAGACGGTTGGACAACACAGGTTGCGGAGTGGTCGAAGGCGAAGGTGCCTCCACGTTTTTCCAGGAGCGAGATCGGGCGACTCGAACGGCTATTCGCCTGGATCATATAGGGGATCTCGATCAATTCTCCTTCCAGAGCGTGGATGACTGGCAACTGCGAGTGGCGGTTTCTGGACAAGGTCCAGATTCGCTGGGTTCTTCTTCCGGCTGGTGGGTTGGCGATGATCTGCTGGATATCGGTCAGAGGGCCGAGGGTGATTTGCCCCTCGGTATCGGAACGAAGGGTCACGTCAACCGGAGTGTTGACGTAGTGGTGGCGGAGTAGAAAACGAACCGGTCGGTCGGGTCGCGGCTCTCCGTTGCGGCCTAACACTTCCACCGTGTAGCCGTCCTTGTGGTGAGTCAGGTGCAGGTCCTCGGTGAGAGCGGTCCGGTCGATGCCGTTGGTACGGATCCTTCGAGAGGAGCTCAGGGGGTTTGTTTTGCCCTGGCTTCGGTTTTCAACCTCGGCTCGAAGCGCGAAGGAGATCTCGGCCAGTCGGGGAGGGACGAGGAACTCGTGGGTCGACTCACGATCTTCGTAGAGCTTGAAGTCGGGGACCTCCTGGGTGGTGGTGATTCCCTCATGATTACGGGCGGTGATCACCAATCGAGGCTTTTTCAGAACCGAGAGTGTGATCGGATTCTGGTTGAGTCGAAGCATCGGCCGGACCAGGATCTGGGCCACGTTTCCTGCGAGCAGCGATTCCCGGTCGATACCGAAGCTCGCGGTGAGCTTGTAATTCTCACTCGCGTGCTCAAAAGGTTCGACACTGCAGACCTCGCCGTCGGTCAGGACAATCGTTGTTTTTTGGGGACGGGTGGAGAAAGGGATCAGTAGATCCCCCTTCTCGTTGGCACGAAATTCCCGGTTGCCTATCCAGGCGCGGGCGCCCTGAACAACACGATCCTCCGCGTCGAATACCGTGATTACGTGACCGGCGGGGCCGGTACGGGACAGGTGGCGCAGTCGCCCCTTCTGAACCAGCACTCGGCTGCTCTGGCCGCCTCCGATGAAGTCGACAACGTAGATCCCTGGAGCGGAGAGCATCGGAAAATCGAAGTGTCGGCGGACGCGTCGAAAGGGAGATTCTTCGTAGGTGTGGGTTTCCTCGTGGCCGGGAACGAGTCCGTCCAGTTCGATCTGGGTAGTCATCGGCTTGCCGGTCTGGCGGTAGTAGTTCCAGGCGTTGATTTCGAAGACTTTTACGATCAGGGTCTTCACGTTTTTGATGTCCAGGTCGAAGGCGACCGGGTCCTTGGCCCCGTAGGTCCGGGGATTGGTGGGGGCAAAGGTGAGTTCCACTCGTTCGCGAAGCGCCTTGTACGTATTCGGGTCGAGCATCGCCGCCCAGTCCTGATCGTCTCCTAGTCCGTGAAGGATCTTGGTCTCGGCGAAGAGGCGCCTGAGGTAGTTGTCGCCCACGAAGGGGGCATAGGGTTCGGTCGAGGTTTCTGTCACAAAGAAGTGGGAGAGGTACTTACGGACCAGAGATTCATCGTTTCCGATGTGTTTCAAACCGGTGGAGGAAAAGCGTGTGCTGAGGTTGGCGGGATGGCGTTGGTGATCGTACTGGTTCAGGTATTTCGGATTCATGTACGACACCCTTCGGGGGATCCGGAGGTAGCTCATGAATCGTTGTTTGTGGAAAACTCCCTGGGAGAGGTCGAAGGTCAAACGGTGGTAGAGGACATGCGCTTTGAGAGAGTTGTGTACCTGAGAGAGGCGCTTGGCGAAGGTCCAGAGACGATCCAGGTAGTCCTTGTATTCTTCCTTCTCGTGATCGCGATCGACGTCTTCAGAGGGTTGGAGTTTCGTAAGGTAGGCCTGGACGAACCGGGTTTCGTTGAGGAGAGCCGGTTGTTGCTGGAGACACGCTTCGAGTTGGGAGAGAAGTAGTCGGGAGTGGATCGGTATCGTCCCGAATCCGCGACTGCCTCGAGTGCGCAAGTCGCCGATTACCAGGTCTACGAGCTTTGGGTGGTCCGGGCGTTTCACTCGGCGGAGAACGTACCGGCGTGTTGCGGGGTCGAGTTTGATGTCCAGAAGTTTCGTGATGGCGATCTCTTTGAGATCTCCCAGGTCGCGGCGCCGCCGGATCGATTCTTGGACAAGTTTTTTCCAGTCGATCAGATTCGGATCCAGCTGGGTTGGGATGCGGGAGGTCTTTTCGGCGCTATCCCGCTCGTGGTCGAAACGCAGGGCGAGCGTTTTGCGCAGATAGGCCAAGGACTTCTCCGGGTTTTTGTTATAG
>JASMLP010000025.1 GCA_030748635.1 Planctomycetota bacterium
TCGATTACGCCTCCCTGAGCGGCGACGAGATGGGCGGAGTCGATCGGTTCTCCGTCCTCATCTTGAGCGACGAACACGGCGCCACCGTCCGGGAAGCGACTCCTCCCGCCCGTTGAGCCCCGAGGGGCGGTCGACCAAAGCGGATCGATCGCCCCTTCTGACGGCTCCGACTATTTCGTTCGACTAGAGAGGGTCCACCACAACGGTCTCCAGGGAACGAGAAAGAACTCCTCGAAAATCAGCGGAAACGCGACGTTGAACACGATCGAACTTTTGTTCGCCACAGAAAGTTCCTCGAAATCGAGCCTCGCCTTTTCCGAAGTGATCTGACCGGGTCGCTCCCCATCGTTTCAATCGAAGACGGAACTCAACTCCTCGAAATCCAACCCTTCCTTGATCTGACGCAATCGAAAGTAGGCAACCGAACCCGCGGTCGCCGCGATCACAGCCACCCAGCAGTTGGTCAGGAATCCCAAGCCGATTCCCATCAAGGTAAGCTCTTCACCCGTGAGGAAAAAGACCAACATACCCACCGCGACTCCCAGGAGAAAAAGCATAACCAGCAACCAAAATATCTGACCACGATACCCCTCAGTCAACTCCCGACTACGGCGCATCGATTCGAAGGCTCCACAATGCTCGACCACCGCACACGGCACCGCGACAAAGAACATCGTGGCAAAATAGATCCCCGGGATGACGAGTAAAATAATTCCGAAGACGATATAGAGACCCACAACGAACCCAACCAAGGCCACCGGGATCAGCTTGCGCAGGCCAACCGAAAGACACTGACCGGTCGAAGCGTGTCGTCCACTCGCCTGCTCGAAAACTCCGTAGGTCAAAGCTCCCGTACTGATCGGACCGAGAAAGAGGCTCAGTAAACCGAGAAGGATCGGAATGCCACTCTTTGCTGCTAAAAAAGCTTCCGCTTTCTCTGGGTCGGACATCGCCTCTTGCGCAAGCACATATATTCCCAGTTCCGCCAGTAGTGTGGGACTCGTAATCAACCCCACGATCAACATGAACGAAAGGAAGTTGGAATTCGAGATCCGAGAACTCTCACCCAGGATCTCTCCGTAAGAAAAATCTTTCTTCATCACTCATTCCCCCACAGCAAATTAAGATCTCACAAAATCTACCCCGCATCGAACCGCGATCCCTATTCTCATGGCCCAAACACTCCGAGATCAACAATCAATCGTATCCAGAGAAAAGAAAACCTTTCGGAGTGAAAACGAGTATTCTTGGAAATATCCCCTCGAAAGCGCCGTTTGCGTGATTCGACAAAAAATCGGAGCCCCACCATGAGATCTCTTTCCAGACTGCTTCCTGGCCCGATCCTCCTTTCCCTCTCGATCCTTTCCGCGTCGGTCCTTGCCGACGAAAACACCCCCGCTCCCCTCCAGCGACTCAACAGCCCCCAACCGATCACTTGTTACTGTCATGCGGGAAGCCGGATTCCCGACCAGGAAGCCCTGGGAGGATTTGGAGACTCGAACAACTTCCCTCGCAAACTGACAACGGCCCATCAAACTCTTTCGTTACCCGAGGGCCGACTGACCTTGCTCGCGCTCCCCGAAAAGCGAGCGCCTTTCCAGAAACGATACCGGGGATTTCGCCTTCTCCTGGTCAACCGAACCGGCAAACGAGTGGGCCTCAAGGCTCTGGACAGCTGCCTCTTTCTCTTCTGTGAAGCCCAGGCGCCAGACGGTCAGTGGCGCGCGATCGAACTCATGCCCCGGACCGACTGCGGCAACTCCTTTCATCGCGTCCTGCTCGAGACCCAGGAGTACTGGGAATTCGTCGTTCCTCTCTACCAGGGCTCCCTGAAAACACGGCTGCGTTACCGTCTCGACATCTCCCCTTCCCAGCCTCCGATCTATTCCAATATCTTCGAGGGGTCGATCGCCCCGGGTCTCTTGAAAGCGAGATAAAATCTTCGAAACTCCCGCCCTTTCGCCCGTCTCCGACTCCGAGAGATAAAAAAGATATCGCCCAGAAGTCCTCCAAAAAACAGACATCCCCGTTAGACTCCTCTCCCCTCATGAAAACCCTACCCCTCTGGACTCTCCTCCTCACGCTTCTCTCCGGATGCAACGACTCCGATCCTCCCGAATCCGCGAAACCGACCTCTTCCCCTGAACCGGTCGCTAAATCCGCATTGTCCTCCGACTCCAGGCCCACTCCTCCAACCGAACAGGTCGCCGAGTCCAAGCCCACTCCTCCAACCGAACAGGTCGCCGAGTCCAGGCCCACTCCTCCAACCGAGCAGGTCGCCGACTCCAAACCCTCTCCTCCAACCGACCCGTCGCCTCAAGCCGATCCGATTGTAAAAGCCAAGCCCCCCGCAAGACCCCAACCTCCTGAAGGCGTCAATATCTGGACCGCCGCCAGTACCGGAAACCTGAAAGCCCTCCAGCAACATCTTGCGGCGGGTACGAATATCGACGCCCAACAACCCAAGAGCCGGACCACCCCTCTGATGGCCGCGGCGACCTGGGGCAAAACCCCGGCCACGAAACTCCTGATCGAAAAGGGAGCCCAACTGAATCTGCGCAACCGCAACGGTTCCACCGCCCTGCTCAGCGCGGCCTTCTTCGGCCACCCGGAAACTGTCGAGTTGTTGCTCTCCAGCGGAGCCGACCCCAACGTCCAGAACCACCGAGGCCACACCGCCCTCGACACCGCGACCGAACCCTGGGGGATCAAGCTCTCACTCCTCTACCGCTTCCT